>NZ_JBHTTU010000062.1:3289-40705 GCF_042794375.1 Kitasatospora sp. NPDC056531 | reverse complement strand
TTCGATGGCACTCATCGGACGATTATCGCCAGCGGCCAAAGCCATCGACAGGCAGGACCTCCGACAGGGCGAACGTTGCCTGATGCGGCACTAGCTAGGCGCTAGCAGCGAGGCCTGCTCGTATCGGGTCCCCCGGCGTTGTCGCTTTCCTGTCGCCTTGGGGTCGCTGCTGACGTGATGGACGTCACCATCCCCAGGGATGCGTTAGGCAGCAGCCGCGTGACCGCTTGGGCGGGGGCCTGCGCCCGTGTTACGCACTGGGCACGTAGACGTTCGATCTCCAGGTGCTGAGCGGCGAGCCGGGAGAGGGCCAGCTGTCGGAATGCCATGAGTTCCTTGAGCTGCTTCTCCTGGGCTTGGAGGCGCTGGGCCAGGACGGTGTTGGCGTCCTTCAAGCGGGAGATCTGGGAGTCTCGCGGGTCCGCGGTCGCTCCTGTGCCCTGCATGGCCTTGAGTCGGCGAGTGAACTCCGCGGCGAGGTGCTGGTAGGGCCCCGGTCTGGTGGTGCCGTCGGGGTTCTTCTTCGGGTAGAAGGCGGTACGGGTGACGCCGGCTTCGGCAGCCAGGGTCTTGAGATCGCACCGGCCGCCCTCTGGCACCTCGCCGCGGAGAAGTCGGTCCATGGCCGAGCGGATCGCGTGCTCGTTGCGGACGCGGGTCTGTTCGGTGATGCGGGCCATCTCAGGTCCTGCTTCCGTCTGCGGTGTCGATGGCTTCCAGGACGTGCAGGTCGCGGTCGAGTTCCTGCTGCAGCCGGGTCTTCTCCGCCTTCTGGCTGCGACCGATCGCGGCGATGAACGCCTTCTTGTTCTCGGCGCTGGCGGCCCAGACCGGCCGGTGGCAGGCGTGGTGGGTGGCCTGCGGGCAGCGGGCGGCGTCGCACATCCCTACCAGGGGTCGGTCGGCGGCCGGTGTGCCGGCGAGCTTGAGGCACAGGGCCTTGGCGGGGTCAGCGAACCAGCAGTAGTTCGCGGTGCCCAGATGCAAGGTCTTGGCGCGCCGGGCCAGGAGGTTCAGCACCTCCTGGTCGCCGCGCCTGGTGGCTGGCGCTCCGGGTTCGACGCTGGTGTGGGCGTCGACGAAGGCGAAGAAGTCGAGCAGGCTCTTGGCGCCGGGGCCGGCGGGCATCCTGCCGGCCTTGTAGTCCTGCCAGACCTGCCAGGTGAGGTCTTTGTTCCGCTCGGCTTCCAGCTTCCCGACCTCGGCGAGGAGGGAGGCCTGGGCGCCGCCGGGGCGGGCGGCGTAGCCCTCGGTGGTGGCGACGCTGACGTGCTTGAGCGCGATCTTCGCCGCCAGGAGTCCGCCGGGCCGGTTCGCCATCTCGACGGCGAGGGTGCGCCGCAGCCGCCGCAGGTTAACGCTCTCTTCGGGGATCGGGGTCAGGCCCAGCCGGCGGCCGTCGGGGCCGTTGACCCAGTCCCGCAGGAGCGGGTAGCAGCGATAGAAGGCGAGCTTGGGGAACAGGACGGTGGTGTCCCTCGCCGGGTCCAGGAGATCGGTGGCGAGCCCTGCGGCCTGGTAGGCCTCTTCGACGGTGGCCCACTCCTCCGGAATCCCGCCGAGCTTCTGCCCCTTGATCAGGGTGCTCCGCAGCCGGTAGCGGACCCGGCCGCCGCCGAGGTCCTGCGGCTCGACGCGGCAGTCCACGGGAAGCTCGTTCAACTCGCTGGTGCGCATCCCGGTCAGGGCCGCGATCACGATCAGGGCGGCTGTGCGGACTCGCAGCACCAGCGAGCGAACCTCGTCGGAGGACAGCGGCAGTGTCCAGGGGACCTGGCCGCCGCCGTCCGCCCGCTCGACCGGTAGTGCGTCGCGTGCCCAGCGGGGCTGTATGCCGACGGCCGCGACGGCCTTCTCCAGAAGAGGGCGCCGCCAGGGCAAGTACTGGTGGTCCCAGTGTTCGAGGCCGATGCGGTGGGCGAGGTGGCGGAAGTTGAGCCGTAGCAGCGGATCGGCCGGCGACCAGCCGTTCTCCAGCCGGTGCTGGACGGCGTCCGGCTCCGTCGCGGGCAGTGGCCGGCCCGAGGCCACGTGGTGGGCGACCAGCTTCCGGAAGAACTCCCATCGGTCGCCCTCGGCGTCCCGGCGCTGGGGGCCGTCGGGCTCGGCTTCCAGCTCGCGATGGACGGCGGCCAGGTGCGGGCCGATCGTCTCCACCAGGTAGAGGCACGCGGCGAGCAGGGGCTGGAACACCTCCTGGGGAAGCGGCGGGGTCCGGTTGGCCTGGCGGCCGCCCTTCGGCGCGCCGGCGACAGCGAACGCGCTGGCCCTGCCCCACGGTCTGAAACCCGGGCGGTAGGCGTCGGCGGTGAACAGGTCGGTGTAGGAGGCGAGCTCCTGAGTGCCGAGGACGATGTACTGCTTGTGGTCCGGCTCGCACTCGCGGATCGGTCGGCCCTTGTCGTCGCGGATCCAGCGGCGCCATTCCAGGTAGGCCGCGCAGTGTTCCTGGACGACGTCGCCGAGAGTGGTGACGCCCTGGTCGGTGAGCCAGTTCAGCCAGCTGGTGACCTGCTTGAGGCGCTGGCTGCAGGTGCGGATGCCCAGCGGGGTGCGGAAGGCGCCGCCGAGCTCGCGCACCGCCTCGTGCCCGGGGGCCAGGCGGGCGAAGAGGAATTCCTTGGCCACCAGCCGCCAGCGGGGGTTGCGGATCGCGGTGAAGTGGAACACCGTCTGCTCCGGCGGGGTGGACAGCGGAAGGCCGACCACGCCGGACAGGTCCCACACGTCGTTGTCGAAGACGGGTCTCTTCCGGCCGTGGTCCACGGTGAATCCTGCTGCGGCGTACACGTCCTGCCCGGTGAAGGGCGACGGCTTCACTCCCGCCGCAGGGGCTGGGGAGACGGGTGGGTTCATGCGGTGCCCTCCTCGGGGCGCAGGGGAAGTTCGCCGTCGTGGCCGGCCACCTGGGTTGCCGCGTCCGCGAGCTGTGCGGTGGTGAAGTGGACGCCCGGCTGGAGGATCTCGTCGAGGCGCTGGGCGTAGGGGCCGAAGACGGCCATGAAGTGGTCGGTGGTCATCTGGTTCCACTGCCGGGAGAAGAACGCGCGCAGCCGCAGCAGGTTGGGCAGGTGGCGGGGCGCGAACAGCGCCAGCGGGCACAGCAGGCACACCCAGGGGCGGGCCGGGCAGGGTTTGCCCTTCGGGCCGTGCAGGCCCGACAGCTGGTCGGCGCAGGCGGCGGTGAACACGTCGCGCTCCCCGCCGACCAGGTCCCGCAGACTCTGGTCGTCCAGGCCGAGCTCGGCGACTTTGCGCGGGTAGGCGCGCACCAGCTCGGTGACGTCCTCGCCGTCGAGGACCACCGGCGGCTGGGCGCGTCGCACCAGGTCGCCGACGGCGGTGGCGGCGATCTCCTCGACCGCCTCGCGCTGGCGGTCGGTGCCGAGCGTCAGGTAGGAGTCGCCCTCGACGCCGGGGCTGCGGTTCGGATCGATCGTCGCGCGGCGGCTGCCGCGCCAGGACCGGCGGTCGCGCAGCGCGGCGTGGGTCGTGCGCAGGCGGTGCAGATGGATGCGAAGCGGCGCGCCCAGATCGTCGACCAGGGCGTTCCTGGTCACCCACGCCCGGTAGGTCGAGTTGCCGGGCGGCGGTCCGCACCACTGCAGGCGCAGGTCGTAGCGCACCCACAGCCGGGCACGGTCCTCCTCGGGGGCGAAGCTGCGGGTGAGCGCCGAGTGGGCGAGCCACTGCTCCAGCAGGCGCGTCGCCGCCCGGGACAGGGTCAGGCTCTCCCCGGCAGTGCGGCCCTTGACGTAGTCGAGCAGCACTTGGCCGTCGCCCGCCCAGTCGATGTCGCCGAGGCCGAGGTCGTCGATCCCGTCGGGGACGATGCCGGTCAGCGTGCCGAACAGTATCCGGTAGGGGATCACGATCCGCGGCGGCGGGTAGAGGCTCTTCAGCAGTTCCTGCGCCTGGTTGCCGGTGATGACGCCGCGGGCGGCGCGCTTTTGGCCCATGGCGCGGGTCAGCCGACCGATCGTGCCGTTCGGGCCGCGGTTCTTCATCAGCCACAGGACATTCTGCTCGCTCCACCCGCCCTCCACCGGGTCGCATCCGGCATCCGCCAGTGCGAGTGCCTCGCGGTGACGGCGGAAGGAGCCAGCCGTCTGGGAGCGGCACAGCGCGACGAGTCGCTCCCATTCGCCTTCGCTGTAGGGGCGAAGGCCCGGCCCGCTTTCCTGGCCGACCGCGAACCTGCGGCCGTCGACGAACGCCCGCACCTGCGGGTGCAGGAGCTGTCCCAGGTCGTCGGCGCGGGCGAGCATCGCGCGGCACTGCCCTTCCCGGCCGACGTGCCGGTCCGCCATCCAGTGCTCGGCCAGCTTCGCGCGGGTCAGGTCCGCGGCCGGCCCGGTGAAGCCGATCCGTGCCAGGCCCTCGGTGAACCTGCGCACGGCGCTCAGATAGCCGACGACCGAGGACTTCGAGTCGAGCGCCCCGTGCGGATGGACCAGCTCCGCCAGGCCCGTCATCATCGCCTTGGCCAGCGCGGGATTCGGCGTCTCGCCGACGTGGCTCACGCAACCGGTGCCGTCGCTGAAGCGGGCCGAGATCCCCAGCGGCTCGTCGACCACTTCGGCCGGCATCAGGCTTCCCCCTCTTCCTCGTCGAACTCGGCCCGGGCTTCCCGGTCAGCCGCGAGGTCGTCGAACAGGCCGTACTCCTCGCCGACGTTCACGTACAGCTCGCGGAAGATCCGCGTGGTGTCCAGCCGGTGGAGGTACTTCTCCGTGGTCAGGGCGCTGGAGTGGCCCAACAGGTCCCGCAGGACCAGCAGCGGCTCGCTGGAGCGCAGGTAGAACGCCATGCCGGCGTCGTCGTCGGCGTCCCTCACCAGCCGGGCGGCCTGCTCGTAGTAGCCGCGCACGAGGCGGGCCATGGTGGCCATCGCCATCGTGTGCCGCAGCCGGTGCGGGTAGACGTGCGGGAACCGTGGGTCGACGTGCTCGCGCAGTCGCTGCGAGGTGCGCTCGAACACCGTCGGCCAGGCGGTGAACGGGCCGCCGCCGTTCTGCACGGCCAGCAGCATCGTGCCGCCGCCCGGGGCAACCAGGCGCCGCCGTTCCGCAGGGGTCATCGCCGCCCATGTCACCCGCCGCCCGTTCACCCGGCCGCCCCGCGCGTCCGCTTCGGTGACGACCAGCGGCTCGCCCCACCGCGACGGCGGTCTCCAGGCCGAGCCCTCGACCGAGGCCGCCCGCTCCAGAGCGAGATAGGAGTGCAGCTCGGCCAGGGCGTCGTAGTCGATCCACGACTGGCGGGCCTTGCTGCCCTTGGTCACCCCCTGCGGCACCGGGAACGGCACGGGCAGGTCCGAACGGCGCGCCGGCAGCGGAGGGACCTCGCACTCCAGCAGGTAGGTGAACTCCTGGCAGCGTGTTCCAGTCGACAGCACCATCCTGCCGACCGCCGTGTTGCGCGCCAGCTCCCGGCCCTTGAACAGCGGGCCGCCGGCCCGGTCCAGCCCGGCCAGCCCCAGCAGGAACAGCTCCGAGAAGTCGTCCGCGAGGTACTTGACCGTCACATGCTCCTTCGGCTGCCGCCGCCGGGCCAGGTTCACCCTGACCTGCTGCGGCACCCCTGAGAAGAAGGTCATGGCCTGCCGGTAGGTGAACGGCTCCGCCGTGGCATACCCCTCGTCCACCGCCCACCGGTAGAAGCTCGACAGGATGCTGACGCTCTGGTTCCACGTCGACGCCGCGAACCGCGCTTCCAGCGGGCCGGACGACCGGTGGACCGCGTACGCGCTCAGCGCGGCCTTCAACTGCTGCCGGCCGTCGAACAGCCCGACCCCGAGGCCGGCCGCGAAGTCCGTCCACTCCCGCACAGTGCGCACGTAGTACGGCCAGGACTTCGCGGCCGGGCAGCCGTTGACGGGCAGTTCGCAAGCCCACCGATTGATCACGGCTGAGGGACGCGACCCGCCATCGTCATCGTCATCGAAGAGGAGATCCTCATCGACGACCAGCGGCATCCCCTCGGGGATCGTCGGCCTGAACTCCAGGCCCCATGTCTCCCACCCCTTGGAGGAGAAGATCACTTGTTCCATGGGGTGGGGACGCTACCCAGCCGACTCGGCTCACTGCAACGCGCAAACGGGCAGCTCAGCGCTGCCGAGGGAACATAAAGAGACACTGCAACTAAGCAGGGACAATCTCCCAGTAGGCGGTCTCGGCACCCTTGAGCACGACCACGGGACGGTCGACGTGCTCGGCGAGCCACGTCGCGACGGCCTCGTGGTAATCGGAGTGACGTGCAGTGCAGTTATGGGGGTCTCTCAGTTTTGTCCGTTGTCCGCCCCGCAGCACTTCACCCAGGTGGGTGTGCTGGCGTGTCTGGAACGCGACGAACTCGCAGTCTCGATCGTCCTTCTCCCCCTGCCCTACCGTCTACGCGGCACGAGTCCGGTCTCGAAGGCGATGATCGCCAGGTGGACGCGGTCCCGAGCTCCGAGCTTGGCGAACAGACGCGCGACATGCGTCTTCGCGGTCGCCGCGCTGATCACCAACCGCTCGGCTATCTCACCGTTCGCCAGTCCCTGTCCGACCAGCGCCAGCACCTCGCGCTCCCGATCGGTGATCCCCGCGATGAGACTTGAGTCCGCGGCGGGCTCGGTGTCCGGTTCGGAGGCCGTTGGGGTGGCGGGGGTGGCGGAGGTTCCGGCGAAGTCCGCAATCAGCCGTCGGGTCACGCTCGGCGCGATCAACGCGTCGCCGGCCGCTACCACGCGGATCGCGTCCAGGAGCGCGTCCAGGGCCATGCTCTTGAGCAGGAATCCGCTGGCCCCGGCGCGCAGTGCGCCGTAGACGTACTCGTCGTCGTCGAAGGTCGTCAGCACCAGCACCTTGGGCGGGTCCGGCTCGGCGGTCGCCTGCCGGGTCGCCTCGATCCCGTCCATGCCCGGCATCCGGATGTCCATCACCACGACGTCCGGCCGCAGCTCACGCACCAGGCGCACCGCCTCGCGGCCGTCGCCGGCCTGGCCGACCACCTCCAGGTCGTCGGTGTCGCCGATCAGGATCGCGAGCCCGACCAGCATCAGCGGCTGGTCGTCGACCAGCAGCACCCGCACGCTCATGCCGGGAGCCTCGCAGCCACCCGGAATCCGCCCTCCGGACGCCGGCCGGCGCTGAACTGGCCGGACAGCAACGTCACTCGCTCGCGCATGCCGAGTAGGCCGAAGCCGCTTCCGCCGGCCGCCGCCGAGGGCCTCGGACGGCCGGGCCCGCCAAGACCGTCGTCCCCGTCGTCCACCACCTCGATCGTCACTCCTGTCGGCTCGTAACCGACCGCGACCCGGCACGTCCGCGCATCGGAATGCCGCACCACGTTCGTCACCGCCTCCTGGACGATCCGGAACGCCGACAGCTCGATCTCCGGCGGCAGCGGACGCTGCTCGCCCCGCCAGGTCACGTGGACCCGCACCCCGGCGTCAGCCGTGCTCTCGGCGAGCCGCGGGACGTCCGCCAGGCTGCCGCCCGGCGCCAGCGGAGCAGCCCCCGGCATGGCGTCGTCGGGCTCGGCTCGGCGTAGCGCTCCGAGCATGCGCTGCAGCCCGAGCAGCGTCTCCCGGCTGGTGGTCTCGATGCCGGTCAGCGCCTGCCGCGTCTGCTCGGGCTTGGTCTCCACGACCCGCGCCGCCGCTCCCGACAGCACCGTGATGATCCCGATGCTGTGCGCGACGCTGTCGTGCAGTTCGCGGGCGATCCGCAGCCGCTCGGCCATGACGGCGCGGGCCTCGGTCTGCTCGTGCAGGGCTTCGCGGTATTCACGGCGTTTGCGGTACACCCCGCCGAAGACCCACGCGACCGCGAACAAGAACGCGAACTGCCCAGCCCCCCGGGCCGCGTCGCCGACGGAGTCCCCGGGGGAGACGAGGGTGCGCTCGGCGAACCCGGTCGCGACGGCCGCGACGGAGCCGACGGCGGCAGCCTTCGGCCGCCGGGCGGCGAGGTACCCGCCCAGGACCAGGAGCAGGAGGAACACGATCCAGGGCCGCGCGCCGAAGAGGTTGCCGAGGGCTACTTCTTCGCCCAGGACCGCCGCGAAGACCGCCGCGGGCAGCCGGCGCACCAGCAGGATCGGAAGAGCGAGCACGACGCAGAGACCGATCATCTGGTCGGGCCCAACGTCGGGGAACCGCAACGGGCCGCTGTAGCGCCGGACCTGACTGGCCGGCATCGTCAATAAGAGCATCAGCGCGTAGAAGCAGGCGGCGGCCAGCACCACGGCCTGTGCCGTCAGCCAGGTCACGGGTTTTGATGTCGAGAAACGCTGGAGCAGCTCTTCCATACGGAGATCGTATGGATCGGCGCCGGCTCTGCGCGTCGTCCCGGGGGTGTACGCGGGGTACGCCGCCGGGCCGATGGCCTGGGGGGTGAGGTGACATCCGCCGGCCGACGCGGTGGATCATGGTCCGTTCCTAGGTTCGTGGCCATGACGAACGCACCGATGATCGAGCTTCACGACGCGACGAAGAAGTACGACGACGGCCCGCCCGCGCTGGCCGGGGTGACCTTGTCCGTGGCGGATGGTGAGTGCGTGGCGATCCTCGGCCATTCCGGCAGCGGCAAGTCCACGCTGCTGAACCTGATCGCGGGTCTGGACAAGCCTTCCAGCGGCACCGTGACCGTCGACGGCATCCGCGTCGACCAGCTCGGCGAGGCCGATTCGGCGAGGTACCGCCGGGCCTCCATCGGCATGGTCTTCCAGTTCTTCAACCTGCTGGACGACCTGACCGTGTTGGACAACGTCATGGTTCCGGCACAGCTGGCCGGGATGGGCAGGAACGAAGCGAAGCGGCGGGCCGTCGACCTGCTCGGCTCGCTGGGCATCGACCGGCACGCCAATGCCTACCCGCAGCGGCTGTCCGGCGGGCAACGGCAGCGGGTGGCGGTGGCCAGGGCCCTGATGAACGACCCGGCGCTGCTGCTGGCCGATGAGCCGACCGGCGCGCTGGACTCGCGCTCGGCCGAGGACGTGCGCCAGCTGCTGCTGGAGCTGAACGCCGACGGCCAGACCATCCTGCTGGTGACCCACGACATCCAACTGGCCGCGAACACCGCGCGACGCACGATCGAGCTGGTGGACGGTGCCGTGGCCCGAGACGTGGTCAATCCGCTCAGCGGCGCCGCCGCCACCGCCGCCACCGCCACCGCTCCCGCCAACGGCTCGGCGGGAGCGGTCCGATGAGCGCCCTGGGCAAGGTCGTGCGCTCCGGCGTCGGCCGGCGTCGGGTGCAGTCCCTCGTCATGGCCCTGACGACGTTCGCGGCCGTCACCTCCTCGGTGCTCTCGCTCGGTCTGCTGGCCGCCGTGCAGGCCCCGTTCGAGCACGCCTTCAAGGCCCGGAACGGCGCGCATCTGTCGGTCCAGTTCGACGGCTCGAAGGCCACTGCCGCGCAGGCCGCCGCCACCGCGCACGCCGCCGGCGTCACCGAGGCGTCCGGGCCGTACCCGGTCACCTCAGCCCTGAACACGACCTACGGCACGGACTGTCCTGCGAACTTCTCCCCAGGCGTGCCGATGGCCGGTAGCGCCAACGAGCCGGTCATCGTCACCACCCGCCCCGACCTGGCCGGCAGGTCCGGTCTGGACCAACTGGCCCTGGTCCAGGGCAGGTGGCCGACCAGCGCGAACGAGATCGTCCTGTTCTCGTGGCTCGATGCCTGCCCAAGCGGTTCGGTGGTGTTCGACTCGCTGCCGGGCAAGCCGTCGTTCAAGGTCGTCGGCCTTGCGAACTCGCTGACCAACACCGCGACCGGCTTCCTCACCACCGACGGCTTCGCGCGGCTGAGTGCCGCCGGCGCCAAGAGCGATGAGCAGATGCTCTACCGGTTCGCCAAGTCCGGGACCGAGGCCGACCTCACCACGGACAAGCAGGCGATCGCCGCTGCCGCACCGGCCGGCTCGGTCGAGAGCGGACAGTCGTACCTGGCCGCGGAGAAGCAGGCCGTCGGCGCCACGGAGTCCTACGTGCCGTTCCTGGTCGTCTTCGGCATCCTCGGCCTGTTCCTGTCGGTGCTGATCATCGCGATCGTGGTCAGCGGCGCGGTGGTCTCGGGAATCCGGCGGATCGGGATCCTGAAGTCGCTCGGCTTCACCCCTTGGCAGGTGGCCCGCGCCTACGCCGCACAAGCCGTGATCCCGGCGACGATCGGCGTGGTGGGCGGCACGCTGATGGGCAACGTGCTGGCCGTTCCGGTCCTGGGCAGAGCCGCCAAGCAGCTCGGTGCCGCCAGCACCGGCCTGCCGGTGTGGGTCAGCCTCGTCGTGCCGATCGGCACCCTGGTCATCGTCGGTGTCACCGCGCTCATCCCGGCACTTCGGGCCGGCCGCATGCCGGCGGTGCAGACCCTGGTCGTCGGCCGCGCCCCGAAGGCCAAGCGCGGCCAAGGCGCGCAGCGCCTGGCAAGCAGGCTGCCGCTGCCCCGGCCGATGTCGCTGGGACTGGCCCAGCCGTTCGCCAAGCCGGCCCGGACGGTGCTGGTCGGCGCCGCTGTGCTGTTCGGCGCGGTCAGCGTCACCTTCGCGACGGGGCTGGAGACCGCGTTCACCAAGTACCAGGAGACGGGTACCGCCGGCTTTCGCGCCGGGTCGATGCTCGTGCTGCCCGCCGGCACGCCCACCGGCTTCCACTCCCCGGGCGGCGGCCCTGCCATCCCCCACCTGGACTCCACCGGGGTGGCCGCCGCGATCGCTTCGGTCCCGGGCACGAAGGCCGCGTTCGGCTGGGGCAACAGCGGCGCGACCGTGATCGGCGCGCCGACGGGGGAGCATGCGAGGGTGGACACCACCACCGGCGACCTGTCCTGGACCAACCTGGAGCTGCTGCACGGCCGCTGGTACCAGAACCCCGGCGAAGCCGTGATCAACGACTCCCTGGCCTCGTCGGTCGGGCTGCACGTCGGCGACACCGTCACCGTGGCGCAGGACAACAAGCGACTGCCGCTGCGGATCGTCGGCATCGACTTCGACGCCGCCAGCGACGGGGTCGTGATGACCGACAATGCCACGTTCACCGCCGCCGGTCTGACGCCGTACATCACCCAGTTCAACGTCAAGCTGGCCGACAACGTCAGCGGCTCCGACTGGTCCGCCTCGGCCACCGCCGTGCTGACCCCGCTGCACGCCGAGGCCAGCCCGAGCATCACGTACCCGAGCATCACGGTGCTCACCATGGTCGCCCTGGTGGCCACCCTCACGCTGATGATGATCGCGGTCGCCGCGCTCGGCGTGCTGAACACCGTGGTGCAGGACACCCGGGAACGGATCCACGACCTGGGGATCTTCAAGGCCCTCGGGATGACGCCCAAGCAAACCATCGCGATGGTGCTGACCTCGGTGAGCCTCACCGGCCTGGTCGCCGGGCTGATCGGGGTCCCGATCGGGATGGCGGTGGAGAAGGCGACGCTGGCCCAGATGGGGAGCGCGATCGGCAGGAGCCTGCCGCCGAGCGCGACCCACGTCTACACCGCCGGGATACTGCTCCCGCTGCTGGCCGGCGGGATCGCGATCGCCCTGCTCGGGGCACTACTACCGGCCGGCTGGGCGGCGCGCTCCCGGACCGCCACCGCGCTGCGGACCGAGTAGAACCGGTCGCTCGTCCGCACGTGGGACCCAAGTCCTGTGTGCCGGCCCCGCCAGCGTGGCCGGCACACAGGCACCGATGTACGCCTGCGGGCCCTGTATCCGAGAACTCCAGGAATGGGTCTGGCGCTCGATCCTCCTCCGTGACGAGCCAGCTCGGCCCGCACGAATCTCGGACCAAGCCGGCCAGCGCCACCGAGCACACACCCGCAACCCCGGAGGCATGGACGCTGGGACGAGTCCGAAGGCCCCAGATGGCTACCTCGATCGAGGTCATGCGAGACCTTCAGTTCTGTCCGATGTCCGCGTTGTGGAGACGGCGTTCGGTGAGGCTGGTCACCCCGCTCAGCGCCTGCAGCTCGTCCTCCAGGGCGGCCTTGTCGACGGTCAGCTGGCGGATCGCTTCGGCGTAGATGCGGACCAGCTTGCGCAGGTCGCTGTTCTCCCGGCGCAGGCGGTCGGCCTCGTCGTCAGACCGGATTCCGGCTCTCGGGGCCGTGGCCGGGCGGTGCCGGCTGGCGAGCTGGGATTTGAACCAGGCGATCGATTGCGGGTAGTTCCGGTAGAAAGTCGCGTGGGGGACGCCGAGCCGCTTCTCGACGCCGGTGACGGTGGCGCGCCGGCCGCAAGCCTCACTCGCGGCGAGTTCGGACTCCATCGCAGCCCGGACCTGCTCGTCGGTGGGCAGGTGGTGGCTCACGGTGTCTCCGTCATGGTGTCCGGGCCGACGGCGGTTTCGGTGAGGAAGTCGGCGAGCTCCTGCCGGCGGGTCTGGAGGCGGTGCCGGACGAACGCAGGGCCGTTGCAAAGTCCGGTGATCTTGTGAATGTGCCTGGTCAGGCGATGCCGAGGAGGTCGAGCGGGCGGGTGAAGGGCTCGTAGGAGGCGTGCCGGAGGCCGGCGGCAATGTTGTGGCGCCCGTGCTGCCGCAGCGTATTGATCGCCAGGTTGCGCAGGGTTGCCATGTTCTCGGGGCCGTGGCAGGTGTGGATCCTCGAGGCGTCCTCGGCGAAGGTGGTGTCGCGGACGAAGTGCAGCCGGTTTTCGATGGTCCACTGCGACCTGGCGAGTTGGCCGAGTCGCTGGGGCGAGGCCTGGTGCGAGGTCAGGTCGGTGATCGCATAAATGGTCTGACGGCTGACGGTGCCGGTCTTGAGGTCGGTGCGGTAACGCAGGATGCGTGCGGCCTGGACGGCGTGGGGGAAGTCCAGGCCGAGGTCGGTGACGGTGAGGGCTCTGGTCACGCGGGTCTCCTTGCGGCCGTGGCCGGTCTCGCGGTCGTAGCGGCGCGCGGTGACCTCCTTCCACGGCAACGTCCGGAGCCTGCGATGTAGTTCGGGCTGGTTTCCCTTGACCACCAACACATAGTGGGCCTTCTTCTCCTCGACCAGGAAGCGAACGTGGCCGCGCTGGGTGTGCAAGGCATCGGCCGTGACCGTGACCCCGATCAGGTCGTAGGGCTCCAGCAGCGCGATGAAGCAGGTGATCTCGTTCGTCTTGTCGGACACCCGCAGCTGGGTGACGGTCCGGCCGTCGCCGGTCATCGCGGCCAGCAGGTGGGCGGCGGGCAAGGTGCCGTACCGGGAGCCGCGGGCGGCTTTGCCGTCCACGGCGATCGAGTCCGAGCCGGCGGGATCGGCGCCGGTCAGGTCGGCCAATCCGCCGGGACAGACAAGGCCGATGACTCGCCGGATCGTGGCGGCGCTCGGTGCGACGCGAACGCCCAGTGCGCCCGTGACCCGGGCGCCCAGCCGGGCCAGGATGTGCTGCGGAGCGCTCGCGGACCACTGGCCGATGGCCGCGTACGAGCGCGCGCCGGCGACCACCGCGGAGGCGGCGACCAGCAGCACCGCCACGAACGGGTGACGCACCCCGCGCCGCCGACCCGGATCGGGCACCAGCCGCAACCGCTCCACCAGCGACAATCCCGCTACACCGTCCAGAGCGGGCGACTTGATCAGACATACGGTGGCAGACTGGCGGCACATCGAAGCTCCGGCGGTTCAGGGCGACTTGGGAAGGTCACCCCGTTCAACCGGAGCTTCGATGCGTTCGTGACGGCCCAGCCTGGATCCCTGCATCGCCGTGACCTGCGGACTCACGCGCTCGCCAGGACTTTGAAACGGCCCTGCGGACGAACGGCGCCAGTTGGTCCGCGCGGGCGAGTTCCCGGTCGTGGGCTTCCAGGGCCGCTCGCAGCTGGTCGGTGTTCTCGGCGGACAGGGCGACGTTGCGGCACCGTAGGGGCTGGCAGTCCGGCAGCGATGGGCCAGCCCGGCCGTCGTGCCGGCGGCACAGGACCCGGTCGGGGTTGTGGACACAGGTGACGTACCGGCCCGGGTAGATGTGGGGGTCGTGGCGGGACATGTGGCGTTGGAGCCGCTTGGGGTCGTTGATGACCTTGCCCTGGAACTGGACATGCCGCTCGAACTCGGCGAGACGGCTCTCCGCCTCGGCCGCGGCTGGTCCGGTGAGGCGGTGGAACTCGCCGCTGGTGATCAGGTCGCCGAGCTTCTCGCCGCGGGCGATCGCCTCCTCGGACTCGACCTCGTCGCGGAACCCGGAGTCGGAGGTACCTAATGGTGGAGTCGGGTATTGGAAGTGTCCGAATGCCTCCGACCGCGTTCGCGATCTCGACGAGAGACAATCAACCGGTGACTCGACCTGTGAACCGCGACCCCTCCCTTGAGGAGCTTGAACGCGACCGCTGGCCAGCCCCTCCAGCTGACGCGACCCGCCTCGTGGCAGCCGCGCATGCCCTTCGGCGTCAGCCGGTCGGGGGGCTGACCGTGGAGGACCTTCGCTTGTTGATCCGACAGGACGTGGGATTGCTGCATCTTCTGCCGATGGCGCTGGAGCTTCTGCAGGAGAACCCGCTGGCAGAGGGTGACCTGTACCCAGGTGATCTGCTCTCCGCAGTGCTCACCAGGAACCCAGCGGTCTGGAGCGAGTCTGCCCAACTCCGGCACAAGCTTCGCGTGATCGTCTCGGAGCTGGTCAACCTGCCACCCACCCTCCAGCAGGACGTCGAACGGTTCCTGACTGCAAGTTGCTGATGTCCGGCCTCTGTCGGCGTACACCCGTATCTGCCCAGGACGGTACAACCGAAGGTGCTCAGCTCCCGTGCTGGTTCAGGCTCGGCAGAGGCGAGGATGCCTGGGTAATCGGGAGGCGTCACGGACGGGGGATGCGGGACACTTCGCCGGGTGATCGTGATGCAGCCCGTTTTGGAGATCAACACCCCCGACGGCTTCGACCTCTGGCCTGTTGCCGAGGTGGTGCCGTTCGGCTTCCTGCCCCTCAGTGGCGAGCTCTCGCCCGCCGAAGTAGGAACGGCGATGATGCGCATCGCCGGATGCAATGACATCGACCCCGACGGCGACCGCCCGCCCCGACCCTCCGACCCGCTCGACTCCTTCCTTCACGGGCTGCTGACCTTCGAGAACCTCTTCGCAGCCGGCGGCCTGCGGGTCACCGATGACTCCACCGGCACCACATTCCTGCCCGGCTGCTGCGACGGGCTGGAGGACTGGCGCGACTGGCACCGGCTCGTTGATGGTGGCGGCATGCTTGGCTTCGGTCACGACCCCGT
This sequence comes from Kitasatospora sp. NPDC056531, assembly GCF_042794375.1. Classification (NCBI taxonomy): domain Bacteria; kingdom Bacillati; phylum Actinomycetota; class Actinomycetes; order Kitasatosporales; family Streptomycetaceae; genus Kitasatospora; species Kitasatospora sp. NPDC056531. The sequence goes on along the minus strand of NZ_JBHTTU010000062.1, from coordinate 25,522 downwards.
GTCACCGGTTGCGGAGCGCTTCGGCGGCACCGTCCGGCTCACGGTCAATGCCGAGCAGAGCGACAGCCCGGTGATCGAACTGTCCGTCGTTGAACTCCGCCACCTGCTCGCTGGTGCCGAGCGTGATCTGGCTGACTTCCTCGCGCTGGCCGCCGACTGGGTCTTTCAGCACCTGCCCGGCCACTGGGCCTCCGTCACCGCCGCCCTCGCCCGGGTCCTCGACCTACCCGCGCCGGCCCTACCGCCAGAGCAGTAACAGCAGGCCCAGGTCCGCCAGCCAACGCAGACCGAGCCCGGCACAGTCATCGTGCGCGCCACGGTGAGCACGTCCGTGTGAACCCGGCTGAGCACTTCGACGTGTACGCCGACAGCCTCCCGTCGCTGGCACGCGGACTTGCCTACTGGACTTGTCGCATGGACGGTCGAAGGCCTTGACGCGCCGCAGGCCCACCTCTGGTGAGTCGGCGACCATGATGCCGATCATCGCCCGGTGGGTCACGGTCTCGGGCCGGGCCGGGCTTGTCTCGTAGTCCCGGGCCAGCCGTCATGGGGGGCGGGGTCCTGTCGGTCGGTTCATGAGCCCCACTCGTCGCAGTACTCGATGTGGATCTCGCGCGCGTCGCCGAGAATGCCGTCGTTGGAGTGGAGCTCTGTGCAGAAGTACGGGTAGCTGGGATGGACGGGGACGTAGCTGGGACCGTTTCGGGCGACGTTGAGGAAGTGCCGGGCGGTTTCCCTGAACACTTTCGCGCTGCCGGTCAGTGTGCTCGGCTCGTCCGTCACTGGCGTCTCGTCAGTCGACGGCAGCGGTTGGATGGCGACGCCGTCCGCGATGCCCCAGGCCGCGTCCTTGTCCTCGCCCCATCTGGCGCGGGCGATCCACGGTAGGCCGGGGCCTGGCCGGCGCCGGGCGATGAGCAGTGCCGAGCGCCAGGTGTCGCCCGCTCGTAGCCAGGCCAGGCGCCAGCAGCGTTCGGCGGGGTCGATGGTGGGCGGGCCTGCGAGTTCGTGGGGGACCACGACGGCGTCCCGCAAGGTGCCGTACCAGGGTTGGCCCGCCGGTGCGGGGCCGGAGGGTTCGGGAAGGGGGCGAATGCGGTGCTCGTCGAACAGGAATCAGCCCCACGCGTCGATGCCGTCGGGCATTGTCTCGTCGGCCCAGCGCACATGGACCACCCAGATCGCGCTGCCCGGCGGGCGGCGCCACACGGTCAGGAGCCCCGGGCGCCACGTGCCGCCCTGGCGGATCTCGACCAGGTGCCACCGCCGGACGTCCCGGTAGTGACCGGGCAGCGTCATCAGCTCGCGGGGCGCCCGCTCGGCATTGCCGGCCGCGGGGGCGGGGCGCGCCGGGTGGGAGAATGGCGCATCGACACTCATGGGAACAGTTGTTCGATAACTGATTCAAGTGATCAAACGTCAGCTCCGACCGACGCCAGATGACCCGTCTCAGCGGAGTCCGAGCGGTCTCACCACCGTGTGAGTGGCATCTCCCCTACCGTGTCGCGCCATGACATTCCTGATCATCGGCGGCAGCGGCTTCCTGGGCACCGAGCTGGTCCGGCAGGCGACAGCGGCGGGGCTCACGACGGCCGCGACCTTCTCCGCCAGGCCCGGCAGCGCTCCGGGGGTCTCCTGGCATGCCCTCGATCTGCGCGACTGCGGCCGCATCGAGGCGGTCATGGCCGAGGTGGAGCCTCGCGTGGTGGTCAACGCGACGAGCGGCGGAGCGGATTGGACGGTCACGGCCGAGGGCCCGATCCGCCTGGCGATGACCGCGGCGAGGTACGGCAGCCGCCTGGTCCACGTGTCCAGCGACGCGGTGTTCTCCGGCGCCCGCGTCCACTACGACGAATCGTGTCTCCCCGACCCGCTCACCCCCTACGGCGCGGCGAAGGCCGCGGCGGAGACGGGCGTGCGCCTCGTGAACCCTGGTGCCGTCGTCGCCCGCACCTCCCTGATCATCGGCGACCGGCGCTGCGAGCACGTACGGGCGGTGCACGACCTCGCGGCCGGCACCCGCGCCGGTGTCCTGTTCACCGACGACATCCGCTGCCCCGTGCACGTCGCCGACCTGGCCGCCGCTCTGCTGGAACTCGCGTGCGGCGACCTGTCCGGCGTCCACCACCTGGCAGGCGCCGATGCCGTGAGCCGCCACGAACTCGGCACGCTCATCGCCCGGCGCGACGGGCTCGACGCCTCCCGGCTCCCCACCAGCCTGCGGGCCCACAGCACGCTTCCCGGGGCGCTCGACGTCCGCCTCGACAGCCGGGCCACCCAGGACCGGCTCCGGACCAGGCTGCGCGGCGCCCGCCAGTTCCTCGCCCCGGGGACGTGAACTCCACAGCGATGTGAAGGCCACGCCCAGGCTGCGGTGAGACTGCGCAGGCCCCGACGAGACGGGAACAGCCCGGCACGGGCCTACCGAGGAGCAGAGACCGGCCGACCCGATGGCGGCCGGGTGCCGCGGCTGCGGAGGTGGACATGGCCAGGACCGCGACGATGACCTGCGACGCATGCGGACGCACCGCCCCCTGGAACCCCTGGGGTGCCTGCTCCATCTCCTGCTTCGACCGGCCGCGCCCCACCTCCGAGGAGCAGCGGGACATGGTCGACGCCGCCCCGGAGGCGCTCGCCTGGTTCCCCGGCATCTCCCCCGGCGTCTGCGCGGACGACGGCGGGTAGGCCTCGGTGCTGCCCCTTCGCCCTGCCGGTCGACGTTGCGCTCGCCCGCCCGGTCACCGACTTCCCGTCCGACGGGGGCTTGAGCCTGGAGCCGAAGTGGGACGGTTCTCCAGACACGTAGATGTGTCTCATGCTCGGTGTTCGCTGACGCTTTGCCTGGGATAGCGTCCCGGTGTCCTTCCTGCCCGTCGGCCTGCCTCGACGGCAAGAACTAGCTGATGAAACCGCAACTACTACACTCCCCGCGTGTCTTCCCATCAGCTGATAGGCCTGGCCAGCAGCATCACCGTCCTCACTGCCATGGCCGTGCGCATTCTCCGCGCGCGGACCAGGGGACCGGCACGGCCGGCGGTGACGCCACCGGCATTCGGGTACCGGGCGCATGGCGGTTCCAACCGCATCGACCAGACGCTGCACATCATCAACCCGAACGCTGTCGACGTGGCGCCGGTCCTCGAGTTCACTCCTGTGAGCAGCGACGGGCGTGTCTTGCCCGGGGTTCGGGTCGGCACGGCGTACGGCAGTGACCGGGGCGAGCTGGTGGTGTGTCCGGGCGATGGCTTCGACGTGCTGAACTTCTCGGGTCCGGGCGCGGACCAGGTGGCTGATGTCCTGGTGACCGTCAAGAAGCTCGTGGCACTGCCCACGACCAGCCCGGGCGGTTACATCGATGCGAGGCCGACCCGCGGCGGGGCCGCGGTCAGCAGGTTCGCCCCGTTCGACGCGGTCGTCATGCACAACCCGCACCCGGTGCCGGTCAAGTTGCGCGTGGTGCACCTGGTCTACGACTCGCCGCCGCCGGGGGCCTCGCAGCAGGTCGTGCACCGAACCCCGATCGGGGGGCTCGCCGTGGTGCCACCCCAGGGGGACCTGGTGGTCCAGGTCCCTGCGTCCGCCGCGGCGCTGATCCGCGAACGTGGAGCCGGGCGAGCCGTCAGCGTCAAGACGTACCCGTCCCGGTAGCAGGAGCAGTCAGATGCCACTCTGACGTGTCGGCCGCCGGGCCCGGTTCGCGGCGTCCTCGCGGGTCCAGGAGCCGGCCCCCGAGCGGCACGCGCAGCCTGGCGCGGCCCAGGAGCACAGTTCTGTCCGGGCAGACGGCGTGCAGCGTGGCGGGCCAGCTCGCGCAGGTTGACGGCCGCACCCGTGGGAGGGGCGGGCGTTCTCGGCCGGGTGGGGCAGCGCAGGCCTGCTCGCCCCTTCGGGGGCGAAAACCGCTCTGCCCCTGTCGCCGAGACACTGCACAGTCTGGAGAACGACGGCTGGCGGGCGTTGCTGCGCACCGGTCCCGCCGCCAGGGTGTTCAGCCGGTATGGCACTGACCTCACTCGTGCGATGGCCGACGTCGCTCACATCGTCGGACGGCTGCCCGAGGCGGTTGTCGACGGCGAGCTCCTGGCCGTCACCGACGACGGGCGGGTCTCCTTCGGGCTGCTGCGGAGTCGCTCGGGCAAGGGCCCACGGCCGGGCGCCGGGTTCAGCGTCGTCTCCTCCGCCGGCGGGCTGATCGCGGCCGCCAGCGCCGCCGCTGGCCGGAGGTTGACCTCACCCCGGACCTGCTCTCACCAGCGGGAACATGAGGAGCTACGCTCGGGACCGGTGAGACCCGGCTGGCGTGACGCGGGGCCCGAAGTCGCGGTCACTGTCACTTCGACCGACATCGAAACTGGTACGGACGTATCGATGTCGGTATAACTTCCTCGATTCGTCGCCACCGAGCGAGTCTGTTTTCTTCGTTTCGTTTTGCTGTGCGGGTCTATCGATGCGGAAGCAACGGTTTGATGTTTGCTTCGGTAATCGCACGGATCCTCAACCCAGCTATTGCTGAAGGACATTTAGCGCATCCGATTGTGTCTCCAATCGCGGATGCACGTAGACTGTGGCGAGCCGGCAGCACGTTGTGCGGGCATGGAGAAGGCCCCTCCCCGGCAGGAGTGGAGTCCGTACCGGGTCAGGGCCCTCTCAGTTACCCAGCAGTACCCCGGCGCCCCAGTCTTCAGCTGGGGCGCCCGCTGCGTCCTGAGGTCAGTCGAGGAACAAGTCGATGACCCTCAGGAGGAGCAGGAGGTAGCGGCCCACCACGTCGGCGGTCTCCACCTTCCGGTCCGTGCTGCTGGCATCGGTCACAGCGGGCCGGGGACGCTTGCGCTTCCCCCTGCCGGACGGGCCGCCGGTGTACTTGCCCCCGCCGCTCGCATGATCCCGAGCCATGTCGCCCTCTTCCTAAGCCCAGGCATGGGGTGGCCTGGATGCACCCCGCCCATCCGGGAAGGAGTGGGTGGGCGGCTCCGGGCCGGCACACCGGCAGGCCGACGATCAGAAGAGCGCGACAACCCTGAGTGTAGACGTGCCGGTGGGACCAGAGCTAATTTCGCACGGATATCGCATCGTGAATGGCCCTGCGGCCGGGCGTATCTGTCGGTGCCTCACCCGCCGTCCGCTATTTCGGGCAGTTCAGCCGCCTGCAGGGCGTGCCCCGGCCCTTCGGTGCGCCGGGCCGGGGCCGGCGGTCAGCGCAGGCCGGCCATCTCCTCGATGCGGTCGGCCAGGCGCCGGGAGGGGCGGGTGACGATCCCGTCGGTGCTGTCGGCGCTGTCGTCGGCGCTGTCGTCGGCGCGGGCGACCAGCCGGCTGACCTCGTCGGCCAGCACGTCGGGCGAGGGAGCGTCCTCGGGACGTCCGCCGTCGATGAGGACGGGGGCGCTGCGGAAGTAGTCGTCGACGTCCGGGACGCTGGGCGCGGGGATCCCCGCCTCGGGGTCCGCCTCGCCCTCGACGGCACGCTCGAACCAGAGTTTGGCCAGCGCCAGCTCGCCGCGGCCGAGGTGGAAGAGGAAGAGGATGTGGGCCGACGTCTGGTCGCCCGCCCCGGCTCCGAGCTGCCACCAGAACTGCGCGCTGGCCGAGTGCCCGACGAGGTGGAGCAGGCATCTGTAGATCCGGAACGCCTCGATCTCCTGGTCGAGCTGAGCCGGGGCCAAGCCCTCGTAGCGCAGCTGGCTCTCTCCGTCGACGAGGTCCTCGTCGACGGCGAACTCGGCGATGTGGGCCAGCCCGGCCTGCCCGGCGGCGGTGCGGGCGAGGTCGTCCAGGCACGCGCGGGCCAGGCTCTGCTCGGCCCACCAGCCCAGCGGGGCCTGGCGGCGCGCGCGGATCCCGGCGACGTCGCTGGAGATCCGGCGCAGCGCCGCGGGGATGTCGAAGTCGTCGTCGTCATCGTCAAAGCGAGCACCAAGGCGGTGGGCCAGCAGGGCGTCGAGCTGGTCGGCGGCGGGGCGGGTCATCGATGGCCTCCTTCACGGCGTGGCCCGGGGACGTGGGGGTGCAGGAGATGGCGGGCGGTCAGGTCCGCGGCGAGCGCCTCGTTGGCGCGGCGGAAGTGGTAATCGACGGTGCGGGGATGGATCCCGAGGATGACTGCGGTGAAGTTCGCCGTGTAGCTCATGCACTCGCGCAGCAGGTAGACCTCGCACTGCCGGTCCTGCAGCGCGGCCATGGCCTGGTGGAGCCCGCAGCCGCCGTCGATCCGGTCGAGCGCGTCCCGGACCTCGTCCAGCCACAGGCGGGCCTCGGCGAGCCGTATGGTCAGGCGGTGCTCACGGGCCAGGCGGTGGATCTCGTACATGACCGCGCCGGCCAGCACGTCGTCCGCGTCGCGCTGCGGGTCGGCGCCGGCCAGGAGCTCCGCCCAGTTGGCGGCCATGTAGGAACGCAACACCGTCGAACGGGCCATCAACAAGCTCAAGCACGCCAGAGCGGTGGCCACCCGACACGACAAGCGCGGCTACGTCTACCTCGGCACCATGACCGCAGCGGCCCTTGTCATCTGGCTCCGCACTTGATCGCCGCCCGGACAAGTCCTATCCGAGCAGCGGTCCCGGGGCCGCTCCGCGTCGTCCGCTCCGCCACGACGGTGGAGCCCGTCCGCTCGAAGACCCGCGGCTCCGCGCTGCGGTGACGCACCGCCCGCTGCGAGCGGCGGAAGTGCTCGTAGCGAACGGTGCGAGGCAGTTTCAGCACGTGCTGCTCGGCGTCGGGGAACCGGAGCCGTTCGTACTCCGGCAGGCCCACGGTGGGGAGCCAGCGGCAACCGCGCCGACTGCCGGTGGGGTCAAGCAGGCAGATGACCGGCCACGAACCCCCGCGGTTCCCCCGGGACCTTCCCCGTGTTCAGGCGCCGCACCGCCTCCGCCACGAACAGCGCAGTCGGGATGGCCGCGGCCGGCACCGTCCACCACGGCAGGCCGGCCCAGAACGCGAGCACCGCGGGCATGACGCAGGAGAACAGCATCCAGAAGAAGAACGACCGGGCGAGAGCGAACGTGGTGGGACGGCCGGTGAACAGTAGTGCGCCCAGGGCGGCGGCGAGCATCGCCAGCAGCGCGACGGCAGTGCCCAGCCCGGCGATGAGCTGCGCCTCGTCGCGGGGCTCGTCGACGGAGGCCTGCGCGACGCCGGCCCGCTCCAGGCGCATCACCTGACCGCGCCACACCGTGCCGTCCACCCGGTCGCCGGGCTTCAGGTCCTCCAGCAGCGGTCCGGGATTGCCGAACCGCACCGTGCCGCTCCAGGACGGCGCGCCGTCCAGAGTTGCCAGGTGGTCCTTGTGCCGCAGGACCGTGCCGCTGACGGTGAACGGCACGGTGCGCACGCATTCCTCGACCGCCGCGCCCGGGCTCTCGGCCGGGCAGGTCGCGGCGACCGAGTACGAGCGGGACCGCTCGGCGTCGTCCGGCATCCGGACAGCGAACACGTACCAGGCGGCCGCTGCCGGGACGAGCGCCGCAGCAGCGAGCAGCGCGCCGCCGGTGCGGGTCCATGGCGAGGGACGGTGGGTCATGATGGTTCTCCCCCCAGTCCGGTGCGTGGCCGGAACGCCTGGGTTGCCGTCGCCGGGGCGTGCCGCCCCGCCCCCTTCCGGGATCGGACGGCACCGGGCGGCCGAAACGCCGGACGGTGTCTCAGTTCTCGGAATCTGTCCGAAGTCCACTGAAGCCCTGTGGACGGTGTGTAACGCCTGAGAGGGCCGGGGCCGGCGTGAGGGGCGGCGGGTCCGCAGCCGCGGCCGGGCCAACGGCGTGCCGGCGGACCTCGCGTCGAGCGCCACGCACACCACCCCCGGACCGGCCTGCGGACACAGCTGTCCCTTGTTCGCCGACCAGGCTTCCCGGCACTCCTTCGTGCACGCTACCGGACTCCGCCCCGGCTTCACACACGGATTCGCCAGGGCGCCCGGACCGATCCGTCGACCGGCACTCCTGGTAACCGGCCGTGCGCGTGGGGCGGGAACTTCCTCCCTCGCTCGGCTCGTCCAGTCCAAACCGCGTGCCGGTCACCACCTCGGGAGAGCCGGCGGCACACATCCCGCAGCGCCGCCGGGGGAGCGACCCCCGCGCGGCTAATGACCCCACCCGTCCACGCCGGCCCCGAACCTGATCGACCGGACAAGTCCTGGGAACATTGTCCTCCGGCCGATCCGGCGGTGCCGCACCCGCTTCGCTGTATCTTGCCGGACGGCGGCGTGACGGCCCTTCCGCTCGGCGCGTTGGGCTTCAGCCGCGTGGGGCCCCGACGAGGGGCTCTTCGGCGCCCGCACCCGCCGGTTTCGCTGAGGTAGATCAGACGGGGCGGGGCCCGGATGCTTGCCTGGCCAGGCGGCTTGCCGGCCTCCTGGGCCGTCCCGAGCTGCCCGCGATGTGCTGCACAGCGGTCACGCCGTACATGCGGTGTCTTCTGCAGTTGTCATGCGGCCACAAGGGGTGTCAGGCCTGGCTACCGCCAGGGATCTCGGTCCAGCCAGGGGTCCGCTGGCCGGTGTTGTAGTCCGCATCCTCGGTGTACATCTTGTGGGTCGATCCCCAGGGCGTAGACGTGGACCACGTTGTTGACGGTCCCGCTGGTCAGCGCCTTGAAACCACTCGCGCATGCGGTGCGGGGCCGCTGGTGTGGCGGCCCCGCGTGGTGGGTGTCGGGTGGTCAGCTCCAGTTGCCGGTGACGGGGGTGTCGCCGGGGTTGCCGTAGGTGATGACGCTGTCCGGGGTGCCGGCGTAGGCATTGTTGAGGGCGAAGGTGGCGGTGCTGGGCCGGTAGACGCCGAAGGTGGTACGGCCCTTGCCGGCCCAGTCACCGACGATGGGCAGGTCGCCCTGGTTGCCGTAGATCGCGGTGCTCACGGTGCCGTCGTCGTGGCGCAGCGCGAAGGTGTTCTGGGAGCCGTTGGCGGCGGGGCGGAAGACGCCCATCTGGGTGTGGCCCACGCCGTCCCAGTCGCCGACGATCGGGATGTCACCCGGGTTGCCGAAGACCACCGAGTCCGTGCTGCCGTTGTCGTGGCGGACGATGAAGGCGTTCGTCGAAGGCCGGTAAACAGCCATCTGGGCGTGGCCGTTGTGGTCCCACATCCCCGGCACGGGAATGTCACCGGGGTTGCCGAACACCAGCGAGTCGCTGGAGCCGTCGTCATGCCGCAGCGCGAACGTGGTCGTGGAGGGCCGGAACACACCGAGCTGGTCGTGGCCCACACCGTCCCAGTCCCCCGTGATCGGGACGTCACCGGGCTGCCCGAACCCGGCCGACGTCGTCGCACCCGATCCACTACGCAACGCCCACGTCCCGTCCCGGAACACACCCACGGCGGAGGGGCGGATCGTCACGGGCGGGGCGTCGTCGACGATGTTGTTGTAGCGCAGGGCGGTGTAGTTGCCGGTGGGCCAGCCTTCGAGGCTGCTGCTGTTGATGTTCGCCTTGGTGGGGCCGTGGGTGGGGTCGTACTTGTTGCTCTCGGCGTAGTAGGTGAAGTCTCCGGTCGACTGGTTGGTCCAGCCGGCGAACAGGAACGTGTGGTCCGCGGTGTAGTCGAGTGCGTCGCCAGCCTTCAGCTGGGAGAAGCTGATCGTGGTGGAGACGTTCGGCAGGGTCTGGGTGGTCAGGCTGTCGGTCAGGTGCCAGGCCATTGAGACGTAGCCGGAGCAGTCCTCGCGGTAGGTGCCGTTGGCGTCGGTCTTGTAACCCTGCTGGTTGTAGGGGACGCCCTCGTTGACCCAGCTCTGGGCGCGGGCCAGCACCTCGCTGCGGGTGATGGTGCCGCCCGCGGTCGAGGCCGCCTGTGCCGGGGCGGCTGCCGTGAACAGGGTGGCGCCGACGCCGGCGGCGACGAGCGTGGCGAGCGAGCGGGCGGCAGCGCGGGAGACGCGGGACATGGACGGGTTCCTTCTCGGTGTCGGGTGGTGATGAAGTCGGATGGTGAGCGCCGCTAGGAGTGCTGCTCGGCGGCCGCGGGCGCGGTGTTCAGCTGGGTGGCCAGGTTGGTCAGAGTGGTTCGGTCGTCGGCCGCCGTCAGCGCGTTGGCGCCGGGGGTGTCTGCGGGGACGGCGAACTGGAGGACTGCCAGGACGTTTTGGTGGCGGACCAGGTAGATGTGGCCGGTCTGCGGGCCGGGGGCGGACATCCCGGCGACAGCGGTCCACTGACGCGCGTAGGCGGTGCCCTCGGCGGTTGTCGCCGTCGTGGCGACCTGGGCGTCCTGCGCCAGCTTCGCGGCGCTCTGCAGGGCGCGGGACTGCTGCTGGCAGGTGTTCATGGCGTTCAGGACGTCCGTGTACGCCTGCTGGGCGGTCGTGGCGTCGGTGAAGGTGAACGTGTCCTGGACGGCCGGGGTCTTGAAACTGCTGACGTAGCCCTGCTGCTGCCAGGTCGTGGCGCCCTTGACGGCGGCGCACTCGTTGAGGCGCACATCGTGGGTGGTGGCCCTGGTGTTCGGCTGCGCGATCGGCTTCCATGCGGCGGCGGCGTTGTCGGGCAGCTTCGCGGGAGGCAGGGGGGCGGGTACGACCGCCGACACACGGTCCGTCTGCTGGGGGGCGGCCGCCGTACCTGGTGCGGGAGAGGTGGGCCGCGCTGCTGCGGTGCCGGTGGCTGTCGGCTTGTCGGTGGGCGTCTGCGGCGCCTGGCTGGCCACTCCGGACGGCGTGCTGGTCGGCGTCGCGGCCGGGGCGGACGGGGCCGCCGGGGCGGTTGAGGCTGCAGCGGACGGTGTTGCAGCGGATGGCAGCGGGGCCGGCGTGCCGGCGGGCGCCACCGCCGAGGCCTGAGCACCGGTATCGAGGCCGGCCCAGGCGAAACCGCCGGCGGCGACGGCGCACAGCGCGACGGCAGCGCGGACGAGAGTCGAAGTCTTGGTGGCCACAGGGGTTCTCCTGGGTTGGGCGCGGATCAGGTGGTCGGGCGTCAGGGCGATGGCGGTGAAGGGCGGTCCGGAAGACTCGCTCAGGGCGTGCCGGCAGGGCGTGCGGCCCGGGGCAGGGTTGCGGCAGGAAGGCAGAGGGCGCCGGCGAAGGCTTGGAGGTGCCAGGAAGGCGGTGAATCGAGCGAGGCCTGGGTTCGTGTCACAGGCCCGGAGGCCGGCCGGACGGTACCGGGCCGGGCGGGCGTGGTGCTCAACCGGCGGTGACGCCCTCGTGCGCCGTGAGCGGCTCGGGCGACAGGTAGCGCCGGTTGAGCCAGGGCGAGGTCCGGTGGCTTCGGGCGATCAGGGTGTGGACGCGCTGGAGAGCGCTGGGCGCGTCGGGGGAGTCCAGGGTCAGCAAGTAGAACAGGAGGTCGACCCGTCCGGGTTCGGGACGTGCGCTGAGGTGCTGGAGCCCGTCACCGGGCACGGAGTGGGCCCACAGGGCGTCCACGACCGCGGCTTCGTGGTTCGACTGGACGCCGTCGTCGGACTGTCGGGGGATCAGGCTGGCGTAGATGATCTCCATGACCGGCTCATCCGCCCCAGCCGATGCTCTCCAGGGACACCGCCGGGGCGGGGGCGCCGACCGTGGCCGCCACGGCGGCGGAGGGTGCGAAGGCGATTGCGGCGAGGGAGACGGTGGCGACCGCGGCGGCCTGGGCGATACGGGTGCGGAGCATGGTGGGAGTCCTTCACTGCTGATGGGTGTGGCTGTCCTGTACCGGTAGGGCGCCCCGCGGTTGGCGCTTCGTCCGGTTGCCGCCCGGGGTCTCTCCCTGGCGGCGATGAACAGCTTTGCCGCTCGCCGACGCCGCCGGAAGGTGTTCCGGTTGTCGCCTATCGGACTGTCCGGAGTCGGACATGAGTGACATGCACCCGACAGGCGCTAGGGCAGTGACCTGCGACGCAATCCCCGCACGCATGGTGCGAGACGGCACAAAAGGGTCGAATGGGCCTTGAGTGAAGCATCGGAAGGCTGTTTGGATGATCTTGAACGTTTGAGCGCCCGACAGGGCTACCGGGGGGAAACATGCTCGAGGTGCTGGGCTGACCGCACCCGCCGCAGCGGTGTACCAGGCCATGCTCGACCATCCCGCTTTCAGCGTGGATGACATCGCCACCCACTGCGGCCTGACCCCCGTCCAGGTGCACGACCACCTCGACGAGCTGGGCCGACTCACCCTCGTGCGCGCCTCCGCCGATCGGCCCGGGCAGATGCGCGCCGTGAGCCCCGACATCGGCCTGGCCGGCATCCTCGCCGGCCAGGAGGCCGAACTCGCCGCCCGCCAGGCCCAACTGGCGGCCTCACGCGCCGTCGTCACCCGCATGGTCGCCGAACGCGCCGAGCACCGCACCACCCACGGCGAACGTCTCCTCGGCATGGACGCCATCCGCAGCCGCCTCGAACGGATGGGCCACAGCGCCACCACCGAAGTCCTCAGCAGCCAGCCCGGCAACCAGCGCCCCGAGGACCTCGCCGCCAGCCGCCCCGCCGACGCCGAGGCGCTCGGGCGCGGCATCACGATGCGCACCCTCTACCAGGACGCCACCCGCAACCAGCGCCATGTCGCGGCCTACGCTCACTGGCTCCTCGGCCAGGGCAGTGAAGTCCGCACCGCCCCCACCATCCCCCAGCGCATGGTCGTCTTCGACCGCACCCAGGCACTGGTCCCCATCGACCCCGCGGACAACCGCAAGGGCGCCCTGTACGTCACCGAACCCGGCATCCTCGCCGCCCTCCTCGACTTCTTCGAACAGGCCTGGAACACCGCCGTCCCCCTCGGCGCCACCACCCCCGAAGACCCCCAGACCAGCCTCACCCCCACCGAACGCGAACTCCTGCGCCTGCTCAGCTCCGGCCTCACCGACGACGCCGCCGGCCAGCGCCTCGGAATCTCCTCACGCACCGTCGGCCGCCACATGTACTCGATCATGGAACGCCTCGGCGCCAGCAGCCGCTTCGAAGCCGGCATCAAAGCCGCCCACCAAGGCTGGCTCTAAACCACCCGCGCGTGTCTGCCCGTCGCCTCTGCCAGGACGGCGGGTCGAGGCGCCCTTATCGACGGGCAGGCTCGGCGTTCGACCGCGTGGAAACCCCGGCGGGAGCTCCACCTGGGCGCACCCCGACGCCGCGGTCATCACCAGCTTCCCCGGCCTCGGGGCGCTCAGCGGCGCCCGGGTCCTCGCCGAGATCGGCGAGGACCGCAACCGCTTCGCCGATGCCAAGGCGCTCAAGGCCTACGCCGGATCAGCGCCCGTCACCCGTGCCTCCGGCAAGAGTCACGCGGTCATGGTCCGCCGGGTCAAGAACCAGCGCCTGGCCGCAGTCGGCTACGTCTGGGCCTTCGCCTCACTCACCGCTTCACCCGGCGCCCGGGCCCACTATGACCGCCGCCGCAAGGCCGGCGACCGCCACAGCTCCGCCCAGCGCAACCTCTACAACCGGCTCCTCGACTGCCTCCACCACTGCCTCACCACCGGCACCCCCTACAACGAGAGCACCGCCTTCCCAGCCCCGCCCAAGCTCGAACTGGCCATCGCTGCCTGACTGTTCTCCGTCACCTACCTTGACCACCTCGCTGCTCCGCTCTCGATGCAGCGCGAGCCGCCCTCATACTCAACCAGTTCATGCGTCTCCGGCGTCCAGGCGCTCAGATGACTCGAGCAGATACTCGGGCAGCTTGGAGCTTGCCGCCAATACCTCGATACCGATGAGGTGGCTTTGTTCGCCAGAACCGACAGCACATGTTCAGCACTTCGGGAGGCGCCCAAGCCACGCCGTGTTCGATGTTCACGAGAATCGACAGCACCCCGCTTCCGGACTGACTTCATCTCCGTCAGCAGGCACTCATCGCCGCTCCAGGCTCCGCAGCCCTCTTGGACTGCGAGGCAGACGACGAGGAGCCCGACGATGGAGTCGGGCTCGGTGAGATAGACCTTGGGCCTGTGGCTATGGCGTGACGTCCAGCTCGGTGGACATACCGGCCGTGTAGTGGCCGGGGAAGTTGCAGACCAGCTCGTAGCGGCCGGGCTGCAGCGTCATGGTGGTCCATCCCGTCGCGCCGGAGGTGATGCCGTCCCCGGCACCGGCGCCGCAGCTGCGCGAGACCTCGCCCAGGCTGCCGGCCTCATCGACACGCCCATCGGGACCGGCAGCGCGCTCTCCTGCACTCTGGCCCGCCGGCAAGGGCAGCACGACGACCTCGTGTGTGAGGGCTCCCGCATTGAGCACCCGCAGCGACACCGTCCCGGCCGCGACCGTACCCGGGTGGGCCACCAGACGCATCATGCGCATGCCGTGCCAACCGGGGCCGCCGCTCATCGGGGTGCGTCCGTTGGGGCCGCCCATCATGCCCGGCCCCATGTCGGCCGCGGTCACATCGACCACCCGGCCCGGCAGAGCGGGCGCACCACACCGCGCACCCGGTGCCCGCCACGTCGCTGGTGCTGTACTGCGGAAGGCGCCGGTGGTGGCGAGCAGCACTGTCGTGGCGATGCCGAGCACGAGGGCAGCCGCCGCCCCGGCCAAGGCCACCCGTATCCGGCGCCGACGGTCCTCGCTCACCGGTGCTCCCGGAGCAGTGCGAGCCGGTGTTTGTACTCGTCGTCGTCGATCTCCCCGCGGGCGAACCGCTCGGCCAGCACGTCCTCGGCTCGCCGGCTGCCCCGGCCCGGCTCGCCCGGAGGTGGGGGCGGGCCGGGCTGACGGCCGCGGTGGGCGCTGGTGAGGTAGTGGACGAGCGCAATGACACCGGTGATCAGCAACGCCCAGAACAGCACCATGAACACGCCCATGACGAGCCAGCCGCCCCAGCCCCAACCGCCGTACCACATCATGTCGATCACCATCCTCGGCCGGTGAGCACGTCTCCTGACTCCAGTGTCGACGTGCTGCCGTCAGTGCGCAGAGGGGCCATATGGCCCCTTGCCCCGTCCAGCGACGGGCAGACGCGGGCGAGGTCGGTGCTGTCGGAAACCCGTGAACATTTCGATTTGCCTCCTGTGCCGGATGCCTCCCGAACCGGTGAACAAGTGCTGCCGTTCTCATGGACAGAGCCACGGGCGGGCCACGACCGCGGAGACTCACCACTTCCGGGCGTTTCCCACCAGTCCCGGGGGTGTCAGAACGCGGTGCGGCTCTGGCTCCTGGAGTCGTTGTCGGCTCGCTGGTCGGTGTAGAGGCCGGCGCGGGCCAGCCGCCGCCAGGGCCGGGCACGGCGCACCGCGATGTCGATGTCCGGCTCGGTCGCATCGAGGTCGAGGTCGGCGAGGGCGAGGGCGGGGTGGTTGTCGGCGGGGGCGCGGGTGAGCCAGCGTCCGCCGGGGGGGGGGACGATGCCGGAGGGGGTGTTGGCGGCGAACTGGGCGGGGACGGCGTAGCCGAGCCAGTAGTTGTAGAGGGTGCCGTAGGCCTGGGCGACGGTGGCGCGGGCGGGGTCGTCGACCATGACGGACAGCAGGACGCAGTCGACGTCGAGGCGTTCGTACTCGGCGAACAGGATGGGGAAGTTCGCTTCGATGCAGATGGCCAGGCCGAAGCGGACGCCGTCCACGTCGAACACCGTCGGTTCGGGCCGGCCGGGGGTGTAGAGGTAGGACAGTTCGGTGTTCGACAGGAACCGCTTGTCGTAGCGGGCGACCAGGTCCCCGTGGTCGGAGACGACGTAGAGGCTGTTGTGCGGACGCCTCGGCGGTGTGAGCGGGTGGAGTGATCCGAAGACCGTCCACAGGCCCAGCTCGCCCGCCAAGGCCGCGATCCGCTGCGCCTCCTCGCGCAGGACGTCCCACGCGGCGCCGGTCCAGTCCGCCGGCGCCCCGATTCCGTCGGGGCCGGTCGCCACCACCCGCTTGTCCGGGTAGACGAGAGCGCCCTCCGGAAACTGCACCAGCCGCGCCCCCGCCCCGGCGACCTGGCGCATCAGCGCCCGAACCTCCTCACCCGCCGCCCGAATCGCCACCCGGTCCCCCGGATCCCCCGGCACCGTGCTCTGCGCCACCGCCAACCGCAACGTCCCGACCATCCGGCGACCGTACCGGCGCGCCCGATCCCTCACCCGGCCCGCGCCGGGAACATCACCCACACGTGTCCCTGGCCACAGCACACTCACCAGCGCCCCGGGCCAAAACTCACCACCCGCCTGTGAAACTTCCCACCGCAGATCAGCAGGTCGGGTGACCCGCGAGGTTAAACCGTCTCGACTTCCGTGCTCCCGCTAGGGCGGGTATCGGGTCGTGATCAATCTGTGGGATTCGCCCTCATGGCGAGGCCTGATCAGGTAGATCTGTCGCGTGACGCGAGTGCAACTGACTGATGCGGAGTGGGAGTTCATCGAGCCGTACCTGCCGATCGGCGAGTACGGCCCGTATCCGGAGCGGCTGCGGCGGCAGTTCGAGGGCGTGATCTGGCGGTTCAGGACCGGAGGGCAGTGGCGGGAGATGCCGGCGGAGTTCGGCGCGTGGTCGACCGTCTCCAACCGCTTCCGGCAGTGGCGTGACGCGGGCGTCTTCGAAGCCCTGCTGGAGGGCGCGATTGCGGAGGCCGCGAGGCGGGGCGAGGTGGACTTGTCGCTGGTCAGCGTGGATTCCACCACCGTTCGGGCCCACCACGACGCCGCCGGGATGCACCTGCGCCCCGACGCCCTGGCGGCCCTGGAGAAGGCCGCCGACGAGGCGGAGAATGCCCGGCAAAAAGGGGCGGCCCGGAGGAACAAGACGGACAGGACACCGCAGATGATCCGAAACGCGAAGAACGACGACGTGCCCGGCGGCGGCGCAAGCTCCGCCTGAAGGCCGCACTGCTCGGACGCTCCAGAGGCGGGCAGACCAGCAAGATCCATGTTGCCGGCGAGCGGAAGTGCCGACCGCTGGTGTTCGTGCTGACCGAGGGGCAGGCCGCCGACAGCCCGCAGTTCATCCCCGTGCTCAGGAAATTACGGGTCCGTGGGCCGGTCGGCCGTCCCCGCACCCGGCCCGACGCGGTCGCCGGGGACAAGGCCTACTCGTCCCGCGGCAACCGCGCCCACCTGCGCGGGCGCGCGATCAAGGCCGTCATCCCGGAGAAGAAGGACCAGGCCGCCAACCGGAAGAAGAAGGGCAGCAAGGGCGGTAGGCCCGTCAGCCACGACGCCGACCTCTACAAGGAGCGCAACACCGTCGAGCGCCTGATCAACAAGCTGAAGGCCTGGCGAGGCATCGCCACCCGCTACGACAAGACGCCCGCCAGCTACCTCGCCGGCCTCCACCTTCGCGGCGCAATGATCTGGATGTCCTGTGCCACCAGACCTTGACCGTGTGCCACTGAACTTTGACCACGGCACGGTTTGTGTCACTGAAGATTGACCGCCCAGGTCTGCGCCCTGGAGGACCGTCTGGCGGAAGGGTGCCACGACGGCTCCAGACGGCGCTTCTTGAGTGGCTCTGGGGTGGAGTAGATGCGAGGGCCGTGCTGGTCGCACGGCCCTCGCACCGGGTGTGGGGCGCCCCGTTCCCGCCCTCGTCGTCCGGATCTGCACATGGTAGTGAGCTGTGCGGTGTGCCCTGTCACCTGTACGCGGTGCTGAGCTGCACTGTTGGTGAGGAATCGAACCCCTGCGTTGCTCTTCACGCACCAAGGGCCGGATAAACCGCCGACCCGCGGTGTGTGCACGCCTCCGTGACGACTACCTGCTTCCCACACCCAGCTTGTGGGGTCAGTCCTCGATCAGGTCAATCTCCCAGTTGGCGCGCTGGATCAGGGTGTCCACCTCGCGGATCTCCTTGGCCAGGACGTCCGCCTGGGCGTGGAGCTCGGCGACCGGCAGGGCGGAGAGGATCCTGAGTTCGGACCGCAACTGCCGTACGGCTCCGCGCTGGTCGCGCCCGGACGCGGCGTCGGCAGCCGCGGTAGTCACCGAGTGGCGCAGCCGCAGGACGTCCCGGCGGGCGAGGGCGTCGGTAAGGGTGCCGCCGCCCTCGATGAGCGCGGTGGAGTTGGTCCGGTTGATCTGACGGATCAGCCGCTCCAGCTCGTCCAGTACCTCTCCGGCCTGGGCCAGGACTTCCGCCGCGTTCTCGGCCGGTTCCTCGCCCTCCTGGTAGCGGGCGCTGCCGACGACGCGCGCTCGCAACTGCTCCACCCGCCGCACCGCAGCCGCGCGCTGGGCGAGCGCTTCAGCCAGTTTCACCGCGTCATCACCTCTACGTCTTACTGATCGTCCGGTAAGTATGCACGTCGGTGCCTGACAGCGCGGTTCGCGGGGTGGGGCCGGCCGGACTGACCCGGCGGGCGCCGGGTGGGTTCATGGAACGACCATCACGGGTCCGGTGAGACCAGCCAGATCCAATGAGACCGGGAAGTCCTGACCTGGGCGGTCAATCTTTGATGACACAAACCGCTCTCCGTCAACCTTCGGTGGCAATCGGTCAAGGTCCGGTGGCACGGGACACTGGATCAAAGACCTCAACACGACCACTCCTTGATCGCGACCAAATACGCTCCCTAGTTCGAGGCCGCCCTCGCAGCCTGACCCACACGCCGAACGTGTCAGTCAGCTCACTGGGATGCGGGTTTCCATGGCGTGACCCATGGGTCAGCCCACGCTTCGGCGGCGGCGAGCAGCGGATCGAAGGTTGCGCCGTCAAGGCTCTCGCGAATGACGTCTGCGTGGCCGCCGTGGCGGGAGGTTTCCTCGATCAGGTGCAGCAGCACCCAGCGGACCGACCATTCCCTTACCTCCGCCGGAATCCACGGGGCACCCGGCGGCACCGGAACCGGCTGCCCGAGGTCCGGAATTGCGGCGATCACCGCGTCGGTCCGCTCAGCCGCTTCCTCGTACGCGGCCAGGACGTCGGCCAGGGTCTCGTCGGGGGCGAGCCGGAATTCGTCGGCGGCCGACTCGTTCGCGTCCCGCTGCGTCCGGCGCGGCTGCTGGAGGATGAGGTCGGTCCAGAAGCTTTCGCACCGTGCGGCGTGCTTGATGAGACCGCCGATACTCAATTCGCTGGCAGACGCTGCCATGCGGGCCTGCTCGTCGGTCAGACCGTAAGCGGTGACCCGCAGCGCCCGCCGCTGGTGGGCGAGGTATGCGGTCAGTCCGGTGCGCTCGTCGGCGACGGGTGGGACGACTCTCGGCATGGGCCACTCCTTTAGCGCTTGCAGGGTATTGCAGAAAGTTTCAGCGAGACCCTACTGTCACTCTCAGCCGTCGTACATGGGACGGAGCGACCCGATACCCGCTCGGCACCAGGCCCACCGGCCGCGGCGTTGGCGGACGATGCCGCCAATACGAAGCAACGAGAGAGAGCCCAGGCCATGCCTGCACACGTACCGCCGGTCGCCGATGAGCGCGAAGGCCTCATCGCCTACCTCACCCAGCAGCGCCAGGCTCTGCGCGCGACTGCCCACGGACTGACGGACGATCAAGCGAGGATGACGCCCACCGCCAGTGAGTTGAGCATCGGAGGTCTCATCAAGCACGCCGCACGGTGCGAGGCCGGCTGGACCGACCTGATCCTCCAACGCCAGCGCGGCCCGCAGCGGACGGCAGACGAGAGCGACTCCGCCGAATTCGTGCTCACCGACGAGGAGACGCTCGCAGACGCGCTGGACCAGTACCAGGCCGCAGCGCAGGAGACGGACGCGGTGATCGCCAGCATCGCCGATCTCGGCCATCCTGTGCCCGTCCCGCGGGGCCTGCCGTGGTTCCCTTCAGACGTCAAGAACTGGTCCGTCCGGTGGGTGCTGCTGCACCTGATCGAGGAAACCTCCCGCCATGGCGGCCACGCCGACATCATCCGCGAAACCATCGACGGCGCTACGCTCTTCCCCCTGCTCGCCTCCGCCGAACAGTGGCCTAACCCCTGGTTCGCGCCCTGGCAGGCGCCGGTTGGCTGAACAACGTCGCTCGGGCGCGGTGGTAATCGGCGGCGTCGAAGGGGGGCCCGGGCGGCGCTGATCACCGCGAGGGCGAGCAGCATGGTCGCGGTGGAGCAGAACACCACCGGCCCGATCACGATGGTCTGCACCCGGCGGCGCTTCATCGCGGCCCGGGAAGCACGCCAAACCGCACCGCTCACGATGGCCACCCTGCCGCTGCTGCGCCGCTTCGGCGACGGCGCCGGCCGATCCTTCGCGCCGTCGCGGGCGCGGCGGGCGCGGCGGGCAGCGGCTGCGGCCTTCTGCTCGACGGCGAGGAGCCGGTCGCCGTCCGGGTTGTCCAGTTTCCCTGTTTGGTCTGCGTGTTGAAGCGGATCGAGAGGGGTGCTCGGTGTCGATCTGGAGAGTGTTCTGGGTGCGGGGAGACCATGCCTGCGGAGGCGTACGGTCCGGCCTCCTCCCGCGGGTGGGTCGCATCCGGCGGCGAGGAGAACGACGGCCTGTGCGCCTGGCGGAACCTCGGCATGATCACCTCCCGCACGGCTCCTTCGCCAGCCCGCCTGAAGCAACGCGGCCGGTGGCTGCGCGATGACCAGCAGCCAGCCGTTCCCGGCAGTGCCGGCGGCTGCAAGACCGAGTGGTGCTCAGCGGGAGCGCCGGAGGTCGTCCGATGGTCCCGCGCACGGTCTCGGAAGCGGGGGCAGCGTGTACCAGCCGGCCTCCATGAAGTTTTCCGTCATTCGGATGACCCTTCTCGGTCCCCTAACCGTCGGCAACTCACTGTCTCTCATCTGCCGACGAGGAGAGTGATCGTGGTTCAGAACCAAGCGAACCGCCGGCGCCGGCGCAGGCCTCGGCGTCCTCTCGCCCTGGTGGTGGCGGCGGTGGCGGCGGGAGCCGTCGTCGTCGGGATCGGTGCGGCGAGCGGCTCGTTCGAATCCCACCCGGCGCCCCCGCCAAGGCGGCGGAAGCGGCCACCGCGAGCCCCGGGCAGCTCGGGGATCCGGAGGGCGCCACCAAGGCGGCGGGAGCGGCCACCCGAGGCGCGACCGCGCCCGGGAAGCCCGCGCACGACGACGGCAACCATGTCCCGCTGACGGCCGTTCCCAAGAGCGATCCGGCCAAGGGACTGGTGTACAGCGGGCTGGTCGTCGAACGATCCCTGCGCGGGCGAGCTCAAGTCGGCGGACGGCCTGTGCACCCACGAACCCGATGCCGCTCCCGAGGGCGTGGACATCCACAAGAGCGTCCCGCCGGTCGTACCCGCCACCGAGACGACCCCCAGCCCCACCGGCGGATCGAGCCCGTCGCCCGCCGCCACCGATCTGCCGCAGGGCACGGCGGCCTGGGACATCAGGACCCTCCCCGGCAAGGGCGGCTCCACACCGAGCCCGTCGAAGGCACCCACCGGCACGGGCAGCCCCACACCGAGCCCGTCGAAGGCACCCGTCGGCACCGAGGTGGTCTGCGACGGCGACGGCACCACCGGCAACCGGGTGCAGGTCCTCTACGTCCACGGCCCGGGCCACGACCGGTTCGCCGAGTACCGGGACTCGATCAAGAAGTGGGCGGCGGACGTGGACGTCATCTACCGTGCGAGCGCCGAACAGACCGGCGGCAACCGGCACGTCCGGTACGTCACCGACCCGAACTGCACGGCCAATGTGCTCGACGTCGAGGTCCCGGCGGCGGCACTGGGCGACTGGAGCGGGGTCAACAAGGAGCTGGTGGACAAGGGGTTCAACCGCAAGGACCGCAAGTACATGATGTTCACCGACGCCCAGGTGTACTGCGGCCTCGGCAGCTTCGCCAACGACGACCGGGCCGGTCAGGACAACCCGAGCAACTTCGGGCCCTCGTACGCGCGCATCGACTCCGGCTGCTGGGGCGCCCACGCCGCGGCGCACGAACTCGGCCACAACCTGGGCGCTTCGACGAGGTCGCCGCCTGGTACGCACAGACGGGCGAACTGGTCGACGTCAGCACCCACCACCTGATCGACCCCGTGATCACCCCCGGCCAGGACGGCGACCACCGCATCACCGTCGACTTCGCCTGGGAAGGCATCACCCGCACCGGCCAGCCCATGACCGCCCGCACCCGCCACGACTGGACCCTCACCGACACCGGCGAACGCTACCTGCGCCTCAAGCGCTTCCACGTCACCGCCCTGGAACCCTTCACCCCCGTGACCGCCGAAGAAGCCCTCACCCACCACGACGCCGCACACTGAACCGGCCTGTGGGCCACGGGAGTGGGGCCGCCCCGATGTACGGCACGCGCCGCACCGCCCGGCCGCCGCCAGCCTCAGGCTCTGGTCATGGAGGGGTCCGACACCGGGGTTGTCACCTGATGTCGCCCCAATGATCACGAGGTGGCGGGTTTCTTGGCGTGGGGGGCAGCACCCCCTCCCCCACAAACCCCCTCCCCCCCTGCGCGCTAGAGGCTCCCCCCACCCCCCTCCGC
>NZ_JBHTTU010000062.1:0-3279 GCF_042794375.1 Kitasatospora sp. NPDC056531 | reverse complement strand
GGCGGGGGGGGGGGGGGGGGGGGGGGGAGGGGGGGGGGGGGGGGGGGGGGGGGGAAGGGGGGGGGAGGGGGGGGTCGGCTCGGAGGAAACAAACCCCAACACCTCGTACCACGCAGCCTTGCCCCCGCTGGGCACGTGGCCGGTCCGCACACCGTCCTGCGGCTCCTCGAACACGCCCTCCAGGCAAGGAACCCACACCGGCGGGCCGTGTCCCCTCCGGTGCACACACACGGGAAACGATCGACCACAAGGGGAGGACACCGGATGCGAATAGGCAGCGGAAGCAGCACGGAGACGGTCACCGCAGCGCAGGCCCAAGACGCCGCAGCCCAGGAGCGGCTGATCGCCGACCACCTGCCGCTGGTCTACAACATCGTCGGCCGCGCGGTGGACGGCCATGGCGACGTGGACGACGTGGTGCAGGAAACCATGCTGCGCGTCGTCCACTCCCTGAACACGCTGCGCGACCCGTCCTCCTTCCGCTCCTGGCTGGTGGCCATCGCGATGAACGAAGTCCGCCGCTGCTGGACGACCCGCAGATCGGCACCCGTGCCAGGACTGCAGGAACTGACGGAGGTCACCGATCCGGCCGGCGACTTCGTGGACCTGACCATCCTGCGACTCGGCCTGACAGGCCACCGCCGCCAGGTCGCCGAAGCCACCCGCTGGCTCGACGAACGCGAACGCGACCTGCTCTCCCTCTGGTGGCTGGAGACCGGCGGCGAGCTCACCCGCGCCGAACTCGCGACAGCCCTCGGCCTCACACCCCAGCACGCCGCCTCACGGGTCAAGCGAATGAAAGAACAACTGGAGACCGGCCGCCTGGTGGTCCGGGCCCTGGCCGCCGAACCACCGTGCGACGAACTCCCGCCACCCACCACCGCGCCCTCCTCCCCACCGCCCACCACCACTGCTCCGCATCAGCCCGCCCCCACCCCGCACCCCTCCTCGCCCGCACCCCAAAAAACCGGCCCGCAGGTGTTGCACCAGCGGTGGAGCGCGGACTGCGGGTGCTGGACTTCACCCAGCCCCTGACAGGCATGCGCGAGGAGCTTGCACGCCACCTACCCGCAACCCGCCAGCACGCCCTGGTAGCTCCACTACACCCCGGCCGATCAAGAGGAGACAGAGAACTCGAGGCTCGACGTCCCTCGCCACGTCGTCGAGTTCCTCGCCCACCTGCTGGCCGCCCACCGGCGCCGGATCGGGACCCCGAGGCGCTCGCGTGCGCTCGGGCCGTTCCGGCAGGCGGTTCTGGTGCTGCGCTGGTTCCGCGAGCGCGGCTGCGTGCACTGTCTGGCCCGCGACGCAGGCGTCTCCCAGGCCACCGACTACCGCTACCTGCACGAGGGCATCGACCTGCTCGCCAATCAGACATTGGTTCTGCATGAAGTTCTGAGCTACTGTCAGCGCGAGAGCATGACGCACGTGATCCTCGACGGCACACTGATCGAGTCCGACCACCTCGCCGGCCTCCGCGACAACGGCAACGACCTGTGGTTCAGCCAGAAGCACAAGGCATTCGGCGGCAACATCCAGTTCCCGTCCGCCCCGGACGGCACCCCGCTGTGGGTCTCCGACGTCGAACCCGGAAGCGTCCCCGACATCACCGCCGCCCGGATCCACCCCCTGCCCGCCCTGTACAAGGCGGCGGCCGAGGGACTGCCGACTCTCGCGGACAAGGGCTACATCGGCGCGGGCATCGGCATCCTCATCCCGGTTCGCCGTCCAAAGGGCAAGTCCGAACAGGCACTTCACGTCGACGCCCGCATGTTCAACACCCTGCTGCGGCACGTGCGAGCCCTGGGAGAACGGACCGCCGCCGAGCTCAAGCAGCGGTAGCGCACCCTCCAGCGCGTCACGCTCAGCCCCAGTCGGATCGGCGACATCGCCCGCGCCGCCCTCGTCCTCAACGGAATCTGGAAGTGATCACCGTTGAGAAAACCGAACTCACCGCCTCCGCAAGACTTCTGTACTCGTAGTGCATTTCGGCTGCCTGCCATGACGCTCGTTCACTCCCGAACGAGCCCGCGCAGCCGACGGCGATGAACCGGACTCCGCGCGGCCTCCGTAGACAGCCATGTAGGGAGCCGGACCGACCGAGACCGCGGAGCAGCCCATGACCGTCAACCCGAACCGCCGCGACATCCTGAGGTTGGGCGGCGCAGTCGGTGGCGGGGCACTGACCGCCGCCCTCGGCCTCACCATCGCGGCCACGCCGGCCGCGGCCGCCTCGTGGAACAGCGGCGCCTGGATGGCCGGGCTGCCCGACAGCCTCTCGCTGACCCAGCTGACCATCCCGGGCACCCACGACTCCTGCTGCGTCGACCCGACGAACGGCACCGAGTGGGCGCACACCCAGAACTGGGGCGTTACGCAGCAGCTCCAGCGGGGCATCCGCTTCCTCGACATCCGCTTGCAGCGGTTCCCGCTGAACGACCGCGAGACCAAGAACTGGCTCGGCGTCTTCCACGACCGGTTCCCCCAGGGCAGCACGCTGCGTACCGTGCTGGACGAGTGCCGGGCCTTCTTCAAGCAGTCGCCGCGCGAGGCGCTGGTCATGCGGATCAAGAACGAGAACGCGGGCAGCAACCCGATCGACGGCGTGGAGTTCCTGCGCCGCATGCAGTACCACCTGGACGGCTTCGGCTACCGCAACCTGTTCTGGACCGCGCCCCGGTGGCCCAGGCTCGGGGAGGCCCGCGGCAAGATCGTGCTGCTCGCCGACTTCGACACCAGCTCCGACTCCTCGTGGGACGTGATGCACTGGGGCAACTCGGATCTGATGAACATCCAGGACCAGTACCAGGACGTCGGCACCGACGGCAAGGCCCGGGCCATCGTCAACCAGTTCGACCAGGCGTGGTGGAACCAGAACTCGCCGAAGATGTACATCAACTTCACCAGCTACGCGGGCGGGAAGTGGCCCAAGCTGAACGCGGACTCGATCATGCCGCCGGTGCTCGACTACCTGTACGCCCGCAGGAACGAGGCCGTCCACTTCGGGATCGTCCCGATGGACTTCCCCGACTTCCACACCAACGTGTTGGACCTCCTGGTGGCCAAGAACTTCATCGGGCGCTGAATCCCGGTCGGCGTGGCCTTCGGCCGCGACACGGAGCGAACGGCGGCGGCCTCCGAGGGACCGCCGCCGCAGCGTCACCGGCCAACGGCACTCCGGCCGCCCCCCCCGTTACCTTCTTGGTGGCCCCGCAATGGGGCTCCCGGCCTCCGGTCCGGCATGACTGTTCCCCCCTGTAGTTCGCATGATCCGGGGGG
>NZ_JBHTTU010000061.1:24711-41314 GCF_042794375.1 Kitasatospora sp. NPDC056531 | reverse complement strand
ACAGCGCCGGCCCGGGCCGCCGCCGCGAACGGGCGGGCCGCCGGGGCGTCCTCGACCATCAGCGCACCGCCGCTGCCCTGGTGGACGGCGGCCGGTCCGCTGCGCAGCACGTTGTACGGGACCATCCCGGCGAGCACCCGGTGGCCCGGCAGCTCCGCCCGCAGCACCTCGGGGCTGTGCAGGCCGTTCTGGAAGCTGATCGCCACCGCGCCGGGCGCCAGGTGTTCGGCCAGCTCGCGGGCGGCGGCCCGGGTGTCGGCGGACTTGACGGTCACCAGCACGTAGTCGGCCCCCTCGGCGCCGGCCGCGCCGGTGGCCGTGGTCAGCTCCCGTACCCGGCGGCGGGCGTCGCCGGGGCCGGTCAGCGTCAGCCCGTCCCGTTCGACGGCCGCCATGGCGGCCGGCCGGCCGATCAGGGTGACCTCGGCGACGGCGGCCAGCATGCCCCCGAGGTGGCAGCCGATGCTGCCGGCGCCGAAGACCGCGATCCGCGGTTCCTGGTTCATCCGTGGCGTCCCCGCCCCGACCCGGTCAGCCGACCAGGTCGGGGTCGCTCGCGCTGATCTGCTCGAACAGCGGCTGCGCCTGGAACCAGCCGGCCAGGTGGCTGCCGACCTGGCCACGGGTGATCAGCGCGGTCTCCCGGTCGATGAGTTTCGGGGTGCCGGCCGCCATCGCGAGCAGCTGGGCCTGGCAGGAGCGCTCCATGGTGACGAACCACCAGACCGCCTCGGCGACCGACTGGCCGACCGTCAGCAGCCCGTGGTTCTGCAGGATCACCGCCTTGTGGGCGCCGAGCGCGGTCGCGATCCGCTTGCCCTCGTCGACCTCGTTCACCACGCCGCGGTAGTCGCTGTACAGCCCGTGGTCCTCGAAGAAGGCGCAGGCGTCCTGGGTCAGCGGGTCCAGCGGGATGCCGAGGCTGGAGAAGGCCTTCCCGTGCAGCGAGTGGGCGTGGGCGGCCGCGATCGCGTCCGGGCGGGCCGAGTGCACCTGGGAGTGGATCACGAACGCGGCCCGGTTCACCGGCCGGTTGCCGTGCAGCAGGGTGCCCTCGTGGTCGACCAGGATCAGGTCCGAGGCCTTGATCATGCTGAACGGCATGCCGAAGGGGTTCACCCAGAAGCGGTCGGGGTGCTCCGGGTCGCGCACGGTGATGTGCCCGGCCACCCCCTCGGAGAAGCCGAACCGTCCGAACAGCCGGAATCCGGCGGCGAGTTGTTCCTTGCGGTAGCGGCGTTCCTGCTCGACCGAATCGAAGCTGGGCGGCAGCGGCAGGGTGACGCCGGCCGGCAGCGGTCCGACGGCGGCGGCGAGCGAGGCGGGCAGCGGGGTGCCGGCCCCCGAGGGCGTGGGGATGCTCATGGCCCCAGAAGATACAATGATGTATCCGATACGCCAATGCATCCGATTGACCTTTTCCGAGCGAACCGGGACGCCTCCGATGCCCAAGGGTGAGACCAAGCGACGCCCGCGCACCCGCGCGGCCCTGCTCCAGGCAGCACTGGAGACCTTCGCCGAGTGCGGGTTCCGCGCCGCCGCCATCGAGCAGATCTGTGAGCGGGCCGGCTACACCCGTGGCGCGTTCTACTCCAACTTCAGCAGCAAGGAGGAGCTCTTCCTCGCGCTGTTCGACGCCCACAGCGAGCGGGTCGTCCAGCGGATGACCGAACTGGTCGACTCGATCGCCACCGAGGACCTCACCGTGCGGGCGCTGGTCGACGTGCTCTGCGAGATCGAACCGGCCGAACGCGACTGGTACCTGGTCACCACCGAGTTCACCCTGCACGCCATCCGCGACCCCCAGGCCGCCTGGGTGCTCGCCCAGCACGACGCCCGGCTGCGCGCCCAAGTCGCCCGCGCCCTCACCGACCACCTGGCCCGGGCCGGCCGCACCCTCACCGTGGACGCCGACGAACTCGCCCGCCTGCTGATCGCGATCCGCGAGGGCGGCCTGGCCCAGAGCTACGTCGAGCCGGACCGGTTGCCCCCGGGTCGACTCGAACAGCGCTTCCTGGAGCCGCTGTTGAAGGCGATCACCACGGACTCCCGGACACCCTGACGGGTCGGCTCGCCCGGGTTGGTCCGGCCGGCCGGCTCCGGTGTCGGGGAGCCCGAGTGCTGCGTGAAGCTGTGTAATTTGGTTCAGTGGCAAGCATGTTCGGGCAGTTATCTGCCATCAATGTGCATACTTAACCATTGAGTGAGCAGAAGTGAACTGGTAGGGTCCTGCGCCGCACACCACCCTGACCTCCCCCGAATGGTGGCATGCCCATGCTCATCGTCAGGCGCTTACGCCCACCCCGCCCCCGAGGCATCCTGCTCGCCGTGGTCGCCGTGCTGTGCGGCCTGCTCGGCGCCGCCCCCGTCGTCCACGCCGCGGCACCCCCGAGCGGCGCGCTCTCGACCGCCCACCGGACCGTCACCTGGCAGTCCCCGACCTATCCGAGCGGCTCGGTGCCCGATCCCAAGCACTGCCCGAGCGCCGCCGCCGACCCGCAGGGCAAGGTGTGCGACCGCTTCGACCTCACCGTCGACGTCCCCGCCGGGTACTGGAAGGACAACCCCGACGGCGGCGTCCCGGTCTCCATCAGCTGGCCCGACCCGGCCATGGAGTTCGACCTCTACGTCTACGACAGCGCCGGCCGGAAGGTCGCCGAGGACTCCTCGGGCGCCGACCCGGCCACCGCCGTGATCCCCGACGCCTCCGGGACCTACCAGGTCCTGGTCGTGCCCTACAACGTCACCAACTCCTCCTACACGGCCACCGCCCTGCTGACCCAGCCCACCACGGTCGGTGACGCCACCGGCATCGCCCGCGACGGCGACGGCTACCTGATCCAGGCCGGCACCGCCAAGGCCCGGGTCGACTTCACCACCGAGGACACCTTCCGCCTGCAGTTCGCCCCGGACGGCACCTTCACCGCCCCGCCCGTCGGGGAGATGATCGCGACCGCCCCGCCCGTGCTGAAGACCGTCCGGCAGAGCGACGAGGGCGACTACTGGGCGATCAGCTCCGAGCACCTGACGCTGCGCGCCTACAAGCACCCGCTGCGCTTCGCGCTGTACGCCGAGGACGACAGCAAGCCCGTCTGGCGGGAGACCCGCGGCCTGACCTGGACCCAGGACGCGACGGCCCAGACCCTGGCCCGCGGACCGCAGGAGCAGTTCTACGGCGCCGGCGAGCAGAACGGCTCGTTCTCGCACCGCGGCCGGACCGTCCACGCCGCCAACGACTACAACTGGAACGAGGGCGGCTTCAACAACTCCCAGCCCTTCTACCTCTCCTCGGCCGGCTACGGCGTCTTCCGGCACACCTACGCCCCCGGTACCTACACCTTCGGCGACCCGGTCACCACCGCCGAGCGCGAACGCCGCTTCGACGGGTACTACTTCTACGGCCCGGACCTGAAGAAGGTCATCAGCGCCTACACGGACCTGGTCGGAAAGCCCTTCATGCCACCGGTGTACGGCCTGGAACCGGGCGACTCCGACTGCTACCTGCACAACGCCAACCGCGGCGAGCGGCACACCCTGGACGCCCTCAAGGTCGCCGACGGCTACACCGCCAACCAGGACCCGCTGGGCTGGATGCTGGTCAACGACGGCTACGGCTGCGGCTACGAGAACCTCCAGCAGACCGGCCAGGGGCTGCGCGACCAGCACGCCCAGCTGGGCCTGTGGACCTCGACCGGCCTGCCCAACCAGAACGAGGAGGTCAAGGCCGGGATCCGGGTGCGCAAACTGGACGTCGCCTGGGTCGGTCCCGGCTACAAGTTCGCCCTCGACGGCTGCCAGAAGGCGTACGACGGCATCCGGCAGAACAGCGACGCCCGCGGCTTCGTCTGGCTGCCGGTCTCCTGGGCCGGCGCCCAGCGCTGCGGCGTGCTGTGGAGCGGAGACCAGAAGGGCACCTACGACTACGTCCGCTGGCAGATCCCCACCTACGCCGGGGCCACCATGTCCGGCATCGCCTACGACACCGGGGACGTCGGCGGCATCTTCGGCAGCGACCCCAAGGTGGAGACCCGGGACCTGGAGTGGAAGACCTTCATCCCGACCATCATGACCATGGACGGCTGGGCCGCCGCCGACAAGCAGCCCTGGCGCGCCGGCGAACCGTACACCTCGATCAACCGGCGCTACCTGCAGCTGAAGGAGCGGCTGCTGCCCTACCTGTACACGCTCGCCGCCCAGGCCCACCAGAGCGGCGTCGGCGCGGTGCGGCCGTTGGTCCTGGAGTACCCGGACGACCCCGACACCTGGGGCGACGCGGCCAAGTACGAGTTCCTGAGCGGCAAGGACTTCCTGGTCGCCCCGGTCTACGACGACTCCGCCACCCGCAACGGCATCTACCTGCCCGAGGGCACCTGGGTGGACTACTGGACGGGCAAGACCTACCAGGGTCCGACCACGCTCAACGGCTACCAGGCGCCACTGGACACCCTGCCGCTGTTCGTCCGGGCCGGTGCCGTCGTGCCGATGTGGCCCCAGGGCACGCTCTCCTGGCAGACCCGCGACACCACCCGGCTCGACTACGACATCTACGCCCAGGGCTCGTCCTCCTACACCCTGTACGAGGACGACGGCACCACCCGTGGCCATGAGCAGGGCGCGTCCGCGACCCAGGACGTCGCGGTCCGTTCGGTGGGCCGGGGCCACGGCATGACCACCGTCGAGGTCGGGCCGAGCGTCGGCGACTACACCGGCAAACCGGCCGCCCGCGCCTACGAGTTCACCGTGGACACGGCGGGCTCGGGCTGGTGGTACGACGCGGCCACCGGCGTGGTGCACGTGAAGACGCCGCAGCAGTCCACCGCCAGCGCCTTCTCGCTGCAGCTGGCCGGCGCCGGCCCCATCGCCGGCTGACTCCGCCCGCGTCGCACGGGGACGGGGGCCGGCGCCCCCGTCCCCGTTCGCTCGACCACCCCTGGAGGAGCACGTGTTCCCTCGCCCACCCTTGCCATCCGGCTGCCGTCGCGCCTCGGCGTCCAGGAGTCGGGCGGCGGCCCGCTCCGGCGGGGAAAGGGGCGCGGACAATTCCTCTGCGTCCGAACGGCCATGGGCGAGTGCAAAGTTGTCTGGTCAAGTTCGACCGGCGTTCTTCCGCCGGACAGCGCCGACCGGTACTTATGTCCCGCTCATGGTGAACAGCCATGGCACTCACCCTCACCAACAGGACGAGGTACCCCCCATGCGACTGCGCTGGACCCCCCTCGGCGGGCTGCTCGCCACCCTTCCCCTCCTCGGCGCGCTGGTCGTCGCCACCCCCACCGCCGCCGGTGCGGCGGGCGGCAGCGGCAACCTGATCGTCAACGGCGACGCGGAGGCCGGCGGTTACTGCACCAACGACTGGAGCGCCGCCAGCACCGTCCCCGGCTGGACGGTCCAGGCCGGCGGCATCAACGTGATGTGCCACTCGGTGGGCTCCTTCGGCCTGCCGAACGACGGCCAGACCCCCGGCAAGGCCTTCTTCGGCCCGGGCAACTTCGGTGACGGCGCGATGTCGCAGACCGTCGACGTCTCCTCGGCGGCCACCGCGATCGACGGCGGCGGGGTGCACTACAACCTCGCGGGCTGGCTGGGCGGTTGGACCACCTACGGCGGCTACGTCGCGGTCAGCCTGCACTTCCAGGACGCGGGCGGCGCCCCGCTCGGCGCGACCGCCAAGCTGTCCACCGTCTCCGCCACCGACCGGGGCCTGAGCACCAAGTTCCTCTCCCGCAGCGCCACCGGAGCCGTCCCGGCCGGGACCCGGTCGATCCAGGTCGAGGTGCAGTTCCTGTCCACCTCGAGCGAGACCGGCTACCTGGACAACCTCTCGCTCACCCTCGACACCCCGGTCGCCGCGCCCGCGCCGCTGACCCCGCCCGCGTCCGCCGTGCCGGGCTACGACCACGTGTTCACGGTCATGATGGAGAACACCGACTACTCCCAGATCATGAACGACCCGACGGACACGCCGTACATCCACAGTCTGATGTCCCAGGGCGCCACCCTCACCGACTCCCACGGCGTCTACCACCCGAGCGACGAGAACTACCTCGCCGTCGCCGGTGGCGACACCTACACCAAGGGCGCCACCTACTGGCCCAACATCAACTCCCCGCAGCGCCACCTCGGTGACACCATCGAGGACGCCGGAAAGACCTGGAAGGCCTACGAGCAGGGCATGGGCACGCCCTGCAACACCAACAAGAACTACGACAGCAACTACATGCCCGACGACGCGCCGTTCATCAACTACACCGACGTCAGCGGCAATCCGGCCCGCTGCGCGGCGCACCTGTTCGACACCTCGCAGCTGACCACCGACCTGCGGTCGGCGGCCACCACGCCGAACTTCTCGTGGATCGCCGCCGACGACTACTACGACGGCGAGGCCTCCGGCAACGGCAGCGCCACCAGCCTGAAGACCCAGGACGGTTGGCTGCAGCAGACCCTCGCCCCGGTGCTGTCCTCCCCGGCCTGGACCCAGCAGCGCTCGCTGCTCATCCTGACCTGGGACGAGAGCGAGAACGAGGGCTACAACCACCTCGCCACCGTCCTCGTCGGCTCGCAGGGCACCGTCCCGGCCGGCACCAGCAGCCCGCTGCACTACGACCACTACGGCATCGGCCGCACCATCGAGTCCGCCCTCGGTCTGCCCGGGCTGACCGGCAACGACACCTACGCCACGCCGCTGAACGCCGCATTCGCCCCTTCCACGGCCACCGGCCCGATGCTGACCGGCGACCTCAACGCGGTGGCCAACGGCGGCAACGTCACCCTGCGCTACACCCTGCCGACCACCGCCCAGGCCGGCCCGAAGAACTGGGTCGGGATCTACCCGGCGGGTGTCACCCCCGGCTCCCGCTCCGCGCTGACCTGGTCCTACACGCCGAACCAGAGCGGCGCCGTCACCTTCTCCACCGGCAAGCTGAACGGTGCGGGCGGCTACGACGCGTACTACCTGGCCAACGACGGCTACTCGGTGCTGGCCGGGCCGTTCCGGCTGACCGTCGGCTGACGAGGCCGCCGCGGCGAATGACCGACGGCCCGGTGCGGTGGGGTCCGAGCGGACCCACTGCACCGGGCCGTCGTACGCGGGCTCCTCAGCGCTCGGCGGCGGCCCGGCGCCGGGAGTCGGCGATCCGGGCCGGGCTGCGCTTGAACCGGGCGAACTCCTCGGGGCCGGTGCCGTCGGCGTAGCCGGTTTGACCAAGCTTCGGGTCGGGCGCACGCCGAGCTGAGTGGCGGTAGGTTTCCGATCATGGAACGTCAGATACGCGCCCCTCGACCGCTGCACGCCCTGCTCGACCGCCTCGGCGCGGAGGACCCGGCCTCGGAGCGCCCGCGCAAGGCGGTGGCCGGCGCGCTGGTCGTGGTGGCGGCCCTGCTGTTCGGGTGGATCCTGGTGCTCGGATCGACCACCCGCGGGCAGGCCGAGGTCAGGAACTGGTCCACCGTGTGGATCGGGATGGACCTGCTCCAGTGCACCGGCCTGATCGCCACCGCGCTGCTCCTGCTCCGCCGCTCGCGCCTGGTCGCCCTGGCCGGCGCCGCCACCGCCACGCTGCTGCTGCTCGACGCGTGGTTCGACGTGATGACGGCGGAGGGCGGCGGCGACTGGTACGTGTCGCTGGCCATGGCCCTGCTGGTGGAACTGCCCGCGGCCCTCGGGATGGCGGTCCTCGCCAGGCGCGGCATGGAGTGGTGACGGTTCCCGCCGGCCCGAGGCCCGCCTCAACCCGACTCGGTTGCCACGCACCGGCATCGGCCCGGTGACGCGACCGATGTCCCCCGGCCACGGCTTGCGAAGCAGCCGGGTGCCGGACGGCCATGAGCCGGGGCATCAGTGCCGACGGCAGCACCCGGACGACCGGGTGCTGCCGTCCGGTCACCGGGCGGTCAGGCGAAGGCCTCGACGGAGTCGGAGGCCAGGGCGGACAGGTCGATCGGCTCGCCCGCTTCGAGTGCCGTGGCCTGGATGTTGCGCCGGACCTCCTCGGCGGCGAGGTCGTCCTCCCGATCGGTGATCTGGAAGGTGGCGCTCGCGAAGCGGCCTTCGGCGGCGTGCTTCGGGTCGGGGTGGGGGTTGCGGTAGAGCTGTTCGGCGCGGTCGCGCAGCTCCAGCATGGTGGGGATGGCGAGCGCCGTGTCCCGGGGGCGGCCGTTGAACGCGGAGCTCAGATAGCCCAGCAGGACGGCGTAGCGGGCGTTGAACGCCACCGCCTGCTCGTACACCGCGCTGGTCCTCTCGTACTCCTTGTAGTCGGCGACCTTCGAATCGCCGTGGATCGGGTAGGCGTCATCCCAGGTGACGTCGATCAGCGGGCCGCTGGGCCGGTCCTTGGGGCGGTCGTCGGGGCCGTAGCTGCGGCCGGTGTAGATCTCGTTGAAGCGGAAGTAGTGGGCGAGTTCGCGCTGTTCGCCGAAGAGGCGGTCGTTGCTGTTCCAGATGCTGTCGCCGACGCCTTCGCCCTGCTCGGTGATGGTCTCCAGCGCTTCCAGTGCCGAGTCGCGGCCGTCGATGGGGAAGACCTCGCCGCCGGAGTTGTAGAAGTCCTCCGGGCCGACCTGGCGTGCGGCGTCCCCGGTGAAGACCTGGTCGTGGCCGAGGTCCCTGATGAGGTGCTCCAGACCGGCCCGGATGGTGTCGTAGAACTGGCCGATGGAGGTCCAGCCGGAGCCCGGTACGGCGTTCGGCGTCATCGACTTCGGCTGTTCGATCCGCAGGAAGGTCCTGAGCGCGTCGGGGGAGAAGTGCTGGAGGCCGATCTTCGGCACGCTGTCGCCGCTGAACGGCAGCTTGGCCGGGTACTCGGCGACGACGCGGGAGTCGACCACCGGGCTGCCGCCGACCGCGTTGAGCAGGTTGGCGACCAGCGTCATGTGGAGCATCTCCTCCAGCAGGACGGCGCGGATCGCGTAGTACGCGGTGCGGTTGGTGCCGGGGCGGATGGTGTACATCCCGGTCATGTAGACGGGGATGGTCAGGTGCTCCACCTCCAGCGCCGCCTGCAGGTACATGCGCAGGGCGGGCAGGGTCCTCGGGACATCGAAGCCCGCCTTGTCCAGTTCGAGGGCGGTGATCACGCCGGTACCTCCGTGTCGGTTGCGTTCCCCGCGGTGCCGCGCAGGTCGGCCGGCCGTCGGTCGAGGAGCAGGTCCTTGTGGATCTGCTCCGCGCTGCGCAGGGCGAGGGCCAGCATGGTGATGGTGGGGTTGCTGGTGCCGATGGAGGGCATGCTGCCGCAGCCGACGGCGTACAGGTTCGGGTGCTCCCAGGTGC
This sequence comes from Kitasatospora sp. NPDC056531, assembly GCF_042794375.1. Classification (NCBI taxonomy): domain Bacteria; kingdom Bacillati; phylum Actinomycetota; class Actinomycetes; order Kitasatosporales; family Streptomycetaceae; genus Kitasatospora; species Kitasatospora sp. NPDC056531. The sequence goes on along the minus strand of NZ_JBHTTU010000061.1, from coordinate 32,040 downwards.
GCTGGTACTGGTTGACCACGGAGGTGGTCGCGGAGCTGCCCATGATGTGCGTACCCGCGCCGTGCCCCGCGCCGCTGTAGGCCAGGTCCAGCGTCCGGCCGTTGAAGGTGTGCACGAAGTGGCCGAGCGGGGGCACACCGTCGCGCGGGGAGTGGTCGGTGTAGTCGGTGGCGCCGAGCTTGCGGAAGATCTCGCGCGCGACCAGCCGGGCGGCGAACAGCCCGTCCCGGGTGTGCTGGTCGAGGTTGTAGGTGATGATCGGGCGCAGGTTGCCCATGGCATCGCGGTAGCGGCGGTCGATGGTGACCTGGTTGTTGGGGTTCGCCGACTGCTCGACGGCGATCTGCAGTTGGAGCTGACGGCCCAGGGCGGAGCCGAGCAGGCGGCGCAGCTCCGGCCCGAACACGCCGTCCTTGCGCACGTCGCCCGCCCGGTCCCCGCCGATGCCGAGGGCGGTGGCGACGTTGCTCATCGGCGCGCCGGTGGCCCAGCCCCAGCCCCAGTTGCCGATCTCGATCCGGAACGGGGCCCGTTTGGCGCGTCCCTCGCCGAAGCGGAAGGCCTCCCAGCCGGAGGTGTGCCCGGGCCCGCGGAACGGTCCGACCGGCCCGCGCTTCTCGTCGGCGAGCGCCCAGTTGAGGATGGTCGGGTGGTCCATCAGGTTACGGCCGACCTGGTCGCTGCCGTTGGCGAGCCCGGAGAACAGCAGCAGCCGGGCGTTCTCGATGGCGTGCGCCGCCAGCACGACCAGGTCCGCCTCGACCACGTACGAGCGGCTGACCGGCGAGGCCGGGTCGGTGTACGTGCGGAACTCGACCCCGCTCACCCGGCCGCCCCGGGTCGCGCCCGCCAGCCGGATGCGGGTGGCGACGCAGCGCGTGGCGAGCGAGACCGTCTTCGCGAAGCGGGCCTGCTGGCGCAGCGGGTGGGACTTGGCCTGCACCGGGCAGATCGGCACGCAGCTCGCGTTGCCCACGCAGCGCTCACCGTAGTTCGGCAGGCCCACCGCGCTGTCAGGCCGGTACGGGACGGGGGAGTACTTCGGGTCCGGGGTGGAGTTGCGGGCCTGCGGCAGGCTCCTGACCCGCAGCTCGTACGGCTCGCTCGTGAGGTCGTCGACGATCGTCGTGCCGTCGAGGGTCTTGCAGTACTGGTCGATGTAGCTGGCCGGGATCTGGTGCATCGGGTAGACGTAGTCCGGGTCGGTGACGACCTCGATCGCCCGCTGGTCGTCCGCGTTCCCGGCCACGCCGATCTCCAACTCGGCCAGCGCGTACCACGGTTGCAGCTCCTCCGCGCTGATCGGCCAGCTGCGCCCGTACCGGTACTTCTCGGTGGCGAAGTCCTCTGCGTGCATCCGGGGCACCGCCCCGAGCCAGTGCATCGCCGTACCGCCCAACTCCCGCAGGTAGTCGGTGCCGTAGGGGAGCATGCCGTTCTGGACGAAGTAGCCGTTCGCGGTGAACTCCGGCTGCCCCGGCTTCGGGTCGAGGACCGGGGCGAGGTCGAGGACGTCCGGGTAGGGCGCGGCGACGCTGCGCCGGTAGGCGGAGTTGGGCACCTTGGCGACGGCGGAGTGGTAGGTGGAGAGCGAGCCCAGGTAGCCGGGCCAGGTCTCGGTGCCGCCGTTGCCGGCCTCCAGGATCAGGACGTTCCAGCCCAGGTCACCGAGCTCCTTGGCGATCAGGCTGCCGGACCAGCCGCCGCCGACGATGACGACGTCGTAGCGCCGGCGGACGGCCTCGTCCGCGCTGACGGTCTCGGTCATGCGTGCTCCTGCGGGGCGTCGGACCGCATGGCGGCGGTCGGTACGGCGGACGGCGGGATCGCGCGGGAGGCGCGGTAACCGGGCAGCAGGTGGACGGGGATCGCCGCTAGCGCGACCTCATCCGCCAGCCCGGCGCGGAGGACCAACTCCTCGCCGAGGCCCAGGTCCCGGCGCAGCCCGTCCGTGGTGGGCTGGGCCGGTGGCTTGACCGCCCAGGTGCCGAAGCCCGGCGGCTTCGCCCCGGCCGGATGCCCGTGGAACGTCCGCCACACCAGGCCCTCCACGTACGCCTCCGGCGCGACCACGAACTCCTCGTTCGCCATCTGACGGCGCAGCGCCGCGTGTGCGGCCGGCGCCAGCCGCGGCCAGGCACCGGTCAGCCACATGTACGCCAGCGCCCGGGCCACCTCCAGGTGGACGGGCGACAGGTCCTGCGGACCGCCGCGCTCGTCGACGGCCGCCGACCACGCGGCCCAGAACTCCGCGAAGGCGGCCGGACCGACCTGCTGTCGGGCGGTCTCCAGATAGCGCTCGGCCATGCCGGTGGCGTACAGGTCGAACGCGGGGAAACCGGTCAACGGCACACAACGGTCGACAAAATCCTCGACCTCCTGCGTCACAGCGGGAACCGTCATCACGCTCCTCTCTCACGGGGGGGAGACCGCCCGGACCGGGGGCCAAGTGCCCCCGGTGGAACAGTTCTCGGGCGAACCATCCGGCATCATCACCCACCCGCCCGGCGCAACCCCGGCTGCGCCGGGCCGGACACCCGGTTTCACCCGAACGGGTGCGAACCATCCCCGCTGCGCGCCGGCGCGTTGACGCGTAGCGCGGTGTCCCCTCACGTTCCGGTGTGCCGGCGCGGTGGCGGAGCCTCGGGCGCGGGCCGGTTCACACGTCGGCGGTTCACATCGCGGGGGCCGCGGTCTCCTTCAACGTGCCGTCGGCCAGCCGGAGCCAGCGGTTCACCCCGATCTCGGCGAGGAAGCGTTCGTCGTGACTGACCACCAGGAAGGCACCCTGGTAGGAGTTCAGGGCGCTCTCCAGCTGGCCCGCGCTGACCAGGTCGAGGTTGTTGGTCGGCTCGTCGAGCAGTAGCAGGTGCGGGGCCGGCTCCGCGCACAGCACGCAGGCCAGGGTGGCGCGCAGCCGCTCGCCGCCGGAGAGGAGCCCGACCGGCAGGTGGGCCCGGGCGCCGCGGAACAGGAAGCGGGCGAGCAGGTTCATCCGTTCCGTCTCGGGCCGCTCGGGGGCGAAGGCGGCGAAGTTCTCCGCCACGGTGCGGTCGAGGTCCAGCAGGTCCAGGCGCTGCGAGAGGTAGGCGATCTGTCCGTCGTTGCGCTTGATCTCCCCGCCGTCCGTGGTGAGTTCGCCGGTGACCAGGCGCAGCAGGGTGCTCTTCCCGGCGCCGTTGGGCCCGGTCAGCGCGATGCGCTCGGGGCCGCGGATGCTCAGGTCGACGCCGCCGTCGGCGAACACCGGCTGGCCGGCGTGGTGCACCTGGAGCCCCTGGCCGAGGAAGAGGTTGCGCCCGGCGGGTACCTGGGTGTCGGGCAGCTCCAGGGAGAGGCGCTGCTCCTCGCGCAGCGCGCGCCCGGCCTCGTCGAGCCGGGCCTTGGCCTCGCTGACCCGCACCGCGTGCATCTGGCCGGCCCGGCCTGCGGACTCCTGGGCGCCGCGCTTCATGTTCCCGGCGAAGATGCGGGGCAGGCCGGCGTTCTTGAGGTTGCGGGCGGCGTTGCTCTGGCGGCGCTCGGCGCGTTCGCGGGCCTGCTGCATCTCCCGCTTCTCCCGCTTCAGCTCCTGCTCGGCGTTGCGGACGTTCTTCTCGGCGACCTCCTGCTCGGCCCGGGCGGCCTCCTCGTAGGCGGTGAAGTTGCCGCCGTAGAAACGCAGTTCTCCGCTGTCGAGTTCGGCGATGGACTGCATGCGGTCCAGTAGCGCGCGGTCGTGGCTGACCAGCAGCAGACAGCCGTTGAAGTCCGTCAGTACGTCGTAGAGCTTGTGCCGGGCCTGTGCGTCGAGGTTGTTGGTCGGCTCGTCGAGCAGCAGCACGTCGGGGCGCTTGAGCAGTTGGGCGGCGAGGCCGAGGGAGACGATCTGGCCGCCGCTGAGCGTGCTCAGGCTGCGGTCGAGAGTGAGGTCGGTCAGGCCGAGACGGTCGAGCTGGGCGCGGGTGCGCTCCTCGATGTCCCAGTCGTCGCCGATGGTGGTGAAGTGTCGCTCGTCGACGTCCCCGGACTCCACGGCGTCGATGGCGCGGATGATCCCGGCGATGTCGAGCACCTCGGCGACGGTGAGGCCGGAGCTCAGGGGCAGGCTCTGACGGAGGTGGCCGAGCCGTCCGGTGACCGTCACCGAGCCGGTGGCGGGCTTGAGTTCGCCGGCGATCAGCTTGAGCAGGGTGCTCTTGCCGGAGCCGTTGGGGGCGACCAGGCCGGTACGGCCGGTGGGGACGGTGAAGGAAAGGTCGTGGAAGACCGGGGTGTCGTCGGGCCAGGCGAAGGAGACGTTGGAGCAGACGACGGCAGCGTCGGACATGGAGATGACCTCGAAGGAGAGCGAGGGCAGGAGGGTAGACCTCTGCCCTGGGAAGACACGGGGAAAGGGGTACGACGAAACGGACCACCTCGGCGGCGCTCCTGAAGCACCGGCCGGTGGCCGTCAGATCCGGATCTCACCCGGAGATGTCGTCGTCACCCGCCACGTCTGCCACTCCTCGATCACGCGACTACAGGTCACATCGACTGTAGCAGCCGTCGCGCGTCGCCCCGGGTCGGGCAGGTGTGCCTCGATCGGTGTCGATCGACAACTGCCTTTCGGCGCAGCGGGCGTGCGACGGCTGCGGCCCCATCCTTCGCCCGGTGGCGGATTCCCGCATCGGTCATCTGACGGTCGAAGTCCGCGGGAAGGAGTGGGGTGCGACGAGGAGAAGGCGAGGGCCGCACGGCGAGCGAGTCGACACCGAGCGGGTGGCTTGGCCCGGGACCGTCGGGTGGCGGTCCCGGTGCGGCGGACCGTTCAACGCGGTGTCCATTCCGACGCTGCCGCTCGCGGTGACGGTCTTCCCCTCCGAGATCTACCCCGCGCCGCGCAGCTGGGGTGACCGGGCCTTCGGCAACATCATCCACTGGAACGAGGCCGACAAGGGAGGCCACTTCGCCGCCTGGGAACGGCCGCAGCTTCTGACCGAAGAACTCCGGTCCGCCTTCAGGGCGTTGAGGTGGAACGGCCCGAGTCGAAGCGGTCGAGGGCGGCGCGCACGCAGTTGCAGGTGCAGCGGGCGCACGCTCACTGCCCCGCCGGGAAGTCGGCGGTAGCGCTCGCCTCGGCCCACTTCCGCGTCTCCTCCGCGCGCGCCTCGCCGGCGGCCAGGGCCGTGGTCACTGCCTGGGCGCCGAGCAGCAGCCGGCGCGGCGGGGCGGCGTGGCCGACGACCTCGATGATCACCTGGGCGGCGCGGGCCGGGTCGCCGGGTTGCGTGCCGTCGTTCTCCTGGCGGTAACGGTTCATGGCACCGACGGTCTCCTCGTAGTCGGGCCCCACCGCGTGCAGTTCCATGGACGAGCCTTGCCAGTCCGTCCGGAAGGCGCCGGGCTCGACGATGACCACCTTCACCCCGAACGGGGCGACCTCGCCGGCCAGCACCTCGGAGAAGCCCTCGACGGCGAACTTCGCGCTTTGGTAGGCGCCCATTCCAGGAGTGCCCCCGACGCGGCCTCCCACGGACGAGAACTGCACGAACACCCCCGACCGCTGCTCGCGCAGCACCGGCAGCGCGGCCCGGGTGACGTTGACGACCCCGAAGAAGTTCGCCTCGAACTGCTCGCGGAAGTCCTTCTCGGCCATCTCCTCGATCGAGCCGCTGTTGGCGTATCCGGCGTTGTTCACCACCACGTCCAGCCGCCCGAACGATGCGACCGCGCTGTCCACCGCGGCGCGGGCCGCATCCGCGTCGGTCACATCCAAGGCCGCGGTACGAACCCGCGCCCCATAGCGGGAGACCAGGTCCGCCAGCTGCTCCGGCCGCCGAGCCGTCGCCAGGACCTGGTCCCCGTACTCCAGAACCGCCTCGGCCAGGCGGAGCCCGAAACCGCGGGAGGCGCCGGTGATCAACCATGTGCGAGTCATGTCGAGCCCCTATCGTTCTGTCTTGGGATCCATCGGCCATCACTGTCACTTGCGGTCCGTCGAGCGCGCATCAGTCATCTGGCGCTGAGTCAGCGATGGTGGCCACGGGCGACCGAACCCGTGCAGCTCAGCCGGCCCGCTGTTCGTAGGATGGGCGTAGCTCCTCCGGGAGGAACTCGTGCCGGAGGTGACATGCCGCAACACGTGAAACACCAGCTACTCGGGCGGACCAGGGAGTTGGAGGTGCTGGACCGCCTGCTGCGCGAGGTGCGCGACGGGCGCAGTCGGGTGCTGGTGCTGCGCGGTGAGGCCGGCGTGGGCAAGTCGGCGCTGCTCGACCATCTGGCCGGGCAGGCGGCGCAGCTGCAGGTCGTACGCGCGGTCGGCGTCGAAGCCGAGTCCGAGTTCGCCTATTCGGCCCTGCAACGGCTGTGCGCCCCGCTGTTGTCGCAGCTCGATCGACTGCCGCCGGTACAGCAGGACGCGCTCCGTGTCGCGTTCGGGCTGAGCGCGGGGAACCCGCCCGAGATGCTGTTGGTCGGGATCGCGGTCCTCGGTCTCTTCGCCGAGGCGGCGGCCCGGTCTCCGCTGGTGTGCCTGGTCGACGACGCGCAGTGGCTGGACCTGATGTCCCAGCGGATCCTGGCGTTCGTCGGGCGTCGGCTGGACGCGGAGTCGGTGGCGTTGGTGTTCGCCGAGCGGATCACCGATGGGAAGAGGGACGACGGCTTTTCCGGTCTGCCGGACCTTCCCCTGCGCGGGCTGGCCGACGCCGACGCCCGGGCACTGCTCGACGGCGTGCTGCCGGGGCCGGTCGACGCCCGCGTGCGGGACCGGATCGTGGCCGAGACCGGCGGGAATCCGCTCGCCCTGCTGGAGTTGCCCCGGGGCCTGTCACCGGCGGAGTTGGCGTTCGGCTTCGGCGGGCCCGGCGCCGGCCCGCTGGCGACCCGGGTCGAGGACGGCTTTCGCCGGCGCGTCGACGCGCTGCCGGCCGACACCCGCGCCCTGCTGCTGGTCGCGGCGGTCGAACCGGTCGGCGATGGGCCACTGTTGTGGCATGCTCTGCGCCTGCTGGGCGTCGGGCTGGAGGCCGCGGCACTGGCCGAGGCCGCGGGGCTGATCACCCTGGGGGCTTCGGTGCGGTTCCGGCACCCGCTGGTGCGTTCGGCCGTCTGGCGGGGCGCGGATGCCACCGCACTGCGTGCGGCGCACCGCGTCCTGGCCGAGGCCATTGACGCCCGGCGCGACCCCGACCGCCGGGCCTGGCACCAGGCCCACGCCGCGGTCGGGCCGGACGAGGAGGTTGCGGCCGCGCTGGAGCGCTCCGCCGACCGGGCCCTGGCGCGGGGGGGGGGGGGGGGCGGCGCATCCCTCCCTGAGAGGGGCGACACGAGCCCCCCCCCCCCCAAAAAAAAAGCGGGGGGCGC
>NZ_JBHTTU010000061.1:18172-24701 GCF_042794375.1 Kitasatospora sp. NPDC056531 | reverse complement strand
GGCCGCGCCTGAGCGCTCCACCGACCGGGTCCTGGCGCGCTGAGGCAGGGCTGCCGCCGTGTCCTTCCTGGAACGTGCCGCCGCGCTCACCCCTGACCCGAAGGAACGGGCGCGGCGCGCGCTGGCGGCCGCGGACGCCCACCTTGCCGCGGGCATGCCGGCTCGGGTGCCCGACCTGCTCGCCGCCGCGGAACTGGGGCCGCTGGACCGGCTGCAGCGGGCCCATGCAGGCCGGCTTCGGGCCAAGGCGTCGTCCATGACCGACTCGGGGCCGGGCGCGGTGCAGCCGCTGCTCGACGCGGCGGGCCGGCTCAGGGACCTCGACCCGGCCGTCGCACGGAAGACCTACCTCGACGCGTTCGGCGCGGCCATTCGGGCCGGCCGGCACGACGAAGGCGGACTGCGGCGAGTCGCCGCGGCCGCTTGCGACCTGACACCCGGCGACGAGCCGGCGGGAGTCTTCCTCCGTGCCCTGGTCACGTGGACCACGGACGGGTCGGTCGCCGCCTTCCCGCTGCTGGCGCGGGCGCTGCGCTCCCTCACCGACGAGGAGGACCCGTCCGTCCTGTGGGCGGCCGCGAACGCCGCGGCGGAGCTGGGTGATCTCCAGGCCTGGCTGGACGTCACCGATCGGGCGGTCCGCTTCGCCCGGACGACGGGAACGCTGTCGATCCTCTCGATGGTGCTGCCCTACCGGGCGGCCGCGCTGGGCTATGCGGGGCGTTTCTCCGAAGCCGGGGACCTGCTGGCCGAGGCCGCGGCCGTCGAGAAGGCCACCGGCGTGGTGACGCGCATGACAGCCCTGATCGGCGCGTATCGGGGACGGGAGCGACCGGCCCTGGAACTGATCGAGGCGATGGAGCGCGACGGCCGGCAGCCCGGCCTGGGACGGCTCACCGGCATGGCGGCGTATGCGCGGGCCGTGCTCCACAACGGCCTGGGCAACTATCCGCTCGCCATGGAAGCGGCACTCCGAAGCGCGGAGCACCAGGACTTCAACGTGCACGTCTGGACGAGCAGCGAGCTGGTCGAGGCCGCGACCCGGGCCGGCGAGCCGGCCGTGGCGGCCCGAGCGCGCGAGCGGCTGGCCGACTGGGCCCGGGCCGGCACGCCGTGGGCCCTGGGCGCGCAGGCGGTCGCCGACGCCCTGACCGGAGCACCCGAGCAGGCCGAAGACCGCTACCGCGAGGCCGTCGACCACTTCGGCCGGGGCGGGCTCGGCGTGTTCGAGGTCCGGGCCCGGCTGCTGTTCGGGGAGTGGTTGCGCCGCCAGAACCGGCGCGCGCAGGCCCGTACCGAGCTGCGGGCGGCGTACGAGGCGGCTGCGGCAACGGGCATGGAGGCGTTCGCCGAGCGGGCCCGGCGAGAGCTGCTCGCCACCGGTGAGACCGTTCGCAAGCGGACCCCCGGCGCGCCGGTCCTGACTCCGCAGGAGGCGCAGATCGCCCGGCTCGCGGCCGCCGGGCACCCGAACGCGGAGATCGGCGCGCAGTTGTTCCTCAGCCCTCGTACGGTCGAGTGGCACCTGCGCAAGGTCTTCGCCAAGCTGGGGATCTCCTCCCGTCGCGAGATCGACGGCGTCTTGTCCGGGCGGTGATCGCCGTTGTCCGCGGACCCATGGGACGACTGCGGCAGCACGGCGCGCGACTCCCGTCGTGAGCTGATGCGGAGTTCGAGCGGCGCCGAGCGCGTTCTGATCGATGATCCGCTGCTCGGCGGCCCGGACGTCTCAGTGGGAGATGTCGTCGTCGCTCAGCATGTCGAACTCCTTCGCGGAGAAGCCTGCAGCACTGTCAGATCCGCAAGTGGCGGGTCATGTCTCCCACGAGATCGACGTGCACGTGCCGTTCTGTGAAGTGCCACCGCTGTCCGCGGTATTCGAACCGGTCCTGGTACCGGCCTGCGGCGATCGGTTGCAGAGGCAGGTCCGGCAGCGCCTGCAGCACGGTGAAGCACGACCGTGCGGTCGCGTGCGTGGAATCAGCCGCGATGTCGATGACGGTGCTGGTCGTGACGTGCTTGGTCCGTGGCGTTCCGTCCTCGTAGGTGATGAGTGCGTCCTGGAACATCGCCTCGACGGCCTCTCGGCCGCGGACCGGTGCCCCGCTGCCCACGAACACGGCATCTGCCAGCAGCGCGCCGACCGCGCCGAAGTCTCCGCTGTCGACGTGCACGGCGTAGGCGGCGATCAGGTTCTCGATGGCGCGGTGGCTTGACGAGATATCCATGATGGATCGGCGACCTGTCCTTTCCTGTTGTTCGAAGTCAGCTGTCAGCAGACGCAAGGGATGAGCCGGGAGGGCGGAGGGCGTGGACGGGGGACCGCCCTCCCGGCGTTCAGGGGGAGCTGTTCAGCGGCCTGATCGTGACGGCCGGTCAGCGGGGGGCGCGGGCGGCCTCCTCGATGACGCCGGCCACCAGGCCGGCGTGGGACACCGCGACGGAGTGGGACGCGGCCACCTCGGTGGTGTGGGCGTGGGCGCGCTCGGCCATGAACCGCTGCGCGGCGGCCGGGATGTTGAGGTCCTCGGTCGTGACGATGTCCCAGCTGGGGACGGTCTGCCAGGCGGCAGCGGTGGCCTTCTCCGTCAGCGCGGCCTGCGCGATCGGCCGCTGCGTCACGGCCGCCAGCGCGGCCCGGTCGGCCGGGACGTCGGCGGCGAACTGGGCCCGGAACTTGTCCTGCTGGATGTACAGGTCGGTGCCGGTGCTGCCGTCGGCGTTCGCGTACGACACCGGGTCGAGCGTGCCGGCCAGGGTGGACCCGGGGAACTGGTCGGTCAGCTGCAGCGCGGATTCGCCCGGCGCGGGCAGGAACGCGGCGACGTAGACGAGGGCCCTGACCCGCGGCTCACCGACCGCGGCCTCACTGATGACCGAGCCACCGTAGGAGTGGCCGACCAGGACGACAGGGCCCTTGATGTGGCCGACGAGGCTGCGCAGCGCGGCGGCGTCGGAGGCCGGGCCGCGCAGCGGGTTGGCGGCGGCCACCACCGGGTAGCCGTCGCGGCGCAGCTTGGCGATGACGCCGTCCCAGCTGGAGCCGTCGGCGAACGCGCCGTGCTCCAGGACGATGGTCGGCTTCGGGGCCCGGTCGGTGGCCGGCTCCTGGGTCGCGGCGTTCGCGTTGCCGGCGACGGCGAAGCCGCCGACGGTGGCGATCGCGCCGACCCCGGCGACGGCACCGGCGATGAAGCGGCGCAGGCGGCCGTTCTCAATGCTGAACACGGAAACGCTCCAAGGGATTTGAACAGTGCAGTGGATCTGGCGGTCCTCACTGTCGCCCTCGGTCGGTTCCCGACGCATCGGTCATGTGACTTCGAGCTTCCGGCTGTTCTGAGCCTCCGAGCCTCCGATCCGCTTCGCCGACTGGGCGTCAGGTGACTGATGTGCCGACACCGGCCCGGCGGCCACAGTGAGGGCGCCATCCCCGATTCCGAGGAGAGATCATGAAACGACGGGTCCTGACCATCGTCGCGGCTTGTGCCCCACTGGTCGCCGCCGCGGCCGTCTCCACACCGGTGAGCGCGTCGGCGGACCTCGCCCGTACCGCGAACGTCGCCGCCACCGGCCCGCTGTCCTTCACCTGTTCCCCGTCCGGGATTCCGGCCCCGGCGGGCACCGCGGTGGAGTCCGTCACCGCGGTCGGCGTCCCGGCCGGCACCTTCCAGGTGCCCGGGGTCCCGCCGCTCGGCGGCTTCCCGGTGCCCGACGTCCCGGCGCACTGCGAGGTGACGGTCACGCTGACCCACCCCGGCGCGAACGACCACGCCAAGGTGAACGTCTGGCTGCCGCAGACCGGCTGGAACGGCCGCTTCCAGGCGGTCGGCGGCGTCGCCTACGCCGCCGGGGACAACGGCGCCGGGCTCGCCGCGGCCGTCAAGCAGGGCTACGCCGCCGCCACGACCGACGCCGGCGTCGGCGGAGCCCTGGACACCAGCTGGGCGCTGGACGCCTCCGGACACGTCAACACCGCGCTCCTGGACGACTTCGCCTCCCGTTCCGCGCACGAGATGGCGCTGGTCGGCAAGCAGGTCGTGACCGACGTCTACGGCAAGGCGGCGTCCTACTCCTACTGGAACGGCTGCTCCACCGGCGGCCGCCAGGGCTACATGGAGGCCCAGCGGTACCCGACGGACTTCAACGGCATCAACGCCGCGGCACCGGGCATCAACTGGAACCAGTTCGAGGTAGCCACCCTGTGGCCGCAGGTCGTGATGAACGAGGCGCACACCTACCCGACCGGGTGCGAGTTCGACGCCTTCAATCAGGCCGCCCTCAAGGCCTGCGACAAGCTCGACGGCGTCGTCGACGGCCTGGTCAGCGATCCGCAGCGGTGCGACTTCGACCCGCGCCGCCTGGTCGGCACGCAGCTCGTGTGCGACGGCAAGCAGGTCACCATCACCGAGGCGGATGCCGAGGTGGTCCGCAAGATCTGGGACGGCCCGCGCGAGGTGAACGGCAAGCGGCTCTGGTACGGCCTGCCGACCGGCGCCGACTTCCGTTACCTGGCCGCCAGCAAGACCGACGCGAACGGCGTCACCACGGGCTCGCCGTTCTTCGTGCCGGCCGGGTGGGTCGCCACGTTCGTGGAGAAGCAGCCCGAGTTCAACACCGCGAACCTCACCCACGCGCAGTTCGACGAGATCTTCCGGAAGGCCCGCGCCGAGTACGACTCGGTCATCGGCACCCGCGACGCGGACCTCTCCGCGTTCCGCGACGCCGGCGGCAAGCTGATCACCTGGCACGGCGACGCCGACCAGCTGATCCCCACCGCGGGCACGGTCGACTACCGCAAGCGCGTGGACGACAAGATGGGCGGTACGAAGAAGGTCGACGACTTCTACCGACTGTTCCTGGCTCCGGGTGTCTCGCACTGCGGCCTGGACGGCGGCAAGGTCGACGACCTGGCGTCGCTGACCGCCTGGGTCGAGCAGGGCAAGGCGCCGGCGGTGCTTCAGGCCACCCTGACCACCGCCACCGGCCGGACCGTCGCCCGCGACATGTGCCGCTACCCGATGGTCTCCCGCTACACCGGCCACGGCGACCCTGGTGTCGCGAGCAGCTTCCGCTGCGTCCAGGCCTCGCGCGACTGACCCTGGTACGCAGAGGTTCGGGTCCGGCCCCCGGCGGGGGCCGGACCCGAACGCTTTGCACAGGACCAGGTCCGGGAAGCAGGACACCGGCCTCGACATCGGTCATCCGACGCCGAGGCATGCTCGACCCGCTGTGTTCAAAGACCCAGATCCGCCGCCAGGCAGGAGAACCTGACCGCCAGGGCGTCGGGGTCATAGGCGGCCACCGCCTGATTCGCCGACAGCACCGCCTTCTCCTCGACCATGTCCTCGAAGGCGACACGTTCCGGGAGCGCGCCGAATCGGGCCTTGCGGACTTCCGCCGCCTGCTCGTGGGTGTCGGGACCGGTATCACTCACGTTCGTACCTCCATGTGGTCGACACGCTTGTGGGTCACAGATGGTCGGCGTCCACCACGGCCTGGGCGAACGCCGTCGGTGCCTCCTGCGGTGCGTTGTGGCCGATGCCGGTGAGCACGCGGTGCTCGTATCGACCGGTGAAGAACCTCCGGTACCCGGCGCCGTCGGTCGTGGCCAGGAACGGGTCGAGGGCGGGGTCCAGGGCGATGGTCGGCACGGTGACGGCCGGCCGGGCCGCGAGCAGTTGCTCGTAGCGGTCATAGCGGCGCTCGCCGTCGGCCAGGCCCAGGCGCCAGCGGTAGTTGTGGATCACGATGGCGGCGTAGTCGGGGTTCTCGAACGCCGCGGCCGTGCGCTCGAAGGTGGCGTCGTCGAAGTTCCAGGTCGGGGAGACCTCGTCCCACACCAGCCGGCACAGGTCGTGGCGGTTCTGCTTGGTCTCCATGGCGACGCGGCCGCGGTCGGTGGCGAAGTAGTACTGGTACCACCAGGTGTGCTCGGCCTTCGGCGGCAGCGGGTTCTTCTGCGAAGGGATGTTGACGATGAGGTAACCGCTCACCGCCACCAGGGCTTTGACCCGTTCCGGCCACAGCGCCGCGACGGTGCCGGCGGCCCGCGAGCCCCAGTCGAAGCCGGCCAGCACCGCCTTGTGGATCTTCAGGGCGTCCATCAGGGCGATGATGTCGAGGGCGATCGCGGACTGCTGCCCGGTGCGGACGGTCGTCGGGGACAGGAAGGTGGTGGTGCCGTGGCCTCGCAGATACGGCACGATCACCCGGTAGCCGGCGTCCGCCAGCAGCGGCGCCACGTCGACATAGCTGTGGATGTCGTAGGGCCAGCCGTGCAGGCAGATGACCACGGGCCCGTGCTTCGGCCCGGCCTCGGCGTAGCCGATGTCGAGCACGCCGGCCTGGACCCGCTTCAGGTCGGTGAACGCGCTGTGCGTGCCCGGGGCGATAGCCGGGATGACCGGGGCCGGGCGGCCGGGCCGGTCGGAACCGGCCGCGAAGGCGGCAGGCGCGTTCGATGCCGCGCCGACCGACACGGCCGTGGCGCCCACGCCGAGACCGACCGCCTTGGTGAATGTACGCCCGT
>NZ_JBHTTU010000061.1:13262-18162 GCF_042794375.1 Kitasatospora sp. NPDC056531 | reverse complement strand
GGTGCCTCCACTGTTCTTCGGCCACCGGCCCGACACATCAGTCACATGACGTCGAGACGCACGAAGACGCTCGCGGACGCACGAGGGGTCTGCCGGGCCGCCAGATTCAGTCATCCGACTGTTTCCGCCGTGCCACCGCTTGGTGATCCTCGAAGGAGCGCCGCGATGCCGGCGGATCGTCGTGTGTGCAATCGGAAGGTCTGGCCGTGAAGCAAACCCCCGTCGTCCTCATCCACGGTGCGTGGTTCCACATGTCCTCCTGGGAGGGCTGGGCCGAACGGTTCACCTCGCACGGCTACGCGGTGTGCGTCCCGGGCTGGCCCGGCGAAGCCCCCACCGCCGACCAGGTCCGCCGTGATCCCGGCCCGCTACGCGACCTCGGGCTCGCCACGCTCACGGCCCACTACGAGAAGATCGTGCGTTCCTTCGACAACCCGCCGGTCCTCATCGGGCATTCAGCCGGCGGCCTCATCGCCCAACACCTCCTCGGAGCCGACCTCGGCCGCGCCGCCGTCGCCCTCGCGCCGCTGCCGGCCGGTGGTGTTCCGCTGGACGGCGGCAGACCCCGGCCGTGGTCGCTGATGCCGGCCGGCTCGACCCGGCACCCGTGCTTCGAGCCGCTGCCGCGCCCCCGGTTCCGACACGTCGTCGCCAACGCGGTCGGTGAGGAGGAGGCCGCGAAGCTCTTCGACCGGTACGCCGTTCCGGCCCCGCTCCGGCTGCTCGCGGACCTCGGACTCGATCGCACCGCCGCCGGGTCGGCCGACACCGTCGTGGACACGGCGAATTCGGGGCGCGGACCGCTCCTGCTCGTGTCCGGCCAGGAGGACCGGATGGTCCCGGACGCTGTGACCCGCTCGGTCTACAAGCTCTACGGAGACTCCTCCGCCGCGACCGATCTGAAGCAGTTCGCCGATAGAGGGCACTCCCTGGTGTTCGACAGCGGCTGGCGCTCGGTCGCCGACCACGTCCTCGCCTGGCTGGCCGCCAACGGCGTCGAGGCCGTGGCCGCACGGAGCTGAGCGCGGGCATCAGACCTGCGCGGTATCAGACCTGTGAAGGCTCCTCGGTCCGGCTCAGCGCGTCGCGCAGCGCCGCCCGGGCCGTGATGCCCAGCTTGGGGAAGATGCGGTACAGGTGCGAGCTGACGGTACGCGGCGACAGGTGCATCCGCTCGCCGATCTCCTTGTTCGTCAGGCCGCCGGCGGCCAGGTCGGCGATGCGGCGTTCCTGCCAGGTCAGCGAGGCCAGGTTCAGCGTCGAGGCGCGGGCCGGGGTCCCGGTGGCGCGTAGTTCAGCCCGAGCCCGCTCGGTCCAGCCGGCCGCGCCCAGCCGCTCGAACGCCTCGGCCGCCGGGACCAGGTACTGCCGCGCCGTCGCCCGGCCCTGGACGTGGCGCACCCGGATGCCGTGCGCCAGCCGGATCCGGGCCAGCTCGAACGGGAAGCGGGCGGCGTCCGGGTGGGATTCGGCCCGCGCGAACATCTCGGCGGCCTCCCGCTCGCTTTCAGCGGTCATCGCCAGCGCGCCGTAGGTGATCAGCCCCAGGCGGGGCGACACGTTCGGCAGTCCGGCGTCGCGGGCGGCGAGGGCGTGCGCCCGGGCCTGCTCGACGCGTCCGGTGTGTCGGGCGGCCTCGACGAGATCGAGCAGGGTACGCGATGCCTGATACACGTAGGGCCGGAACGTGCCCGGCTGCGTGATGCCGATGGCGTAGAGGTACGCGGTCTCGTAGTCGCCGGAGCTCAGCGCGGCGGTCGCGCCGGCGGAGTCGGCGACCTGGGTCAGGAACCCCAGTCCGCGCGGGCGGGCCCAGGAGTCCACCTCGGCCTGCAGGTCCCGCGCCCGCCCGATCTGTCCGCGCAGCGCCGCGAGCTGGGCCAGGTACGCGCGGCTCTGGGCGGCGAACAGGTGGTGGCCGTGCTCGGCCGCCAGCTCCAGGCCGCGCTGTCCGGTGTCCTCGGCCTCGGTCCATTCGCCGACCGCCATCTGGTCGAGCATGATCTGGTGCAGCATGACCATGCCGGTGGCCACGGCTCCGGTCTCCAGCTCGCGGTCCACGATGCGCTGCAGGTGGGGGCGGTATTGGCTCAGGATGTCGAGGTGGTACGCGGCCGCGCCCAACCGCGTGACGTCCCAGGGTTCCAGATCCGGCAGGTTCGCGGCGGCTTGTCGCACCGGCCCGGCCCAGCCGGCCCCATGCCTGGTCACATCGCTCCACGTGCCGCTGTAGAGACGCGAGCGTTGGGTGACGAGGCTGCCCATGGAGGCGAGGAGTTCGTGCGTGCTCTCCCAGGCCACGCGGTCCCCGCTGTACTGACTGATCGCCAGGAGAAGGATCACCAGCCGGGTGAGGACCTCATCCCGTTCGGCTGCGCCGACAGTCGAGGCAGTGGCTCCGCCGACAGTCGACACAGTGGCCGGCCCGCCGTCCCGCAGCTTCTCGATCGCGGCCGAGACCCGTCGGTGGGTGGAGCGGACGTCCCCGTCCTGGTAGAGCGCCTGGTACGCGGTCGCCAGCACCGAGGCCGGTGACTCCGTCGCACCGGGTCCGCGGTCCGCCTGGACCAGCCGGTGGGCCTGGCCGAGGCGGGCGGCGTGACCGGCGACGAAGGCCGCGTCGGCCAGCCGCCGGGACCGGTCCGTGTGGTTCTCGCTGAGCTCGGCGGCCCGGGTCAGCCAGGTCACGGCCGCCAGCGCGCCGCCGCGCCGGGTCGCCGACCCGGCCGCCGCCTCCCGGATGTCGGCGACGTCCTCGTCGGGATCGACCGTTGCCGCTGCCAGGTGCGTCGCCCGGCGTTCGAGGTTCTCCCGATGAACATGCGCCAGCGTCAGATGCGCGGCGCGGCGCTGGTTGGGAGTGGCCATCTGCACGACGGCGGACCGCACGAGCGGGTGGCGGAAGACGAAATCGCCGGTGGCCACCTCGATGTCCAGCAGCCCGGCGGCCACTGCCGCGTCGGCGTCGCGCATGCCGTAGCGCGTGCGGGGGACGGCGTCGGTGCCGCTCGGGGTCCCGGCGCCGTCGAGCGCGCCCATCAGCAGCTCGGTCCGCACCCGCCCGTCGAGGGCTGCGATGCGGGTGCCGAACAGCCGTTGCAGCCGCCGGGGCAGGGGCACGCCGTGCTGACCGATCAGGTCTTCGACCGGCAGGTCGCTCGACCGGCCGGCGAATTGGGCGGGCAGCTCCAGCAAGGTCAGCGGGTTGCCCCGGGCCTGCTCCAGGACGATTCGACGGACCTGTCGGCTCAGATCAGGGTACCGGTGGTCCAGTAGGCGGGCCGCGTCCTCGTCGGCGAGGGCGGCGATCGGCAGTTCGGGCAGTGCGGCGGTGTCGAAGCGCGACGTGAGGTCGGTGCGGACCGCGACCAGCATCTTCGCCGGGCCGCCGGCCAGGCGTCGGCCCACGAAGCCGCAGACGTCGGCGCTGGCGTCGTCCAGCCACTGCGCGTCGTCGAGGACCAGCAGCAGCGGCCGCTGTGCGGCGGAGAGCGACAGCAGGCTGAGAACGGCGATGCCGAGCGTCATGACCGAGGGCGGATCGCCCTGCACCCCGCCGAACACGGCGTCGAACACCGCCCGGGTCCCGTCATCCAACCGTGCGACGTCGGCGAGCAGCGGATGAAGCAACTGATGCAGCCCGGCATAGGGCAGCTCGGACTCGGCCTCGACGCCGGCGGCCCGGACGACGACGTGGCCCTCCTGCTCCGCCAACCCGGCGGCGTGGTTCAACAACGAACTCTTGCCGACACCCGTCTCCCCTCGCAGGACGAGAGCCTGGCCCGTGGCGGACTTCACGAACGCCACGAGCTCCGCCTGCTCCTCCTCGCGGCCCACCATCGTCGTGGTGATGGGTTTCATGCCCCCTGCCCCTTCCTGATATCGCTCTCATCGCGCGGCAGTTCCAACAGCGCCGGCGGATCGCCGCGCGCTTCCGCAACGATCACGTCCCGCACACGGGGATGCACCGGCCAGGGCAGCACCGAGTCCAGCAATGCCCGGGCGTCGTCGTCGCAGAGCCCGTCCACCTGTAGCTCCGGCAGGCCGGCAAGGAGTCCGGCGCTGGTCGACGCCAGGGCCGACACCGAGGTGGACACGGCGAAGACCCGGAGCCACGGGCGGCGTGACCGACGCCGCGCCGGGCTTCGATCTTGAAGTCCACCTTCGTCAGCTCCTTCGCCGCAACGGAAGCCGGTCGGCATCCACCGATCACGATCCCGGGACCGCGGGCCCGTCGAGCCAGTGCCGAACCCTGGCCAGTACCCGGGCCGGGGGCGACCAGGGTCCGACACCGGCTCGACGGGGCGCCGCCGCCAGGGAGTCTGTGGACAGCCGTTCAGGACACCGACGTAAGGAAGACCCGCCATGCCCGTCAACTACACCGCCACGGTCGAAGTCACCGGCGAGGGCCGCAACGGTGGCACCGCCCGCTCCACCGACGGTCTGCTCGAACACCGCCTGTCCATTCCCAAGGAACTGGGCGGAGCTGGCGACGCCACCAACCCGGAACAGCTCTTCGCCGCGGGCTGGGCCGCCTGTTTCCTCGGCGCCCTCCGCCACGCCGCCGCCCAGCGCAAGATCAGGCTGACCAGCACCGAGATCACCGCCGAAGTCACGCTCCTCCACGGCGACGACGGCGAGTTCTCGCTCCTGGCCACGCTGGCCCCGCGTCTCGGCGGCGTCGACCAGCGCACCGCCGAGGAGCTCGCCGAGGCCGCCCACCAGATCTGCCCCTATTCCAAGGCGACCCGGGGAAACATCCCCGTCACCCTCAACGCCGTCGCTGTCTGATCGCCTTCGACATCAGAGCGGGCCCCCCCACGCCTTCGCACACGCGGGGACGTGGAGGACCGCTCGGAGGAAAAAAAAGGGACGCCAGAAAAAAAACCCGAAAACACAC
>NZ_JBHTTU010000061.1:0-13252 GCF_042794375.1 Kitasatospora sp. NPDC056531 | reverse complement strand
GGGGGGCCCACACGGGAGGCAAGAGGGGGGGTGGGTGTGGGCCCCCGCTCGGAGGAAGAAACGGGGATGCCGGAAACAGAATCCGAGAACACGCCGGACGGCGCCCCCGTAGCCGCCCATAAGGCAGGTGGGCATCGGGAGCGCAATTAGCGATATACGGAACGGCGGAATGCATGAAACGCCATACGGTCAGCCGTCATGGATTCAGTCGTAGGGGCATGGCTTCGCCAAGTAAGTCAAGACTTATCTTCAGGGAGCTTTGACCGTATGGTATGGCTCGAATCGAAGGAGCCCCTGTTGTCGAAAATGAATGATCCCGCTGCGCGTGCGGTTGCATCGGAGCGGGATTATGTGTCCTCCTTGTATGAGTTGCTCACCGAGCGGCTTTCCGAGGCGCGAGTAAACCGAGCGAGTGTGCTGAAGGCCCCGGCGGACAGCGCCGGGGAGGCATACGAGAGAGAAATCGCCGTCGAGCGTCTGGCCAAGGAAATCGGCAGGCTGGAGGGCGCCGAAAAGGGGCTGGTCTTCGGGCGCATCGACTGGACGGATGGGACGGCCCTGCGCATCGGGCGGATCGGACTGCAGAGGGAGGAGGATGACCTGCCTCTGCTCGTGGACTGGCGCGCGAACGCGGCGCGGCCCTTCTACGAGGCGACACCGGTCCAGCCGATGGACCTGCGCCGGCGCCGGCACCTGCGTCTCGAGGAGCGCACGGTCATCTCGGTGAGCGACGAACTGCTGGACGGGACCGCCCCGACCGACGAGGACGTCGTGGGGGACGGCCCGTTGACCGAGGCGCTGTCGGCACGGCGTACGGGCAGGATGCAGGCGGCCGTCGCGACGCTGCAGGCCGAGCAGGACGAGATCGTCCGCTCCGCCCACCGCGGGGTGACCGTGGTGCAGGGCGGGCCCGGCACCGGCAAGACGGTGGTCGCCCTGCACCGGGCGGCCTATGTCCTGTACGCGTTCCCGCGCGCCGCGGAGGAGGGTGTCCTGGTGGTGGGCCCGAACGCCCGGTTCGTCGACTACATCTCCCAGGTCCTTCCCTCGCTCGGAGAGAACGACGTCGTTCTGGCGACCTGCCGGGAACTGGCCGGAGTGTCCACGGACACGGTGGGCCCGTTCGATACGGCGCGTCTCAAGGGCAGCTCCGACCTCGCCGACGCCTTGGCCGGGCTGCTGCGCGTCCACCAAGCCCCCGCCGGTGACTTCACCGTGCGGGTCGGACCGGAACTGGTTCACCTCTCCGGCGAGGAAGTCGCCACGGCACGCGACGCCGCCGTGGCAGCCGCACCGGGGCACAACCCCGCGCGTCAGGTGTTCAAAGAACTCTTGGTCGACGCCGTCACCGACGCGATGCAACGAGACATGGGCGACCTCCTGGAGCAGATCGACGCCGATGCCGAAAGGATGACGGGCATCGACCTCGACCGCTTCACGGGAGTCGCCCAGCGCCGTGCCGAAGGCGCGGCCGACTCGGGTCCGGTCCACGAGCTGGACCTGGACGCCATCCGAGCCGATCTCCTCGACGACGCCGGCGTCGACCGAGCGGTCGAGGTGTTGTGGCCGCGGCTGGTACCCGGTGACCTCGTGAAGGCGCTCCTGACGAACGCCGGCGCTCTCGCCGAGCTCCTGCCCCGCCTGACGGCGCAGGAGCGCTCCCTTCTGCTGCGCGGTCCGGACGACCCGTGGACCGATGCCGATGTGCCGTTGCTGGACGAGGCGGCGAGCCTGGTCGACGGTCCCCCCGAGCGGACGTACGGGCACGTCGTCGTCGACGAGGCGCAGGAACTGACCGCCATGCAGTGGCGGATGATCGTCCGCCGCTGCCCGGCGAGGGCGATGACGCTGGTGGGTGACTTCGCCCAGGCAGGCCCGGTCGCGACAGCACGCGACTGGAAGGAAGCACTGAGCCCCCACGTCGGACCGCGGTTCAAACTGCACAACCTGACCGTCAGCTACCGCACAACGCAGGAGATCCTGGAGGGCGTCCGGGACCTGCTCACGCGGATCGCTCCGGACCAGAAGCCCACACGGTCACTGCGAAGCGGTGAGAGCCCTCGCACCGTGACCACACCGCCGGACGGGTTGGTCACCGCCGTCGTTCAGGAACTCCGCGCCCAGAGCACCGCACACCCGGGCGAGCTTCTGGGAGTGATCTGCGCGGACACCAGGGTGAGCGAGCTGACGGCCCAGGGCATCGCTCACCACGCACGCGTCGTGCCGGCCTCCGAAGCACGCGGCCTGGAATTCGACGGGGTCGTCGTCATGAACCCCGAGGAAATCATCACGGCCCGCCCCGGTGGGGAAAGGGACTTGTACGTGGCCCTGACCCGGGCCACCAAGCGCCTCTGCACAATCACCGTCCAGCCCGCCTGACGACTCGGCGCCCGCGTCGTCGCCGCGGGCGCACCCGGCGCGGTACAGACACCGGCCCGCGCGCACGGGGCTGCTCGCCGCCTCACCGCTCGTGGCCGCACCCGGCCTGGTCCAAGCCGACGACGTTCCGATCCACTTCGCGCAGCAGGGTGAGGTCGACGTCGAGCTTCGGGTCGTACGCGTCGGGTTCGATGCCGAGTTCGTGCGTGCTGTACTCGCCGAACCGTTTGATGTGCTCGGTCAGGTACGGCGAGATATGGGCCGGGTCATCGTGTCGAAGGTGGAGAACGCCGGCAGTTCCAGCCCAGCGGCCACCACCTTCTCCAGCGCGATATTGATCAGGAGGCGGGCCAGGGAACGTCGGTGGTCACTGCGGCGGTGTAGTCGACGCCCGGCACGGAGAATCCGTACAGGCGTTGGACTTCAGCGTGGAACCAGTCGAGGTCGGCGAGACCGGCGATGGTGTCGGTCGTGGCGGCTTCCCAGCGTTCGGCGACGGCCGCTTGGACGTCGTCAGTGAGTTCCCAGGTGTCCAGGCGGATTCGGCCTTCGTCATCCAGGGCGAGCGGGGCGGCACCGGTGAGCTGGTCCCACAGGGCGGTGAGCTGATGTACCGGCGGGACCAGGTCCTCTCCAAGGACGCCGCGCAGCAGGCCGGTGTACAGGGCGATGCCGGGGACAGCGGTGGAGGACTGGGTGACGGCGGCGCCGTTGACGGAGGTCACGGCCCGCCCGCCCACCGTCTTGTCGAGCCGGTCGTTCAGGGCGCGGGCCGTGGCCTCCAGGTGGGCCTTGGCCGCGCCGATGGTGCCCTGCCGGTAGATCGCCGCTGTCAGCGGCGATCCGATGTACGACAGCGCGGCGGTGGCGAAGCCCTCGCCGAGCAGTCCCCGACCGGCCAGGTGGTCGATCCAGCGTTCCCAGTCCGCACCGCCCATCACGGCCACAGTCTGCTCGACATCATCGCCCTCGGCCGGCCCGGTCTCGACCTCGCGAACCTCGGGAACGCCCTCGTCGTCGAAAACAAGGGTCTTGGTGCGGTTTGCCAGGCCGATCGGTTTGAGGACGGAGGCGTACGTGGTGCCGGTGTCCGGGTCGGTGCGCCGTGGCGCGGCCACCGAGTAGATCAGGTAGTCCAGCCTGCCGCCGAAACGCTGCTCGATGAGGTCGGCGACCTGGTTCTTCATCGTGTCGGAGAACGCGTCGCCGTTGAGGAAGACCAGATCCCGCCCGGCGGTACGGGCGATGTCGGCGGTGGCGGCGGTGCGGTACCAGCCAGCCGTAGCGGTGCGCCGTTCGGTGGGGGCCTTCTCGAAGGAGACCATGATGCCGCGGATGCCGGCGCGCTTCAGTCCGGCGACCGTGGCCGCCAGGCCGTATCCGGCCGAGGAGCCGATGATCAGGGCCACCGGCCCGGCGCCCTCCAGCACGTCGGCGGAGTCGGGGCATGCCTGCCACATGTCGGCCACCAGCCGCTCGCAGCCCGCCGGGTGGGAGTCGAGGAAGAGGAAGCCCCGGTTGCGGGGGATGAGAACGCGCTCGCTCACGATTGCAGTCCTTGGGTCGACTGGGCCGAAGACGCGGCAACACCAGGCCACCACGCCCTGCAAGTCTGCGACAGGGCGGACACTGACACTGGCCTCACCAGGGACAAGGATCATGATCCGATCTTGGAGTGTTTCACTACTGCCAGCAGAGCAGGACGCAGTCGCGACCAGGCTCAGCATCGCCTTGAGGTTGTGGCGGCTGCACTACCGGGTCTGGTGGGAGCCACTATGGATGAGGTGCTGTCATCTGTTGACCAGCTGCCACTCATCCAGGCAAGGTCCACCCCCATGAAGACCCCCGACCTCGGCCGCGGCACCACCATCAGCGCGGACCATGTGACCTCGCCGGTGCGGGCGGCGGTGCGGGCGGCGAAGCGGACGGTGTCGCCCCAGCCGCGGTAGTCACCATCGCCTCAATCCTGCTCTGGAAGTGACCTTGAAGACGATCTCAAAGGGTCCCCGGGGTTCTGACCACGGCATAGGTCAGTCGATGAGGCCGAGCCGCCCGCCGCCCCGGTCGTGCAGCCGCCGGAAGAAGGCGAGCACTCCGGCCGAGCCACCGGCCCAGGTGGCGCTGGAGCGGGTGAGGCCGGTGTCCGGGAACACCGGACGGGCGGGGGTGCCGCCGCTGCGGCTCAGGATGATCGCCGCGACGGTCTCGGCGGCGTCCCAGAACTCCTCGGACCCGGACGCCGTGGCCACGTCCACCAGCAGCTCGCCGACCCCGGACAGCCCGCAGCACTGGGTGACCAGCGGCATCCGGGGCGCCAGCTCGGCGGAGCCGCGCGCAGCCCGCTGGGCGAGGGTGAGGTACCCGGGTTCGCCCAGGCGGTCGGCGGCGCGGACGAGCACCGCCCCGATTCCGGCCAGGCCCCGGCACCACGAGCCGTAGCGGCGGGTCGCTCCCGGGGCGCTCGCCGCCGTGAGGATGTCCGGGGTGAGGGCGGCGAGCCGGGCAGCGGCCTGCCGGGCCCGGCGGAGCGCGGCGGGATCGCCGGTGGCGCTGCCGTATTCGAGCAGGAAGTACATCGACCGATCCGGTGAGCAGATCCTACAGACCTGGGAGCATCGAGAGAAGCCGGGAAGATTCGGCGGCTGGCTGCGCGATCACGCGAGCACCACCCATGCGGGCGGCCATCTGATATCACGCTCTGACGCGTAAATAACAGGAGGTGAGAGGGTTTTGGGCAGGAGGGGATGCCGGGCGTTGGTTCGGCGGCCCGGTGTGGGAGCCGGGCTGTCAGGCCACGGCGTCGATCGGGTTGAGGGTGACGGTGTAGCCGAGTTGGTTGAGCTGGGTCACGGCTCGGCGGGCGGCGCGTTCGGGGTCGCGCTGGGTGAAGTAGGTTCCGCCCAGTTCCCGGTAGGGCTTCTGGTCGGTGAGCATGTGCCAGATCGCGGTGATGATGGAGTGCTCGACGGCGACGAGGGCTCTCAGCGGGCCGCGGCGGGAGGTGAGCCGCTTGTAGCGGGCTTGCAGGTAGGTGTCCTTGGTCCGCACCGCGCCGAACGCGGCGAGCCCGAGGGCGCCCTTGAGATACGGGTTGCCGGGGCGGACCTTGGTGCTCTTCGCGCGGCCGGCGGACTCGTGGTGGCCGGGGCAGACTCCCGCCCAGGAGGCCAGGTTCTTGGCGGAGGTGAAGCGGCTCATGTCGCCGCCGGTCTCCGCGATGATCACCTCGGCGGTTGCCTTGTTGATTCCCGGGATGGTGTCGAGGAGGTCGAGCGCGGGACGAAAGGGCGCCATCGCCGCCTCGATCCGCTCGTCCAGTTGTTGGATCGCTCCGGTGAGCTGGTCGTACTGGTCCAGATACAGCCGGGCCAGGAACGCGTGGTGTTCGCGAAAGCGGCCGGTCAGAGCCTCGACGAGTTCGGGGATCTTGTGCCGGAGCCGCCGTTTGGCCATCTCCGCGAGGACCTGCGGATCGCGTTCGCCGCTGATCAGGGCTTCGAGCATCGCCCGGCCGGAAACGCCCATGATGTCGGAGGCGACGGCGGCGAGCTTGATGCCGGTGTCCTCCAGCAGCTTCTCCAGGCGCTGGACAATCTGCCCGCGCTCGCGTGTCGTGTGGGTGCGAGCCCGGGTCAGGTCCCGCAACTCCCGCACGGGCTGGTCGGGGACGAAAGACGCGCGGACCAGGCCGTGGGCACCGAGCTGGGCCAGCCAGGCCGCATCCGAGACATCCGTCTTGCGGCCCGGCAGGTTCTTCACCTGTCGGGCGTTGACCAGGATCACGTTCAGGTCCTCGGTCAGCAGGTGGTAGAACGGCTTCCAGTAGTCCGACGTCGCCTCGATCACCACCAGCGTCACCCCCGCGGCGAGCAGGTGATCGCGCAGCGCGAGCACCGCGTTCGTCACCGAGCCCCATGTCGTGGTCTCGGTGGTGAACGACCCACGGCGCTTGGTACTCGGGACACGGACGCAGACCTTGGCATCCTTCTTGCTGATGTCCAGGCCGGCACAGCGTTCGTGCAGCACGTCCACGGCCCTGCTCCCTTCCTCATCGGGCACCCGAGCGGCATGTCGTTCCGGGAGGGCCAGAGCAAAGACAGGAATTCTGACGCACGTGCTCGCAGCAACACTCCACGGTTCCCGTGGAAGGCCCTCAGCACCACGCTGACCTGCGAGCTCACGGGCATCACAGAGCCATCGGTTTCGACCGGAACGAACCCCTACAGGGTCTCGGAACGGATCGACCCACGTCAGCGGCGCCCAGAAGCCCAGCCGCAGCGCGCGCCACGACATTTACCACGCCCCCCGGAGCGCGCCGAAGGTTCGCTGAATCGCTGACCTGTGGTGATGCCTCATGCTGTGCCGCACCGGGAGCTCTTCGGCGGGCGTCGGGCGGTCGGCTGCAGTCAGCGAAGAGGACCCGCAGAAAGTCCCGCTGGCGCCCTCGCAGCCGCGCGATCCCGAGAGCGAGTGAGTCTCATATCTGAGCTCGTAAGACAGAGTCTGCTCGTACTTATGCTGACCTCTTGCTGACCGTATCTGATGGACTATCAGGCCTCCGAGCCCGGCCGCGCCAATCGGTCTACGGATCTCCCGCATGGCTGCCTGGGCCCACCTCCGCGGTCGGTCGGCTACGGCCTGAGCCTGCAGCTCCAGCAGGTGGACGGCCGACTGCTGGTCGGCCACGGCGGCTCGATGCCCGGCTTCCTCGCCCCGCTCTTGCGCCCCGCTCTTGTTCAGTGAGCAGGACGATGTGGCGGCCGTCATGCTTGCCAACGCCACGGCCGGCCTCAACCTCACGGGTCAGTACACCTAGGGAGCGTATTTGGTCGCGATCAAGGGGTGGTCCTGCTGAGGTCTTTGATCCAGATCATCGCGCCGCGGAGGTGGAGGCCGGCGAGGTAGCTGGCGGGCGTCTTGTCGTAGCGGCTGGCGATGCCTCGCCAGGCCTTCAGTTTGTTGGTTGGGTAGGCCGCGCGACGAGGTGCCTGCCATGCACAGGCCCTTTTCCACACGGCCCCCCTCCGAACCCGCCGTACGAGTTTCCCCGTAACGGGCTCTCCAGTGACCTATTTCGTGACGCTGCTGGTTGGCTTTCCTGAGTGGATCGTGTCATGGCAACCGGTGCAGACCACCAGGGTCTTGCGCCGTTTCTTCGCCATGACCTGGCGCCATTCAGTTGGTGGATCTCCCTTGTCGAGGTCGGCGAGTTTTCGGATGTGGTGCACTCGCACGTCTTCCGGCATCCCGCATAGCTCGCACTTCCCCTTCAAGGGTCGGGTAATCAGCTCTTTCCTGGGGTGAGGGTTGGCCACTTGGCGGTCCGCGAGGACCGCTGCCTTCTGTCGCGTCAGTGAGATTCCGCCGAATCGTGCGACCAGTGGTTTCCTGCCTGCACTGCGGGGGACGCTGGCTTCGAAGCATGTGCGGGACCCATATGGTGTCTCGACTTTGGCTTTGTATCGGGCCGCCATCTTGGACACGGTCGAGCGATGCTTCGCTGCCAGTGTCTTGAGCAACGAGGTTTCCATGGCCCAACGCAGCCGATGCAATCGGCATACGTTGCCGGCCAGTAGGTAGTACTGGACGATGCCCCGGTATTCGGCCCCGTAGACGTTGACGATGGTGTAGTCGTCGTCGTTGAGAAGCTGGGACCGATGCGCGGGTTTTCCGCGACTGAAATACAGGGCTACCTTCTCTCGAATCACCTTCGCTGGCACACGTAAGGCAATCGACCCGTTGGCCGTCCTGCGGCCCCGGGTTGCTTGCCTGTCGTTGTGCTGGACGGCGATCTCGTATCCGAGGAACGTTGCCGCGCCCTTGCGGGCGTGGGTGATCAGCGTCTTTTCTGGCGACATTTCCAACTTGAGGTCGTCGCGGAGGAATGCCGCGAGGCGCCGTTTGATCTCTGCGGCCTCGGATTTCGGCCCGATGAACCCGAGCAGGGTGTCATCGGCGTATCGCACGTAGCGCAGCCTTCGGTAGCCCGGATCGTTCGGATCCACGCTGGGAATACTGCGCTGCTGCTTGCGTAATGACCGGACTTCGGTCCGGTCGCCGCGCCTGCGGGCGCGTGCGATCGCGTTGACCACCTTCAGGTAGGCAGGGTTGCGCACCCTGTTCCGCCCTCGGGTGTACTGCGGAATCAGAACCTTCTCGACAAATCTGTCCAGTCGGTGGAGGTAGATGTTGGACAGAAGCGGGGAGAGTACCCCGCCCTGGGGTGCCCCACTGAGCGTGGCGCCCCAGGTCCAGTCCTCCATGTACCCGGCCTCAAGCATGTTTTGCACCAGCCGAAGAAACCGGCCATCGTGAATTCTTTCTGACAGGGTCTCGATGACGACTTGATGGTCGATCGATCCGAAGCAGTCGGAGATATCACCTTCGATGAACCAGGTCGTACCCGTCCAGGTATTGCCCACCTCGGTTAAGGCTGTGTGGCATCCCCGTCCGGGCCGGAACCCGTGGGAACGGTCGGAGAACTGCGGCTCGTAGTACGCCTCTAGAAGGAGACGCATCACTTCGCCAACCAGTTTGTCCGTCCATGTCGGCAGCCCAAGCGGGCGAAGCTTCCCATTCTTCTTGGGAATGTTGACCCGCTTGACGGGACTAAATCGGTAGCGCTCGTGACGCATCGCATCGATGATGCGGCCGATCTTGTCCAGCGACATACCGTCAACGGTTTCTTGAGTGACTCCCGGCGTCATCGCTCCCTTGTTGGAGTAGATGCGTCCGTAAGCCACTAGGTACAACTGCGGATTGAACATTTGCCGATACAGTTCGTTGCACGGCAGTTCACGCCTGCCGCGCTCACGAAGGATGCCTAACACCGTGTCGGCACTCTGCATTTCGCATACCTTCCGGTCTCGTTCGCATCCAGTCACCTGTGCCCCTTCGCCCTGCGGGCGGCTTTCCCGCCCTCCCTGGCAGGTCGTTACTCCTGCGACTACTACGAGCACTCCGTCGCCCTAGGGTTCGCACCCCGTAGGCGATCCCACGTTCGTCCTTGTTGTACGTTATAGCGTGACGTAGGCGCCCCACTCATCTCCTTGAATGTCCTCATTGGACATCGCCCCATGTCACAGAGGGTGCGTCGGCCCCTGATCAAGGCCGTCACAGGACATGGCATCGGTTTCAGTAGCCTTTCCAATGGATGCGAACTTTCATCGACTGGAGATTGGGGTTCAGGCAATCCAGCTTTCGCCATATCACGCGGGCCCCTCAGTGCACCGTCCCTGGCAACTGAGCCCGGTCACTGATTGTCTGGCATGCTCTGGTCCCCATCACCTTTCGGATCCAGGTGAGCCATCAGGCCCAGGAATATCCCTCCAATTCCTCCCGGCTGAGCCGGGGATACAACAAAGCGCCTCGTGGCGCACATCAGGCGCTCAACGGTGTTGCGCTCCTTGGGCTGCTGCTGCGCGTCCACGCCGGGCTCACGGAGGGGCAGCTCGGCCTCTGACCGGCCGGCGGCCCACGTGCACCACGGGAATTCGCCGTCCTCGGCTCTCTCGGACGTGCGCAGTGCTCATCCGGCCTGTCGAGCGACGCGTCGGGCGCCTCCAGCCTGCCCAGCCGGCAGATGGGAGCCCCCAATGTGGGGAAGGGCACCGCCGGATGAGCTGCACGTGTCACTCTGTCTGCGACAGCGGGGACACACGGGGGGAGGCTTGGTGGCTGCCAAAGGTGACACCGAAGGCATGAGGGCGCAGCCGGCCGTGTTCGTGGGCCCCCATCAGTTGCTGCGGCCGTTGGGCGAGGGCGGGATGGGGGTGGTGTACCTGGCCCGCTCGCCGGGAATGAGGCTGCTTGCGGTGAAGGTCATCCGGCTCGAGTACGCGGAGGACTCGCAGTTCCAGCGCCGGTTCCAGCAGGAGGTGGAGGCCGCCAGGCGGGTGACGGGGTTCCACACGCCGCCCGTGGTGGACGCGCAGCCGCGCGGTTCCCGGCCGTGGATGGCCACGTCGTACCTGCCGGCGCCGTCGCTCGGCGAGGTGGTCAGGCGGTTCGGCCCGCTCGGCGAGGCGGGTGCGCGGGCCTTGGGGGCCGCCCTCGCGGAGGCGCTGGCCGCGATCCACGCGGTGGGAGTGGTGCACCGTGACCTCAAGCCGGGCAATGTGCTGATCGCGCGGGACGGTCCGCGTGTCATCGACTTCGGGATCAGCCGTGCCTTCGACGCCGTTCACCTGACCCGGACCGGCATGGTGTGCGGCACGCCCGGATACATCGCTCCCGAGCGCATCGTCTCCGCGTCCGTGACCTTCGCCTCGTCGGACGTGTTCTCGCTCGGCTGCCTGCTGGTGTACGCGCTCACCGGCCGTGCCCCGTTCGGCACCGGTGAGCCCGCGCAGGTCAACCGGCGGGCGGTCTACGAGGAGCCCGAACTCGCCGGTGTGCCGGCCGTGTTGCGCCCGCTGGTGGCCGCGTGCCTGGACAAGGAGCCTGCCCGGCGGCCCGCGGCGGCGGCCGTGCTGGCCGCACTGGCTCCGGTCGATCCGGCGGCACTGCTGAGTCCGGGCCTGCTGGCCGACCTCGACGCCCGGGAGCGGCAGGCCGCGATCGACCTGGCCGCGCCGCCCGCCGATCCGCCCGCGCTGCCGGTGCGGACGTGGCAGTCGCTCAGCCGCCGCGGCCTGTTCGGCCTCGGTGCCGGGCTCGGCGCGGGTGCGGCCGCCGCCGTCGGCGTCCCGCTGCTGCTCACCCGTCGGGCACGGGTGGCCGCCGGGACGGCGACGGTCGGCAATCCCGTGGACGCATGGGGAGCCGACACGGGAGGCGCGAGCCCCTCGCCCGAAGCCCCGGCCCCGCTGTGGAGCCGGCCGTTCAGCGGTGTGGCGGTCGGCCATCAGCTGTCCGTCCTCGGGCCCACCCCGGTGTGGTGGTCCCAGGGGCTGGGCGCGACCGGCCTCGACGGCTCGACGGGGCGTCAGGCGTGGTCCCGCGAGGACGTCCAGTTCTTCCAGGCGCAGAACGGGCTGCTCTACGGGACGTCCATGGACTTCAAGAGCCTGGTGTGGCTGAACGCCACGGCCGAGGACCACCGGATCCCGCTCACTGTGCCCGCCGAGCAGCGGATGGACGCCGAGATGAGCATCCGGGTCTTCGGCGCGGACGACCGGACCGTGGTGATGGCCCGGCCGACGGCCTTCGCCGGCGGCGGAGTCGTCGTCGGGGCCGATCCGGGCACTGGGGAGGTGCTGTGGCAGCACGACGTCGCCCAGAACATGGCGGTGCCCATGGCCCGCGACTATGAGCCCTTGTACAGCGGTTCCGGCAGCTCGATGGGCCTGGTCGCCGACGGCAGGTGCTACTACCGCGACGGTGACGTCCTGCACGCGGTGGTCCTGCGGACCGGAGCGTCCCAGTGGCAGGCCGCCGGCCTCGCGGGCGGCGGCGCCGGGCTGCCCTCACGGCTGATCCGCACCGGCGAACTGCTGCTGGTCGTCAACGGCCAGACGGTGGTGGCCCTGGAACCGGCCACCGGGCGGCAGCGCTGGCTGGCTCCCCCCGTCCCGCAGGCGGTCTTCGGCTGTGCACTGGGTGCCGGCAGGCTGCTGCTGTCCGGGAACCTGGGCACCGCCTACTGCCTGGACGTCACGACCGGCAAAGGGCTGTGGCACTCCACTGTGGCGACGGCGACCTCGGCGGGCACGGGGATGGACTTCCGGGTGCCGTCGGCAGGCGACGGCTTCTTCGGCGTCCCCCTGCTGGGCGGGTCGTCCGGGGCCGCCGTCCTGGACGCCACCAGTGGCGCGGTCCGCTGGGTGTCACGCCCGGCCTCCGACGAGGGCCAGTGGACCACCGCGGCCGTCGGCGGAACGCTCTACTGCGCCTCCTCCACCACGCTGCGCGCCTTCCGGGCCGGCGCCGCATGAGCGCGCAGAGCATCGGTCCCTATCGCATCCTGCGAAAGCTCGGCGCGGGGGGCATGGGCGCCGTCTACCTGGCCGCCACCGGCAGCGGGCGCCCCGTCGCGGTGAAGACCGTGCAGCAGGAGTACGCGGCCGACGCCGAGTTCCGGCGCAGGTTCACCCAGGAGGTGGCGGCGGCCAGGTCGGTCAACGGGGCCTACACCGTGGCGGTGGTGGACGCCGACACCGAGGCTGAAGTCCCGTGGCTGGCCACCGAGTTCGTCGCCGGGCCGTCGCTGTACGAGGCCGTGGTACGCCACGGCCCGCTCGCCGGGCCCGCGCTGCAGGTACTCGGAGCGGGACTGGTGGAGGCGCTCGCCGCGATCCACCGCGCCCGGATCATCCACCGGGACCTGAAGCCCTCGAACATCCTGGTCGCCCGGGACGGCCCGAGGGTCATCGACTTCGGGATCAGCAAGCCGA
Source organism: Kitasatospora sp. NPDC056531 (assembly GCF_042794375.1). Taxonomy (NCBI): domain Bacteria; kingdom Bacillati; phylum Actinomycetota; class Actinomycetes; order Kitasatosporales; family Streptomycetaceae; genus Kitasatospora; species Kitasatospora sp. NPDC056531. The sequence goes on along the minus strand of NZ_JBHTTU010000061.1, from coordinate 539 downwards.
CGGCCGACGCGCTGCCCACCGCGAGCGGCCAGATCATCGGCACACCCGGGTTCATGTCTCCCGAACACGCGGCAGGACTGAACCTCACCCCCGCCAGCGACCTGTTCTCACTCGGCGCCGTGCTGGCCTTCGCCGCGACCGGCCGCACGCCCTTCGGCGAGGGACCGCCGGCCGTGCTGATCTACCGGGCCTCCGAGGAGCCTCCGGACCTCGACGGAGTGCCACCGGAGCTGACGGGACTGCTGGTGCGCTGTCTGGACCGGGATCCGGCCCGGCGGCCCGCACCGGCCGAGCTCGCCGAGGCCTTCCGGTACGGCCCGGCGGTCGGCACCGACTGGCTGGGAGGGGCGGAGCGGACCGTACGCCGGCGTGAGCGCGAACTGGCCCGGGTGCTGAGCGATCCGAACGGCACCCGGCGCCGGCTTCTCGTCCTCGGCGGAGCACTGCTCGCCACGGCCGCCGCGGGCGGTGCCACCCGGGCGCTGTGGCCGGGCACGTCGGGGGGGGGGGCGAGGGGATGGTAGGTGGAGCTGCCGCGG
>NZ_JBHTTU010000060.1:41006-41896 GCF_042794375.1 Kitasatospora sp. NPDC056531 | reverse complement strand
CGCTGGTCATACTGGCGACGGCGTAGCCAGACCCGGGCCCGCCGCAGCCACTACAAACGCCGAGGCCACACCCCATAACTGCGGTTGCAGTACTAGAACCGTGTCGACCAAGATCACTGTTCGGTGGGAGCTCCGTGGTACGGCGTTGGATCCAGCTCAGGGCTGGGTAGAGCCGAACTCGCGCTCAGGCCAAGCGGATCTCTACGCACCGTGACTGAGGCTGACTGTTTTTCGGATCAACTGAGCGGGGCGATCAGGTGCCTCTATACGATCACGGAACTACCGTCTGCTGACGTGATCTTGGAGATCTTTCATGCGTATGCGTAAGACCCTGGCCGCGGGCCTCGTGACCGTCGCGAGCGCTGCCGCGATGACCGTCGCGCCCGCGGCGCACGCCGGATACCCATTCCCGTACCAGTGCCAGTACACCAACTACAACGACGACTGGACCTTCAACGGAGGCTTCGGGACCGCCCCCGGCGAGACCATCTGCGTCAACAACTATGAGCTTGCCATGCAGAACGACGGCAACCTCGTCATCTACAACAACATCGCCACCCCGATCTGGTCCTCGGGCACCTGGAACCACTCCGGCGCGACCGCCAAGTTCCAGCCCGACGGCAACCTCGTCATCTATGGGTACGGCGGCAGCCCGGCGCTGTGGGCCTCGGGCACCTACGGCAACTCGGGCGCGACCCTCAAGTTCCAGCAGGACGGCAACCTCGTCATCTACGGCGCCGGCCACCAGCCGCTGTGGAACACCGGCACCTGAGACGGCCTCAGCGCTCCGCGGCGGCGCCGAGCGGGGGGGGGGGGGGCTGAAACCGCTGTTTTGTTTTGCGAGTTTTTTCAAGAAGTTGACACCCGGGCCTCGGTGTCCCACCTTGCAC
>NZ_JBHTTU010000060.1:15369-40996 GCF_042794375.1 Kitasatospora sp. NPDC056531 | reverse complement strand
CAGGCGCTGGGGAAAACCAGACACTCGACCTTCCCCCGCCCCCCCCCCCCTCGGTGGGTCGGCGCCCCGGAGCGCTGAACTCGCTGCTCGGCTCGGCGATTTTCGTCAAGAAGTTAACACCCGGCCCTGGTTGTCCCGCTGCGCATGCGCAACGCCTTGCGCAGCACCCCCTTGCGCATGCGCACCGGCCTGCTCGCCACCGTGCGCATGCGCATCCCTCCGGGGCCCGGCCGGTGCACAACCGGCCCGGCCGGGTACCCGGCCGAGGCCTGCGGCGGCCTCGGCGTCCGCGCGTTCACGCTCGGCCCGCTTCCGGTCCGCGGCGGCCTGGCCACAGGCGTCGCACAGCCCATCGCCCCCAGCCGGACCGCGCCCGGCGTCACTCGCTGCCGGTGTACCGGTTCGAGCACTCGCGGCAGACCGGGCGCTCGGCCTCCCGTTCAGCTTCCTCGCGGGCGCGGCGGGCGGCGGCCGCAGCCTTACGCTCGACCGCGAGCAGCCGGTCGCCGTCCGGGTTGTCCAGCGCAGCGGTCAGGGTATGCCAGCCGCGGCGGCCGAAGCGCCGCCACCCCTGGCCGTCGCGCCGTGGGCATCGAGCAGCTGCAGCATGGTGGCGACCACCGGCAGCGCCAGATGGTAATTGCCGGCCGTCACCCCGGCGAACGGGTACGGGCGCGGGCTCCAGTAGGCGGCGGAGCCGTCCTCCACCGCCTCAAGGCGGCGCAGCAGGCGCCGGTGGTCGCGCTCGGCCTTCGCGGCCTGCTGCTCTGGGGTGAGGGGCTTGGCGCCGGGCCGGGTGCGTTTGCGGCCGGGGGTGAGGACCAGGGCGACGGGCGGGTAGCCCTCGTGGCCGGTCGGCGGGTAGACGGTGGGCCACAGCCGCAGGTCGTGCGTGCGGGCGCCCTGGCGGCGCAGCGAGGCCTCGAACGCCGCCTTCGCCGCGCCCTTCGCCGGGACGACCGACGTCCCGGTCCGGGCGTGCTGCTCGACGGTGGTGGTCGCGGTCTCCACGGCGGTACGTCTCCTTCGGCGGCCGGGTGGTACGGGGCGGGCTGCTACTCGGGAATCCAGCGGCGGATCGGGAAGCCGTGAAAGCCCTGGCTGCGTGCGGCCGTCCGAGTGGACTGGCAATCAGTCACGCGTGGTACACGACTGGCCCGTTCGGGTCCGGTGTTTCGATGCCTCCGTCCGACCTGCCCCACTTGGTATACCGGCCAGCCCGCTCAAGACGGCGGGCTGCCCCATCTCCCGAGGAGACATCCATGAGACTGAGCGGTCCCCTGCTGTCCGCCTCCGCGGCGCTGCTTCTGGTCGCCCTCACGGGTCCTACGGCGTCGGCGGCAGTCGGCGGCCACGAAGACGACGTAAGGCACGTGGAGTGCAGCCCCGGCGCGCTGATCGCCGCCATCGAGGAAGCCAACAGCCACGGCGGCCGGACGCTGTCGCTGGACCGTAACTGCACCTACGACCTCACCACCGCCTTCGCTGACGCCGACGGACTGCCGGTGATCACCCAGCGGATCCACATCAAGGGCAACGACGCCACCATCCAACGCGACGACGCCCCGGGCACCCCGCTCTTCCGTATCTTCGACATCGCCGGCCCCCACGGCGACCTGTCTCTGAACGACCTCACCATCAAGGGCGGCAACGTGTCCAACCCCGCCGGCGACACCGGCGGCGGCATCCTCGTCCAGAAGGGCGGCGAGCTGCGCCTCAGCGACAGCACCGTCACCGGGAACACCGCCCAAAGCTACGGCGGCGGAATCGCCAACCAGGGGCAAGCCAGCATCATCCACTGCACGATCAGCGACAACCACTCCACCCGCAACACGTCAACCGACGGCGGCGGCGGCATCGGCAACATCGGCGCCCTACGTCTGAAGGACTCCCGGGTGATGTCCAACACGGCCGGCTCGCTGGGCGGCGGGCTGCGACAGGACGGCGGCACCACCGACACCGACAACACCACCCTCAGCAACAACTCGGCGACCTTCGACGGCGGCGCCGTCTTCACCAACTTCGGCACCGTCAACCTCAACAGCAGTGTCGTGACCGACAACACGGCAGGCGGCCAGGGAGGCGGCATCCAAAACTTCGACCACACGAAGCTGCATGACACCAACGTCAGCGGCAACACCGCCTCACAGGGAGGCGGCATCAACAACTTCAACGTCCTGGAGATCGAGGGCAGCCGGATCACCGACAACACGGCGGCCAGCCGGGGCGGCGGCGTGTGGACCAGCCAGACCGCTGAGATCCGGCACAGCACCATCAGCGAGAACAGCGTCACCGGAGTGAACGGCCAGGGCGGCGGGCTCTGGAACAACCGCGGCCTGGTCCTCGACGACGTCAAGGTCGTGCGCAACAAGACCACCGACGCGAACTCACAGGGCGGCGGGATCTACAACATCAACGACACCGGCCAGCGCTTCTCGGGCAACCTTCAGCTCATCAAGACCAAGGTCACCGACAACAGCTCCGGCAACGGCACCAGCACCACCAACGCGGGCGGCGTCTGGACGAACACCCAATTCACCGTCTTCGAGGACTCCGCGATCTCCGACAACCACCCCACCAACTGCAAGGGCAGCCCGATCACCGTCGACCACTGCGTCAACTGAGCCCACCGACCGCCCACCCCCTGGGAACACGAAGCGGCCTGTGCGTCGGGTAGCCGGATCTTGCCGTGACCTGGCTACCCGACCACACAGGCTCGTCGCCTCTCACCTGCGGGACACGGCGGCAGGCGGGGGTGACACCCGGCAGCGACGGCTGTGACTCCCGGTCCCGATCCCGGTCCCTCCAGTCCCTGACTCGTTTTCGTCACGACCGTCAGGGTCCAAGGTCGCTGTCCTGGCCACGCCTTCCTACCGGGGGCCGTGCAGCTCCTGCTGCCACAGGGCTTCGCAGAGCAGGTCCAGTCCCTGGCGCAGGTGGCGTCGGTAGGTTCCGTACGGGAGGCCGAGACGGCGGGCGGCGGCTTCCTGGGTGGGCGCACCGGAGAAGTAGCCGGCCGTCAGGGCGTCACGCGCGCGCACGCCGCGCGGGTCACCGGCCAAGCCGTCGACCGTCCGGCGCAGCAGGGTGCGCAGTTGGCCGGCGGGATCGGTGAAGTCAGCCGCCAGCCGGGTACGCGTCAGCGCGCAGGCAGCGAAGGCGGCCGCATCGTGCCACAGCGGCAGGGCCTCGCGCACAGCCTGGTCGAACCCGGTGCGCGGGATGCCCGAGGGGCCGGACGGGGCCGGCACGTCCGTCGCGGTGATGAGGTGTCTCAGCCAGGTCTCGACGGGCACCTGCCGCCAGTCGTTGACGAACAGTCCGTAGGTGTGTTGGCCCACGCGCGGTCGTGCGCCGCAGTCGTGCATGACCCCGCGGAAGCGCTGGGCCCAGGCTTCGGCGTCCTGGTAGACGACGAAGCCGTGCGCCCGCCCGCGGGCTCTGGCGGCTTCGGCCTGGGCTCTGGAGTTGCTCAGGTCGATGACCCGGGAGGGGACCTGGTAGTGCTCTGGGTAGACGGAGAAGCGCGTCATGCCGATGTGCTCGCCGGGGCGGACGGGCGTCGTGGCCTCGGTGTGCGCCCATGCCGCCGCGACAACGGGGTCGGTGGCCAGGTCCTGGGGATCGGGCGGGGCGGGCAGGACGAGCCGGGTCGTGAAGGCCACGCATTGACCGGTGGCGACGCCACGGAAGACATTGAACGCCTGCGGCTGACGCTGGATCCAGTAGCGCACCAGGTCCGCGGACTCGGTTCCCTCCGTCTCCTCGGTCATGCGCAGGACGACATCGATGTCCTCTGGCTGGAGCGAACGCGCGTGCACCTCGTTCTCGCGGGACCAGGTGCGCAGGCGCGCGAGGCTCGCCAACTCGCGGAAGAGATAGAAGATTTCGTCGGTGACTATCCAGACGCGTTCCTCGGATGCCTCGCGCAGCAGTCGCAGGTACTCCTCCGCGAGTCGCTGGCGCATCGTCGTGAAGGCACTGGGTGCCCGCCAGCGCAGGTCGGCTACCAGGGTCTCGCGTGCGGCATCGTGTGGGTAGAGCCCGCGATGCGTGGACTCGATGAACGGTAGGTTCCTCAGCCAGTCGAACAGCTCATGGGAGTCCTCCTCGGGCAGGACCGCGGTGAGCAGTTCCTCGGAGGTCGAATGAGCCTGTGCCACTACCTCCAGCGCCCGGCGGTGAGCCGCTGTCGGAACCTCACCGACCAGCCCGGCCAACAAGATCCCCAATATTTCGGCCGAGGGTACCCAGATCCCTTCACCGCTCCAGCCTGCAGCTCCGGCCGCGGCGGCGAGGGACAGGGCCAGCGGGTTCCCACCGGCGAAGCGGAGTACATCCTCCCGAAGCGAGCTGGGAATCCCTGTGGCGAGCAGCAGGCTCCGAGCCTGCTGCTCGGAGAACGGCTCCAGTTCACGGACGTACAAAACCTCGGACCAGGCAGGATCCGCGGTCCACTGCGGCTCCGGCGCCAGCCGGCCCGCCAGAACCACCAGAGTGTCGTCCGCCGCACGGGGCAGGAACTGCTGCCACAGCCAGCTCTCCAGCCACTGACAATGCTCGAAGGAATCCACGAACAGGACCGCTCCGGAAACGTCCAGGAAAGGACCGACGGCGCGTTCGAAGTCGGCCGGGTCCCGACTGACGAAACGGCCGTCCAGTTCAAGGAGGAGCCGCCCTGCCTCCCTGGCCTCGTCGGCCATACGCCGCAGCAGCGACGACTTTCCGATACCCCCGGGACCATGCAGGTAGAACGCGAACGGTGCCGCTGGATCACCGGCCAGTGCCTTCCTGAAGCGGACGAGCTCCCCGTCCCGCCCGATGAACGCCCGTTGCCGCGTTCGATTCAGCCGCTCTCCCACTGACGCCATGTCAGCCCTCGTTCCCGTGCACCGGCTCCGGACAGCAGGCCCGCCCGGAGATCCCCACCACGCCCGACGCACGCCCTGTAAGGCGCGCGACGGTGTTCTCCAACCGATAAGGCTGCTTCCCGCCATTCCACCGGCCTGATTCAAGCACCAAGCGGCGAGTAATCCGTTCTCCACCTGGCGTACGCACAGCCGACGCCGTCCGCCGCAGCCACCAGCGGCCTTGCCGCGGGGCGTGGGGCCGGAGCTCCACTCCCAATCCGCAGAGACATCCCGGCGTCGCCTCACGTTCGACTCGCCCCTCTTCCAGGTGCCGTGTCCGACGCCTTGGCCAAATCAGTCGGAGACGCCGACCGTGGTGGTCTCCGGGCCGTTCGCGCTGCCCCCGGCCCACTGCTGCCAGGACGGGTCGAACGACGTGTAGCCGTTGTCGGCCTGCGCGTCGCCGCCGGGCGACCCGGTGATGGTGACGGGGTCGCCGACGTGCACGTAGTTGTAGAACCACATCGCGTCGGTCAGCGACAGGTCCACGTGCTGACGAGAGCGCTGGCCGAAGGACACCGAAGGTATCCGAGTCCGGCCAATCCGATCAGTTCTTGAGATCGACGGAGCACGACAGGTTGCCCTTGGCGTCAGGCTTCTGCTGATCCTTGAGCTTGCCGTCGACGTAGATGCTGCAGACCGCGCCGGGATCCGCGCTCTTGACTACCAGGTCGTTGAAACCGAAACCGACGTTCTGCGCGCTGGTCCAGGGCAACCGCTGCTGCGCTGCGGTTTTCGCGTTGGTTTCACCGGAGAAGCTGTAGCTGACGTCGGTGGTGCCGGGGCCGGTCACTTCCATCTTCACGTCCCAGCTCTTGCCGAACAGGCCGCAGCCGGTGAGTGACACCGCTGCCATGACCGAAGCACCGGTTACGAGCAGTGACTTGACGTAGGTACGGGATGCGGGGAACTTCACGGCGCCTCCTGATGACGCGTCGGCCGTTTGGTACGCGGTTCATTCTGGGCTGCGTTCGGCAGGTCCGGAGCAGCCGAAAGGCCGCATTCCCGGGAGCGGCATCGGCCGAAAGTACGTATCCTCTCCCCGCCCGCTGGGCCCGCGAGCGGTCGTCTATCCTCCTCTCCATGTCCCTGTCGATCTTGCGCCCCGCACCGGACGCCGTCGCCGCAGCGTGCGTCGGCGTGCTGCTCCTGGTGCTGGACGCAGGTGTGGTGAGCCGCAGTCGCATCGGGCTCGTAGTCGTCGCCAGCGGCGTCCTGGCGCTGGTCACGGCCGCCGGATCAGTGCCGGCGTACCGGGCCGGCCGGCACTGGACGGCCTGCGCGCTGTCCGTCGCCGCGGCGGCCGTCTCGCTGCTGACGACCTCACTGGTGGAGCGCACCGTGCTGCAGCGCACCCCCGGATGGGCCGAACTCATCGGACTCCTGATGCTGTTGTGCGTGGCCTGCCGGTACGCACGGCCGTTGCCGCTCGCCATGTCGGCGGTGCCGCTGTTCGTGGCGGTGGTGCGCCTTGCCGGCCGCGCTCCGACCCTGTCGGATCTGCCCGTACTCGACGGAATCGACAAGCTGTTCACCCTGCTGCCGGTGGGTTTCGTGCTGCTGGGCGGCTATCTGCGGACCGAGGACGGCAGGCGCCAGGCCACAGCCGAGCAGGTGCGCCAGTCCGAACGCCTGGACCTCGCCCGTGACCTGCACGACCATGTGGCCCACTACGTCACGGCCATGGTCGTCCAGGCCCAGGCCGGAGAGCACACCGCCGAGCGTGACCCGGCTATGGCCCGCCAGTTGTTCTCCAACATCGAAAGGACCGGCCAGGAAGGGCTGGTGGCCATGGGCCGCATGGTCCGCCTGCTGCGCGAACCCGGCGGCCCCAGGACATCGGCACCGGTCACCCCCGCCATGACGGCGATCGAGGAACTGGTCCACCGCTTCCCGGCACCCGGACAGCACGCCTGGCTCGACAAGGCTGACGACGTGGACAGCTCCGCCTGGTCACCACAACTGGCCAAGTCCGTCGAGCGGCTGGTCCAGGAAGGCCTGACCAACATCCGCAAACACGCCCGTACGGCCACCGCCGTGCACGTCATGCTGGGAACCGACGGAGACCGGCTGGTCGTCCGCGTACGTGACAACGCCACCGGACAGCACCGCAGCCGAGGGAGGTTCCGGCACAGCGGCTTCGGCATGATCGGCCTGTCGGAGCGGGTGGCCGAGCTGGGCGGCGAGCTCACCTGCGGCCCCATGCCCGAGGGCGGCTGGGAACTGTCGGCATCGATACCCGTGAAGTGATCGATGCCCATCAAGGTACGGAGTGAGAACCCGCATTGAGCGTCTCAGTAGTGATCGCCGACGACCAGGAAATGGTGCGGACCGGATTCCGACTCATCCTGGAAAGTCAGGACGACATTTCCGTGATCGGCCAGGCATCCGACGGCCTCGAGGCCGTCGAGACCGTACGCCGGCTGAAGCCCGACGTCTGCCTGATGGACATCCGCATGCCGAAACTCGACGGCCTCGAAGCGACGAAGCGCCTGCGTCAGGAGCAGGGCGCGGCAGCGTCCGGCACGAAGATCGTCATCGTCACCACCTTCGACCTGGACGAATACGTCTACGGCGCCCTGCGGGCCGGCGCCAGCGGCTTCGTGGTCAAGAACTCCGGCCCCCGCTTGCTGGTAGAGGCGGTCCACGCCGCGGTCAACGGCGACTCCCTGATCTCGCCGTCCGTCACCGTCAGACTCCTCGAGCACCTGAACAAGCCGTCCCGTGCCGAGACCGCGGCCGCCGCGGCGCGACGCCTCACCCCTCAGGAACTCAAGGTCGTGACCCTGGTCGCCCGCGGCCGCACCAACAACGAGATCGCCGAGCAGATGGTCCTCTCCCTCAGCACCATCAAGAGCCATCTCAGCCGGATCCAGGACAAACTACCGGCCCGCAACCGCGTGGAGATCGCAGCCTGGGCCTGGGAACACGGCATCGTCAGCTGACCGTCACCCCTGTGCTCCCATGGCCCCTGCCCGTACGGTGGGCCTCCCATGGTGCTACGACCTGAACATCAGGCTTCCCACCGACCGCCCGGAGAAGATGACGGGGTTGCTCTGGAAGGCGGACGTTGTACACGAGAAAACCAACACTTCGTTACGGGCCGTCAGGGTCGGTGGCGGTGAGTGCTGACACCGGGAGTGACAGCGGACACTCTTATCTTTCACTTAGAACGTTCTCTTAGCCTCTTGTTCATGATGATGCAACGTGGTGCGGTCGGATCTGTTGTCCTCACGGCCATGACCTTGGCGGCCACCGTCGGGGTGGCCGCCGCGGCTCCCGCCCCCGACCAGACCGCCGCCTCGGTGTCCCGCGGAAAGGTGTCGGACAATCTGTACATGTCGCTTGGCGCGTTTGAGGATGCGACGTCCGGCGAGGACCCCAAGGTCAAGGCCATGATTGACCGTACGGACATCGGCGGCGTACAGGTGGTGGTGCCCTGGAAGGCCCTTGAGGGGAAGAAGGGGGAATACAAGTGGTCGCGGCTGGACATTGCCCTGAAGTATCTCCAGGAACGCCACAAGAAACTGTTCGTCCAGGTTCAGGATCGGTTCTTCGATGTAGCCATGAAGGACGCCGGCGTTCCCCAATATGTGAAGGACGAGGGCGGGGTCGCGCCGACGGTCGACGAGAACCCTGACAACCCCACCACCCATGGGGCCATGGCCGCGCAGTGGAACAAAGAGGTACGCGCAGACTTCCAGGCCATGCTGAAGGCGATGGCGGAGAAGTTCGACGGCAAGCTCGCCGGGGTGAACCTTCCGGAGACCGCGGTCGAGGTGGACACCAAGAATGATCAAACCAAGTACACCTCGAAGTCCTACATCGATGCCGAGATCGACAACATGCGCTACGGCAAGAAGGTCTTCACCAGGACACAGTTCATCCAGTACATCAACTTCCTGCCGGATGACGACGACCACAAGCGCATGAAGGAGATGTTCGACCTCGCCAGGGGCCAGAAGATCGGCATAGGAGGACCGGACACCCTGCCGGACCGGCAGTACCAGATGGAGAACTCCTACAAGTTCCTCCACGAATACAAGGATGCTCTTCCCCTCGTCGCGATGGCCGTTCAGGAACCCGACATCAACGCCAAAGACCCCAAGACCGGTGAGCCGTACACCCGCGAACGGTTCACGGACTTCGCCCACGACTACCTCGGTGCGCGCCAAATGTTCTGGACCACCGAAGCAGACTGGCTGCAGAAGCCCCAGGCATGACACGTGCACGTTCCACCACTCAGACCGCGTTTGAGATCTGGGTCGGTGGCCTCCCGGAGGGTGTTCTAGGCTCGGCCAGGTGATCTTCGACAGGTTTCCCATCGTCGGCGGCTTCAAGGAACTGGAGTACGGCAGTCCCGACGGGCCGTCGATCCGGGCTGCGGTGCGGACGGCTGCGCCGGAGCATGAAAGCGATCTGGTTCGGTACCTGCGCGCCGGAACGACCCTGGTCGCCACGCCTTCGGCTGTGCCTGACGTGCTGAGCGAGAGTGGCGCCTTCATCGGAGGGCTGCACCTGCTCACGGATGGACACTGGCTGTGGTACTCCGAGCTGGCCCACTATGTGGGGCACTACCACGTGGAACTCGACCCAGCGTTCATCGAGCACGCGCGCAGCAATAACTGGACTGTTCCGCAGGTCAGCGACGAGCGTCTCGAAACGATGGTGACGTTGCTCATCGGAGACGAAGACGAGCTGGACTGATGTTGCTGCCCCCGCCTCGTTATCAGGCCGAAGTTCGCGTCAATGGGCGCCGACCCGCCCGGGAAGCCGGCCCCACACGGGTCACGCCGCGGACCATGATGCCGATCACCGCCCAGCGGATCATCGTCTCGGAGCGGACGGGACTGGTCTCGTAATCACGGGCCAGGCGCCGGTGGGCGGTGAGCCACGAAAAGGTACGTTCTACCGCCCACCGCTTCGACTGGACTTTTAAGCCCCCGTTGGTCGGGGTCCTTGCGGACTATCTCCAGCTCGCGGCCGAGCACGGTGGTGATCCAGTCGACCAGGCGGCCGGCGAAGCCCTGGTCTGCCCAGATCTTCTTGACGCTCGGGTGGTCGAGGCGGGTCCACAGCAACGGTCGGCGAGCGCCGTCGCGGTCCTGGACACTGGCCGCGACGACGTGCACGGCCAGCAGCAGGCCGAGGGTGTCGGTGACGATGAACCGCTTGCGGCCCTTGACCTTCTTGCCTGCGTCGAATCCCCTGGTGGTGGCGGGAACAGTGTCGGCAGTAGGCACCGACTGCGAATCGACCAGGCCCGGAACCACCCCGAAGGAGCCGACTCCTACGCGGCCTCCGCCGTCACCGGACTGCTCGCCGACGCCGGGCGCACCGAGGAGGCCGTCACCGTCCTTCGGCAGCAAGGCCACGCCAACAGTCACGCTCTGGCCGGCTACCTCATCGACCTCGACCATATCGACGACGCCCTGGCCATCCTTCAGCGACCCCGCCCCCAGGCACCCACTGCCCTTGGCCTACGGCCCGTGGCACGACGGTCCCCCGTTCTGACGTTCTGCCGATCCATTGGGTAGCGTCCCGTCACCTGGCGAACAACACGCCGGTTGTTCGGGGTTGACCTGCGTCTTCATGAGAGGGGCTGGCAACAGCAGTGGGCCCAAGTCCAGTGCCGTGCGGGCCTGTTCTCCACTCCGGGCGGTCCAGCCAGTCAGGGCCGACCATTTCCCGCAGCTCCAGCACCGGCCACCCCGGCCCACCCGACGCATACAGGGCTCTCATCCAGACTTTGGTCTCCCGGGCCTTCTCGAGGCGCTTGAGGGCCTTGGCGGCGGCCTTCTCCTGGCGTTCCTCGTACTTGTGGTGGCAGGGGTAGCAGCGGCCACCGGGACGGCGGGTCCACCGGCCGTGGACCCCGTACTCGTACGTGCTCTCCGCCTTGGGAACCTCGCCGCAGTCGGCACAGGCCAGGCTCTGCATCAGCTCCCGGTCGGCCTGGCGAGCCTTCTTCTCGCGGGCCTTCTGGCGCTCGTTGTAGGCGGCACGGCCCGGTTGTCCGGGTTGTCCAACGCCTCGATCAGACAGTGCCGTCCGGCCGTAGTGGGTCAGGGCAGGGCTGTCGCGTGCAGGCAGGTGTGCCGGCCGGCCTCCGGCGCGGCATCCAGCGGCAGGGCCACGCCCGCCCGGATCTCCACCCGGAACGTGCCCGCCGCGTCGGCGTAGACCGGCGCCCCGTCTGCGCTCCGCTCGCCTGTGGCGTGGACGATGACAACTTCCGGGGGTGCGTGCCCGCCCGGGGTGCCGGGCAGGGTGACCGCGTACCGCTGCGGGGTGTCCACGGGCTCTCACCCGGCTTCGGCGCCGGCGTCGCCGAGGGCGGCGCGCACGCTGTCGCAGACGGTGAAGAGCTCATCAGTGCCGGTGATCTCCAGCAGCCGGCGCGCCTGTGCGGTGGGGGCTGCCAGCAGCAGCTCGACCTCGGCGCCCTGGGCAGCCAGTCGGGCGCCGAGCAGGGCGTTCAGGTAGGAGGAGTCGCAGAAGCCCAAACCGGCGAGATCGACCACCAGCCGAGGCGACCGCAGGGCCACCGCACTGCCCAGAGCTGCTTCCAGGCGCCGGCGCTGGTCCTGGTCGACCTCTCCGTCAAGGCGGACGACCACGGCCCGGCCGGGCACGGTGACGACGGTGACCTGCAGCAACGGCGCGAGCGCGCCGGGGTTCCTGGATCGGAAGGAGCGCCGGGTGGACATGAGCGGGCCCCTCCTGTCGCGAAGGAAGCTGTCCGCCTTCGAGCCTGCTCCCCCCGCCCGGCTCCGCGCCACTCCCACGAGGCGCCGGGCCTGCGGGGGCGACCGCTCAAACCGGGCTCTGCCGGACATCCGCCCTCGTGTGACCGCACTGCCGCCCTCATCGAACCCCGGCGCGCCGTGCCCGGTCCCCGGCGCGGGCTTCGGCCACCCTGACCACAACCTGGTCACCGGCACAAGGCCCGGCCCGTGGACATCGCGGTGTGCGTTCGCGGCCCCCCATCGCGCGGCGCCTGGGCTGCGACGACCTGGACGCGAACCGGATCGCCCGCCCCGGCCCCGGGCACCTCGCCGCGCTCTTCGCGGCCCGGCTCGCCGTCCGCGCCTACCCCGCGGTCATGGCCCGGCGGGGCGTGCCCCGCTGAGGTGGCTGGGTCACGCGGCGACACTACAGGGCCGCCCGGTCGGCGCCATCGGGCAGTTGGGGCAGCGGCCAGTCCGTCTCCGGTGCCCAGGCGGGCCACGGGGCGGCGAACGGCCCCGCGCGGTCCTGGAGGAAGCCGAGGACGCGCTCGCGGGCCTGCTCGACCAGGCGATGGTCCTGGTCGGTGATGAACCCGAGTCGGCGGCCGTGCGCATACTCGTCGGTGTCCTTCCACCGGTGCCCGGACAGGTCGGGCTCGACCACCAAGTCGACGAGCAGATCCAGGGTGTCGATCCCGATCCGCGTCCGCACCGCCGGCTTCTCGAAGTTCACGTACAGGCGCAGCGGCTCCCCCGCCGGGGTTTGGAAATGGTGCGCGGAGAACCACTCGCCCGGCTCGAAGCGGGAGCGCAGGACGGTGTCTTGCCAGGCCCAGGAGTCAAGCATCCAGGTGCCGGCCGCGAGGTTGGTCAGGCCGCTCTTGCGCACCGCGTCGTCGCCGGTGCGCAGCGCCGTGGTCCAGGTGGTGGGGGCGAGGGAGCGGATGCCCGGCCAGTAGGCGAGTTCGAGGACGGTGCCGGTGTCGGCGAGTGCCCGGTAGGGCTGGGCGGACCACACCTTGCCCGCGTGGATGTCGCGGCGCACGACCCTGGCGCCGGACTCGAAGCGGGCGCCCGGCCCGGCGGGGGTGGTCACGGCCGGCCCCAGGTCCGGCAGGCGGGCTCGTGCCAGGTGGTCCTCACGACCATCCCACCGGGTGTGAGGTGCTCGCTGGACCAGGTGCGGCAGCACCCGCCCGCGCCGTGCGGTCGGGCCGGGGCCGGCGGCCTCGCGGTGCGGATCGCAGCAGCGGGTGCGGGGACGGCCGGCGCTGCCGGACGGCGACGCCGGTGGGTGCGCCTGGCCTCTGGCCGCCACCCGGACGGCCCAGCGGCGGCCGTTCTCACCGGCCGTTGACCTGTACCGACACCCGAAACTCACCGGTTGGCGCCCAAAACTCACCGGCGGACGGCCGCCCGGGGCGGGCGAACTCACCACAGCCCGGGGGGCGAAACTCCCCGCCGCACCCATGAGGGCCGGGCCTGTCAATTGGCAGGCTGGTGCACCCGTGGAGGTGTGGTGGCCTCCCGGGGCTGTTCTCCGGGCCGTCCCGGCGGTTGTTCGGGTTGGTCGCCGTGCGGGAGGGGTCCAGTTGGAGCGCCCGGAGCCTGCGAGGGATGAGCAGGCGAGGACGAACGAGCTGGACGCCGACGAGCGGCGACCGATGATGGTTCGCCGGGATGTTCTGAAAGTGCTTGTGGTGACAGCGGGTTGGCGTCCCCCGGGAATGTGGCCGATGCGTGGTGTCACATGCACCCATCCGGCGTCCGGCCCAGGCCGGCGCCATGGCCGTGGTTCGGGGGACCGGGCTGCTCAGTCAGGTCATCGAGCGCGGCGGGTTGCCGTCTCATGCGGTGGGTGCGAGCTCACCCGGAGTGTGTGGCTGTCGGTGTCGGCCGGTGGGCGGCAGCCCGCCGGTGCGGTGTGGTCTGTTGGTCGTGGAGCTCGCGCAGGACGTGGTAGGCGCGGGCGAGGAGTTTGCGGGCCACCGCGGTGGTGGCGATCTTCTTGCCCCGGCGGCGGGCCATCTCCTGGTAGGCGGGGGCGAACAGCGGGTGGCGTTTGGCGGTCTGGGCGGCCTCGCACATGATCCAGCGCAGCCAGGGCGAGCCCTGCTTGGAGATGTGCCCGTGGTGGACGGTGCGGTCGGAGTTGCGGACGGTGGGGGTGAGCCCCGCCCAGGAGGCGAGCTGGCGCGCGGAGGGGAAACGGCTGACGTCCCCCACTTCGGCCACGATCATCAGCGCGGTGAGCGTGCCGACGCCGGGCAGTTGGGTGAGTGCCGCAACGCGTGGATCACCACGTGCCTGTGCGTTCAGCTGCTTGTCGAGGGCGTCGATCGGCGGCTGAAGGCCGTCCATGACCGCGAGGAGGTCGTCCACGACGCGGCGGGAGGCGTCGGGCAGCGGTAGTTCGGCCAACCAGGCGCGGCCGGGTGCGGTGCAGAATCCGCCCGCCCGGTCGTGGCCGAGGTCGGCGAGGACGGCGTGGATGCGGTTGCGCAGGCGGGTGCGCAGACGCACGAGCTGGGCGCGGTGGCGAAGCAGGGCGCGTTGCTGGCGCACGTCGAGCGGGGCGATCCATGCCTCCGGGAGGAGGTCGCCGCGAAGCAGTTGGCCGAGGGTGGCGGCGTCGACCTTGTCGTTCTTGAGCCTGGCGGAGGCGATCGCCTTGCACTGCAGAGGGTGGACCAGGTGCGGGTCGTAGCCGTAGTCCTCGAGGAGTTCGACCAGCCAGCCCCAGCCGAAAGCGGCCTCGAACGCGACCGGTGTTCCGATCGGCAGGTCCCCGATCACCTCGAGCACGGTCTCGACTCCGTTGGGGACGTTCCGGTTGACCTGAACCGTGCCGTCGTGGTCCACCACCGCGATCTGGGACCTCTTGCGGTGCACGTCGATCCCGACGTAGACAGACATTGCCGGGCCTCCTTCCCGAGCTCGTGTGTACCCGGACGATAAGCATCGCCGGGCTGAGCACGGAAGGGGGCCCGGCCCTCATAGGGTCAGGTCAGGCCTGAGGAGCGGGATGCAACGCGGCTGCAACACGCCCTTCCCCGGCCCGGTTCCCGCGCATCGGCGCAGGTCAGGCTGCAACACGGCAGCCAGGCGGCCGCTCGCGTTGCAGCGTGTTGCAGTACCACCCCGTCAGACCGGGGCGGGGCGGCAGTCAGGAGCGGCGCCACCAGGAGCGGGGCCTCGCTGCGGCTGCGGCGGCGGCGGCGGCGGCCCGCTCGGCCCGCTTCCGGTCCGCGGCGGCCTGGACACAGGCGTCGCACAGCCCGGCGCCCCAGCCGGACCGCGACCGGTGCCACTCGCTGTCGGTGTACCGGTTCGAGCACTCGCGGCAGACCGGGCGCTCAAACCCCGCGGAAGTTCCAGTAGTCGACCGCCGACCAGGTGACGGCCAGCATAACCAGCCATCCCAGGGCGGAAAGGCCGAGATTAACGGCGAACGGCCACTGGACCGACACGAGGAGGGCGGAACCCGCGATCACCGCCACCGCGGTCGGAACGGTCATCGAAACCGCGACCCACCACTTCCGCGCCGGCGGCGCGGCGAGACCGTGGGCGATCGCGGACGTGCCGACGCCGATCAGCACCGCCGCCTCGATCAGGACCCTCCAGAGGATGTTCAGGTGTTCGGCCTCGTGCCCCCGGTACGCGAGCCGGACCACCGCGCCCCGATACACCTTCAAGTCCACGACGGAACCGACCTTGACGTCCCCGTAGAAGGAGCCGCTCACGCTGTAGTCGCCGCTCGGAGCCGTCTCACGGGCGACGGTCAACATGAAGGACGTCGAGTCGTCTCCATCCTCCGCGTACTTCCTCGTGACCCACCCGCTCTCCTGGTGCAGGCAATCGGTACCCGCCCCGGCCTCCGCCGTACCACACACGGGGACACCGCGATGGGCACCCAAGGTCTCGAAAGCCTCCGAGAACTGGACGAAACCGAAACCGACAGCAGACAGGCCGACGGCGACCAACAGAACCCGCCCGGCGATCCGAACAGCCAACGGCGCCCTCCGCCGCCGTTTCGGCTTGCTCAAGTTCCCCGACCACGCGTCCATCGCACCCCCACCACCCGTACCACGCCTGCACATTGCGTCCCGCTGGATCTCCCCGGGCGCAGAGCGGATGATGCCAGGCCGACGGCGGCCGGCGCGAGGAATTGTCGGAGCTACACCTCGGTCGCCACCACGACCAACAGGTCATACCCGACATGGCGAGCTACCTTGCTGGTCCTGCCGTCGATAGGGTGCCGCCATGGCCATGCCGAAGGCAGTCGAGCAGGTCGTCCATGAGGCGAACCTCCAGCTCGCGGACGGCACTTGGGAGCTCCTCGCCAGCGAGTCGGACCTGGCCCGCCGGACCGCGGCCGCCCTCGCTTCCTCGACCGAGGGCGGTCGAGGACCGGCGCAGCCGTCGGCGCTGAGATCGATTCAGCTCACAGGCTTGAAGGTGAGGTCGATCCTGTCCTCGTTGGGCCAGGTGATCTCCACATCACCGCTGCTGCCCCGGTATACGCCGGTGCCCCCCAGGATGGCTCCGGCGGCGGTGCGCGGGTAGCTGCCGAAGCGGTCGATCACGCGCTGGTACTGGAGCTCGCCACCGGCTAGCGCGAGCACGATCTGTGAGAGAACGACCGGCCCGCTTGGAGTCAGGTCCACGATGGCGCTGCTCGCGACGCCCGAACCCGCCGGGGATCCATCCGTGTTGAACAGGTCCAGGGTCGAAACGTACGTGAGTCCCAGGGTGGGAACTTCGGGCAGGGTGTTTTGAGTGCGGATGGCGGTCAGCTGAATGGACATGGCGGACAATCCTTCGGCAAGAGGACGCAACATCCATGATCATTGCACGCTGCGATCAGTCTGATGCGTATTGTGAGTGATACTGCCCCGCTTCGCACCCAGCCGATCATGATCAATTTCTGCGCCAGCAGCTGTACCGATGGTCCCCAAAGCACAGACGGCAAGAACACCGGGAAGCGCCTTTCGGCGGCCTCGTCGGCCTCGGTGCGCGGGGCGCTCGCGGAGGTCGAGGAAGCCTTGCGGCGAACCAGGCCGACGACCCTGCGCTTGCCGAGAGGTCATCCTCCCTTTTCAGGCCGCATGTTGGTATTCGTGGAGGAGGCCGCCGAGTCGGTCGGTCCGGCGTATGTTGTCGATTCGGGCGATCTGCTCCGGGGTGTCGATCGGCTGGGGAAGAGCGCAGAGGGTCGGGCGTTCGCGATGGCTTGATGCGGCCTGTGTTCGTTGGTGTCGGTCCGGTACGGGCTCGCGCTATCCGTTCTTCCGAGCCCGTGCCGGTGCCTGCGATCCGGGGCTAGCTGGCGAGTTGGGCCTGGAAGGCGGCGGGGTTGAAGTACGCCTTGGCGTCCTGGATGAGGCCGTCCCCGCCCAGTTCGTAGATGTTGATGCCGGACCAGTTGACCGGCTTGCCGTTCAGGGCGACGGCGGCACCGCGCCAGGAGACGGCAACCTGGTTATCGACCGTGTGCGCCTCCAGGCGGGCCAGGCCGAGGAAGAGCTGGAAGCCGCGCCGCAGCCCCGCACCCGGTGCTGGGCCGGTCCGGGCTGGTGACTTCGCCGGACGCCGAGGTGGTGATCGGGAATGATGACCAGGTGACCATCGATCTGCTGCCGGGCCGCGGACTCCGCCTGTCTGCCCCACTGCCCGCCCCGCTGGCCGAGCTCCGCTTCGGGCTCACCAGAGCCGAGGTCCGGCGGGCATTGGCGCCGCACGAGGACGTCCTGCGGGGCAGCCTCTCCCCGGCCTCCGTCTGCCGCACCCCGTGGGCCCTGGGCTTCTCGCTCCCGGGCATCATGGTCACCCTGTCCGCCCGGGCCGATGGCGATTTCGCGTTCCTGTCAGTCTCGCGCAGCCCCTCCGATGCCGGATCCCGATGCCCGGTGCGCCTGCACGGCGTCGACGTCCTCGGCCGGCCCGCCCACGAGGTCGCCGAGGCGCTGCGCGCCCAGGGCCACGACGTCCTCGACCGCCTCCATCGAGACGTGCGCTTCGGCCCTCTCCACCTCGGGCCGCGCGCGGTCACCCACCCAGACCGCCCGGACGACGCCGAGCCGCGCGACCGGCGCGAGCTCCGCCGCGAGCCGCCGTTCTCCTTCGGCTTCATCTCGCTGTCGGCGCCGCCAGCACCGTCGGCGCTCTCGGCGCCGCCGGGCGCGCCCGAGTAGGGTCGCCGGTAGCCCCCCACCAGCCAGCGGAGCCATGGGCCGCCGGGGCGCCCGGATTTGGCCGCGCCGCGATCCTGACGGCATCGGTGTCTTCTTCTCAGCTTGCCCAATACGCCGACGCGCACGCCGCCCCGGAAACCGGCCCATGCCGTCGCCCAGGCCGGCGAGCCGACCCACTGCGGAGTGGTGTCAGGCGGAACCCTGGGCGGCGAGACCGCCGGGGCCCAGGCGCTTCCGGATCCCCTGCAAGGGGACCTGGTCGATCCCGGTGTCGGGCGCGCCCGGGGCCGGGGCGGAGAACGGCGAGCGTTCCACGGGCAGCAACCGCTCGCCGAGCGGCTGGTCGACTGCGGCGTCGGGGTGGGAGAACGGCTGGATCAGCTGGCGCCGCACCGGACGCCCGGATTGATCACTCATGGCTGACATCCTGTCACCCGGACGCCGGTTCGCGGGGCGGGCCTCGGCCCGGGCGGAGCGCTGCGTGCGGCTGGGCCGTGACCTGGAGGGCGGCCGCCGGGTTGACGGGTCATCACGAACGTGACTTCCCTGCCCGCACTCGACCCGGGCGGCGGTGCCGTCGAGGACCAGGAGCAGCAGGATCCGGAGCGGGCACGGCAGCAGGCGGTGAACGAGGTGCTCGCCCTGGCGGCCGAGACCGGGCGGCGGGCTGGCGGGTGGGTGCGGGAGCTGGTCGCCCGGCAGACGGATGAGTGGCACCGCACCGTCGTGGAGCGGGCCGCCGACGCGATCGAGCAGGCGAGCGGCCGCGAGATCGTTCCCGGCGGCGAGGGTCCGCTGGACGAGGAACTGCACTACGGCCTCACTGCGAGCGTAGTCACCGGCAGCCCCTTCGCCGACGGGCTCCCGGTCCTGGAGGCCGGCGAGCGGGTCACGCTGGCGGCGGTGTGCGCGGTGGCCGCGGCGATGCCGGGCACCGTGCTGAACGACCCGGTGGCGAACTGCCCGCGCTGTGCAACGTGATCGACGACGCCCTCGCCCTGGCCGCGTGCTCGACTTCCTGCAGGCCGACGCCCTGGCCCACTCCTGACCGCCCTCCGACGACGACACCCTCGGCCTCAGCAGTGCCGACCAACACGCCCCAGTCCGAGCGCCACACCGACCAGCGGGCACCCTGGGAGAGCGGCGGGACGTACGCGTCTGAGGACCGTCCCGGCCGGGAACCGGGCGAGTGAGGCGCAGCACGGCCGGGTCCCGGGGAAGTGAGGGGGGTGTTCCGCGGGGCCCGGCCGATGGGAGGCCAGCAGCGCCGAGCCGCGGCGCGGCTGCTCTGCTCGGCGGCCCGGTGATGCTGTGGTGGGGCCGCCGTGGCGGGAATGCTAGACCCGCTGATCAGCAGATGGCCAGGGCTTTGACCTGTAATTTTCCGGCCGCGAACATGCCATCCGGCGGCGCGGTCTCAGCTACTGGCCCGCCAGATGTCGAGGACGGCTTCGTACAGGCGGTCGGGCCCTTCCCACCGGGCCGGGTCGTTCTCGTCGGCCATCACGTGCTCCAGGACGCGGGCCACGGTGGCGGGGTCCGCGTCGACAGGGGATATCCAGCGGCACCTGTGGGCCGGAGCCGTCGGAGAAAGACTCGTTGTCCCAGCAGTACGACCAGCCGGCGGCGCCGACCGGTGTTGCGGAGTGGCCAGCCGGCCTCCCGCGCTCCGCTCATTCCACCGGCTTCATCCAGTCGGTCGTCGCGGGGCCGTAGGAGTCCGCCGGCGGCTCGGCCGGAAGCTGGGCACCGGCATCGCAACGCAGCTCGGTGGAGACCACCTTGGCCAGCTTCAAGGCCGAGTCGGCCAGCAGCTGGCGCTGTTGGAGGGTCAACCGTCCTTGGTCGCGGCCGTAACCGGCGGCCCGACCGAGGACGACGACGTCCATGAAGTACGGGACCGAGTAGTGGTCGGCTTCATGGGACTGGGTCCAGCAGCGGAAGTAGACTCTGGTGCCTTCGCTGGTGAAGTTCCCGCCGCTGTCCTTGTCGTAGGCGAAGAGAACTGGCTGCAGGAGCAGCGAGGGTTTTTGCTTCGGCGTGTGTATGTCCGTCGGCGGGGGCTCGGGATAGCCCCCGTCCTGGTTCACCAGCACGTTCACGAGCTGGTGTTCGCCCTGCTTGGCACCACAGCTGCCCAACATGTGGGCGATGTCGTTCTGGTGGGCCGTCCGCAGTGGGCCCTGCGCCGCCTTGACGTCCTCGTTGTCCACCATGAGCGCGCGCAGCGTCTGCTCGTCCAGCGTGCCGTAGCACGAGGACGCGGGCACTGTGGCGAAGGAGTTGGGTCGCCACTCCTGCCAGGCCGGCCATGCCCCCGCCAGCACCCCGATCGCGAGTGCCGCTGCCCCCAGCCGCTGCCATCGCCTGAGCCGCCGAGGCTGCCCCTCGTCAAAGTCGTGATCGCTGCGGTCTTCGGCCTCGTCTTCGCCCCGCTTGGCGCGGCAGCTTGAGGGAGGCGCCCCCGGGCGACTGAGCGCCCGGGCCCCGTCGCCGCAGGCCCGGCGCCGAGCGCTGTCAGCCCCCTGCTCTAGCGTTCCCGACATGACGCAAGCCGCTCACGCGTACCGCTATCTGCGCTCCTCCGTGCTGGACGACCTGCACGGGCGCCTCGGGCTGGAGACCTCCGGTGGGGCCACGCCCTTCGGCGAGGTCGCCCATCCGCGCTTCTTCGAGGGGATATTGACAGCCCCTTCGGCGGCGGCCGCCGGGCTGCTCGCGGTCGCGGACGTGGCCGCGGCACGCTACTACCAGCCCCGACTGCCCGCCTCGCCGGACCCGGTGGTCACCGCCAACGGCGACCGGCTGCGCTTCGAGTCCTTCTCCGGCTGCGGCGGCGTCTACGCCCGGCTCGACGTGCTCGAGTCCGGCCTGGACGGCGGCGGGATAGGCCACGGAACCACCAATGTCGACGTCAACGTCCCGCTGCGGGACGCCCTCGGCCGCCTCGGCCCGGCCGAGCCGCTGCGGCTCGCGGTCGGCACCGAGGCGCTGGAGGTCACCACGCCGGACGGCCCGCTGGTGGAGAAGAAGGTTCCGCTGTCGGACCGCTGGCTACGCGGCTTCGCCGAGACGCAGGTGGTAGCCGCCAGCTTCGACCTGCGTGCCGAGCTGCCCGCCGCCGAGGCCGTCCGCTTCCTGCGCTCGCTGACGGCGGGAGGCGCGGGGGGTGCGCGCGGCACGGCCGGCGCGACGCAGTGGGTCGTCCCCACCGGGCGGCTGCCGCGGCCGACCAGCCGGCCCGTGCCCGGCGCCGTCTGCATGCCCGGCCCGCAGCGACTCGTCGCGCTGCAGCGGGTGCTGCGCCACGCTCGCGCGCTGCGCATCTACGGCCCGCCGCTGACGGCCGGGGACACCCGGCCGACCAGCTCAGCCTGGGAGGTCGAGCTCCCGGGCATGCGGCTGACGCTCACCCTCTCCCCCGACCCGGCCCGCGGCTTCTCCGGCGAGGGCGGCGTGCTGGACGCGCTGGCATCGGCCGGCAGCGAGCAGGACGCGGACCTGGTCGCGGTGCTGCTGGCCCGGGAGCCGCGGATCGACGTGGCGGAGCTGGCCGAGCAGGCCGGCCTGTCGTCGCAGCGGGTCCGCGCGGCGCTGACCTGGCTGGGCACCTCCGGGCAGGTCGGCTACGACACCGCCGAGGCGGCCTTCTTCCACCGTCAACTCCCCTACGACGCTGGCCGCGCCGAGTCCCGCAACCCGCGGCTGCGAGCCGCCCGCACACTGGTCGCCGCCGGGGCCGTCCGCCCGGAGAGGGACGGCGGGGCGATGGTGCACGTGGAGGATCATGTACAGCGGGTGCGCCGCGCGGCGGACGGCTCGCTGGGGTGCACCTGCCTCTGGTGGGCCAAGTACCGGGGCGGGCGCGGGCCGTGCAAGCACGTGCTGGCGGTGGGGTTGGCGGCGGAGAGCGCCGCCTCGAACGATGTGAAGGAGAGGGCGGCGCGATGAGCCTGCTGGACCGTGTGGACGCTGGGGATGCCAACGGCGTCGTGACTGCGCTGGCCGCACTGGGTCCGGCGGAGCGCCGGGCCCTGCTGCCCGAACTCAAGCGCCGCCGCAAGGAGATGTCCGTCGCCTGGTGGGAGCACTCGGGAGGCCACAAGCTGGCCCTGCTGGTGGCCGGGCTCGGCTGCAACACGGCGCCCTCCGCCGCGTTCTCCTGGGCGAACGGCATCGGCTCCCCCGCCGGGATCGTGGTCTGGCAGAACGAGACGGTCCTGGCCGTCGTCGACCAACAGAGTCCGGAGTGGCAGTCGGAGGTGCTGCGCAGGATCGCCGAACGACGGCCCACCGCCTGGCTCGGCGACGAGTACCCGGCCGTCGAGCGCCTCGCCCGCGCCGCGGGTGAGCCGGTGCCGGTCACGGACGGAGTGGTGCTTGCGTGGCAGCGCCACCACGTCCCGCCCTACGCCACCGAGGAGTACCGACGCGAGCTGGTGCTCCGGCTGGTCCAGGCGTCGTCGACCCCCTCGCTGCTCCTCGGGATGTTCGATGTCGTCGGCGCGGGCGACCAGCTGGGCGAGGCGTGGCGTGGCGCGGTCCTCGGGCTGATCGAGGCCGGCGTGGTCGAGCGCGACGAGATACTCGACCGCTGCCTGGCCCGGCTGGCGCGCGGCGGACGGCCGGGCGACCAGCGCGGTTTCCAGCGGCTGCTGGAGCAGCTCGCGCCGACCCCGGAGGAGACCGCCGCACGGATCCGCGCCTACCTGCCGCTGCTGGACAGCCTGTCGCCGGTGGCCGCCCTCGGCCAGGCACAGCTCGCCGAGGCGGACGCCGCGGGCCTGCTGGAGCCGGAGCACCTGACCGAGGCCTCGGCCACGGTCTTCTTCCGCAGCGAGAAGAAGCTGCTGCGCGCCCAGCTCACCTGGCTGGACCGCTCCGGTCGGCGCTCCCCGGACTGGGCGGCGGCGGCCGTGCGCGGCGCGGCCCTGGCCTTCGGGCAGAGCGACGCGGAACTGCAGGAGCGGGCGCTCAAGGTGGCGGCGCGTCACCTGAAGGTGGCGGGTCCTGCCCTGCTGCCCGAACTGCGGGCGGCGACCGAGCTGCTCGGTCCGGCCCAGGCCGCCAGTGCGGTGGCGCTCTTCGGCCTGGACACCCCCGCCGCCTCGGACGCCGCCGCGCCCTACGAGGAGCTGCTGCCGCCGCTCCCCCAGTCGGTACCGCTGGCCGAGCCGCTGGACGATCCCGCCGGCGTGGCCGAGGAGCTGGCCGCCGTGCTGGCGGGCGACGACAGCGTCGCCGCCTTCGAGCGGACGCTGGCCGGCCTGGTCCGCGAGGCGTTCCGGGACGGGGAGGCGCTCCGGGCGGCGCTGAAGCCGGTGCTGGGCGAGGAGAAGTGGGCCGAGACGCTCAGCGTCTGGTCTCCGGACCACACCTGGATCGCCCTCGCCGCGGCCGCGGCCGCAGGTCAGGTCACCGAGGCGCGGGCACACGCCATGCTGCAGGGGCAGGGCCCGCTCCGGACGGAACATCAGGAGCGCCTCAGCGCCGTCCACGCCACCCGGGTGCACGAGGCCGCCGCTCTCATCGTGCTCGGACGCACGCCCTTCCTCGTCGCCACGCCCAGCTACGCGGACGGCGGGCTGGAGGCGGCCGTGCTGGTGGAGCGCATCGCCGCCCTGGAGGCGGCGGACGGCGAGGTCGGCGCGGCTGACTTCAGCCAGGCGCTGCTCCGCGTCCTGCCGACGGACGATCCGGCGGTGCAGGCGGCAGCCGTGCAGCTCCGCTCGGCGGAGGGCCGACGGCTGGCCCAGTGGCTCGCCCAGGGCGGGCTGCCCGGCCAGCGCACCGAGCGGCTGCCGGCCGGGGCGGGGCCGCGTGCGTGCCTGCGCGTCACCCAGCCCGGGCTCGCGCCGGATCAGGAGCCCCTGCTCCACCCGGACATACGCCGGATGCTCAACCCGATGGTGGACGGGGAGGGACGCCACATCCTCGCCTACGGCGACATCGCGACGCCCTACGCCCTCGCCGTGCTGCCCTGCCACCGCGAGGAGCTGGCGGTCCGGCTCGGCAACGCGATCATCGAAGCCGCCCAGTACGGCGCCAAGGGCGCGCAGCTGCTGCCGCAGCTGGTCGAGGCGGGCGGTCCGGCCGGCCCCGGGGTCCACCTGACGGTGGCGTGCGCGCTCGGCGCGGCGACGGCGGAGGACCGCACGGCCGCCGTGGACGCGCTGCTGCTGCTCGCCGCCCAAGACGCGCTCGACGCGGACCGCCTCGGCGCCGATCTCGCCGAGGCGGTCCGCTGCGGCGTGGCCCCGCTGAACCGGGTGCCGCTCACCCTCCGTCAGGCTGCCGAGTCCGGCGCCTACGGGACGGTCTGGTCGGTCCTCCGCGCCGCCCTGCCGGGCCTGCTGGCCCCGGAGCCGATACGCGGCGTGCCGGAACTACTGGCCATCGCCGCCGACTGCGCCGCCCGCAGCGGCGCGACGGACGCGCTGCCGGTGATCGAGGCGCTGGCGACCCGGCGCGGCTCCTCCCGCCTGCTGAAGGAGGCCCGGGCACTGCACGCCGTGCTGACGGCGAGCTGAGAGGCGGCTCACCCCAGCTACGCGGAGACCGCCGTCCCCTGCTCGGCGGGGGCGCGCTCGCCCTCCGGCGCGACCGGATACCCACCGAGGTCGGTCGAGGCGCGGCGAGGCGGCGGAATGCGTTGTGGCCCGTTTCCGGCAGCTCCAATGCCGGGAACGGGCCCATGCGCTCTTCTCCTGGTCTGGCCCCGCGGTTCCATGCCGTCGGCCATGTCGTGCAGGTGGTAGACGGCGCAGGGCAAGCCCGGCCGTACCAGTACGGGCTGGTCAGCGCAGTGGGTGCGTCCGGGACGGCCGCCAGCTGGTCCGCGGCCTGCATCCACGCCGTGGCCACCAGCACCCGCATCCGGTCGAACTCGGCGACCAGGGCGGCGAACTCCTCGGCGGGCGGCAGCGGGACCGCGCCGTGGGCAGCCTGTGCACGGCGAGGCCGGCCAGCCGCTGCGTGGTCCAGTCGGCATCAGCCAAGCGCTCAACCCGCCAACTCAACTGCTCATCCGCCAGCTGAAGCGCTCAGTCACAATTTCGGCGACACGGGGCCGCTGGAGGGTCCTTCTACAGCTCGATGTCCATCCAGGCGACGTCGTTGAGCTCGACGTCGAGGCCGCGGGCGCGGCGGCCGCCGTCCTTGAAGTACTCGTCGCGTAGGGCCTCGGCGAGGATCGCTTCCTGCTGGGCCTGGCTGGCGCCGGCGTCGCGGGCCTCGTAGAGCCGCCGGGCGACCGAGCCGGGCATCTTCTGGGTGATCATCCGGGGGCGGGGGTCGTCGGTGGAGCCGCCGGCCGCGCTGTAGCCGAAGGTCGCCTGGATGTGGAGCATGAAGCCGCGCTGCTCGGCGTCGCGGCGCACCCGCTGCTTCACCCGCGGCTGCCAGGCCGCCCGTACCGCCCGCTCGACCTTCGCCGCGTTGGCCCGGGTCATGGGGATGTCGCCGGTCAGCTCGCCCTCGGCCAGGGCGGTCAGGGCGCGGGCCCAGCGCTGGGCGGTGCGCACCGAGACTCCGGCGGCCTGGGCGAGGCGCTTGGTGTCGTTCTTGGCGACCTTCTCCCACAGGAACTTGACCCGGGTGTTCAGGTGGACCGGGATGGGCCGGGTGCACTCGGCGCGCTCCAGGCCCTCGTCGGTCTCCCGGCTCATGGGGCATCAGGTCCTTCCCGCCGCCCCGGCCGGGACGGCGTCGTGTCGTATGGCAGTGAGTGGGGGGGGACAGCGGGCGAGGAAGGAGGGGAGAGGGGGGTACCCTTTTTCGGAGAAGAAGAAAC
>NZ_JBHTTU010000060.1:0-15359 GCF_042794375.1 Kitasatospora sp. NPDC056531 | reverse complement strand
TGCTGGGTCATGGGAAGGTGGGTGGGGCGTCCCGCTGGTAGCCGATGGTGCCCGCGGGGGGCTACTCGTCGGCGGAGACGACGCCGCCGGTCTTGATGTGCCGGGCGGGGTTGGCGTCGTCGGCGAGCAACTCGGCGATCTCGGTCATAGGCCTGCTGCCCTCGAACTTCACCATCCCGGGCGACACCCCCAGGCGCGGGGCGGTGGTGAGGGTGCCGTCGGTCTTGGTGAGGATGTCGAGGGCGCCGGGGCCGGGGGCGGCGAAGACGGCGCAGTCGGAGAGCACGGCGAAGGCGTGCAGGCCGGTGTCGGCGGCCATCTTGCGGAGTTTGCGGTGGAGGTTGACGGTGGCGGTGTCGATGACGAGGGCGCGCATCAGCGCGTCCCAGGTCGGGCGTTCCAGCGCGGCCCAGCGCTCGCCGGGTTTGTAGCCGCGGCCGACCGCTCACTGGCCAACTGAAGTGCTCAGTCACAGGAGAGGCCGCACCGGGTCCCACTCGGGGATCCAGCCGCGGACCTCGAGGTAGGCGATGTCTGCGTCCTCGACGGCGCGGCCGGTCTCCACCAGCCAGGCCCGCATCGCCTCGGTGACGTCGCCGTGGTGATCGGCGACCCGCTGGGACCACTCGTCGGCGTCGAACCCGCCGGTGCTGGCGGAGCCGTAGGTGCGTTCCTCGGTGCCGTCGGCGCGGGGGATGAAGCCGCGTCGGATGCCGCCGGAGTCCTGCTCCGAGCCCGCGCTGTAGACGTACTGGTTGGCCTTCATCCGGACGGTGAAGGCGAGGCGGCCACCGGCCTGGCCGGTCTCATGCACCACCGGGGCGAGGTGGCTCGCGCCGGACTTGATGGCCTGCTTCCCGGCTTGGCCAGCCATCGACTCGCCGGGCTTGCCGACGGTGTCCTTGCCCCGCCCCCGGGCTTTCTGCCCGGTCTTCGTGCGGCGCCGCTCCACGTTCTCCCGGGCGACGGCGCCGAGCGCCTCGGGGTCACGTTCCCCGCCGCGCACCGCCCGTACGACCTGGCGCAGCGCGGCAACGAACGCCTTGCCCTTGCCCTTGGTGAAGAACTGGGAGACGAGGCTCGCGTCGCGGCCCAGCATCCTGGCGACCTGGCGCTTGGTGTAGCCCTGGTCGATCAGCTCCTGGGTCAGGCGCGCGGCCTCATTCGGGTTCTGCGGATCGCCCGGGCTCACTGGTCAGCTCCCATCTGGGCGAGTTCGGCGCGGTCCAGGCCGCGCAGCTTGAGGTACTCCTCCTGGCTGGTCGGATGCGGCACCGGGCCGGTCAGGTGGCCCTTGAGGAGGTAGTCGCCGGGCTCGCCGCGGTAGGGCCAGGGCTGGCGCTCGGTCAGCGCGATGCCGTCCGTGCCGAAGTAGACGACGGTGCCGGGCTTCGCATGCAGGGCACCGGCGTAGCCGGCCGGTGGCTGGCTCGGCGGCGGGGCGGGTCAGCGCCAGGGCAACCGCTACGGCAGGCTCGGCGACCGGCTCAACCACGGGTGTCGGACCAGGCACAGCGGCGGCCTGGTCGTCGGTCTTGGCGGCGCGGACGGCCGCCGGGGTCGGGTCCAGCAGCGGGGCGATCCGCACCACGTCGCCGACCGACAGCCCGGAGGCCTTCGCGATGGCCGGTGCCTGGGCGCCCTCGTACCCCGCGAGCCCGCATCACCATCGATCCCGCGAGCTGAAGAGGAGGGGATCCCGACCGCCGGGGACGGCTCTTCTCCCGGGGCTCGGGGTACTGGACGTGAGTGAGTGATGTCGGTGCCGTTCGTCTGGCGGTCGGGCGGGGAAACCGTCGTCGCCCCGGCATAGACTGCCGAGGTGGAACGGACGACCCCGGGGCCCGGGCCGGTGCTGCCGGAGCTGCCGCTGCAGGAGCTGGAGTGCTTCTCCGTCCTCGTGCACCAGTTGCACTTCGGGCGGACGGCGGAGGTGCTCGGTGTCTCGCAGGGCCGGGTGTCCCAGCTGATCAAGCGGCTGGAGGGCCGCATCGGGGCGCCGGTGTTCGAACGGACCAGTCGGCGGGTGGAGTTGACCGAGCTGGGGCGCGGACTGGCGGAGCAGGTGGTGCCCGCGTTCGAGCGACTGCGGGCAGGGTACGAGGACGCCCGCTCGCGCGCCGCCGCCGCGGACCGGCCGTTGCGCCTCGGCTTCCAGTGCGCGGTGTACGAGCCGGTGGCGCGGGCGATCGGGCGGCTGCCGGAGGGGGTGGCGCAGCTGGTGGAGCTGCCCTGGGGGGATCCGTTCTCGCACCTGGGCCGGGCCGAGGTCGATCTGGCGATCGTGCTCGCCCCGTGCCGGGAGCCGGGGTTGGAGGTGCTGCTGGAGTTCTCCCGGCAGCCGGTGTTCGTGGCGGTGGCCGCCGCGCGCCGCCCGGCCGGGGAGGTCGGTGTGTCCGCGGAGGAGCTGGCCGCGCTGCCGCTGATCGAGCCGCGCGGTCCGGCGCCCGAGTACTGGCGGCTCGCCAACGCCCCGCGGCGGACGGCGAGCGGGCGGGAACTGGCCTACCCGGCGAGTGCGGCCACCGTTCAGGAGGGGCTCACGATGGTGGCCAGCACCCGCCGGGGGCTGTTGCTGTGCGAGGGCAGCACGCGGTACGTCCAGCGTCCGGACAT
Organism: Kitasatospora sp. NPDC056531; assembly: GCF_042794375.1. NCBI lineage: Bacteria > Bacillati > Actinomycetota > Actinomycetes > Kitasatosporales > Streptomycetaceae > Kitasatospora > Kitasatospora sp. NPDC056531. Next base: position 12,743 of record NZ_JBHTTU010000060.1, on the reverse strand, counting down.
CCGCTACCTGCCGGTGCAGGGGCTGGATCCGACCGCGCTGCAGGTGGTGCAGAGCGAGCGTCGGCCGCACCCGCTGGCGGGCCCGTTCGTCGGGCTGCTGCTGGCAGAGGTCAGCTGACGGAACCGCCGCCCGGGCGGGTGAGCGCGGTGAGCAGGAGTCCGGCGGCCGTCAGCCCCGCCGCCGTGACCAGGACGGCGTGGTTGCCGGCCCGGTCGACGACCTGTCCGCCGGCGAGGGAACCCAGTGCGATGCTCGCGTTGAACACGCCCGCCCAGACGGCCGCCGAGGCCTCGATCCGGGTCGGGTCGGCGGTGCGGACCCAGGTCTGGGTGGAGACGGAGACCCCGCCGTACGAGGCGCCCCAGACGACCAGGGTGAGCAGCACCGTGACGACGCCGCCGGTGGCGAGCGGCAGCAGGACGGCGGCCAGGGTGACGCCGGAGAGGGCGATCGCGACGGCGGTCTTGGGCCGGCGGCCGGAGAGCGGGCCGAGGGTGAAGTTGCCGGCGACTCCGGCCAGTCCGTACACCAGCAGGCAGGTGGCGATGACGCCGCTGCTCAGGCCCGCGTCGGTTTCGAGGACCGGGCGGACGTAGGTGTAGCTGGCGAAGTGGCCGAGCACGACGAGGGCGGTGATGGCGGTCCCGGCGGCGACGCCCCGGTTGCGCAGGGCGTCGGTGAGGCCGCCGAGGCTCCGGCGCTCGGTGACCGGCAGCGCGGGCAGGGTGGCGGCGAGCACGGCGGCGCAGACGGCGCCGAGCAGGGCGAGCGCCCAGTACGCGGCGCGCCAGTCGAGCAGGGCGGCGAGGTAGGTGCCCAGCGGGACGCCCAGGACCGAGGCGATGGAGACGCCGGAGAAGATCAGTGTCATGGCGAGGGCGGTGCGCGGGCCGTCGGCGAGGCGGGGGCCGAGGCCTGCGGCCAGGCCCCAGACGATGCCCATCGCGGCGCCGAGCAGGATCCGGCCGACGGCCAGGACCGGGAAGTTCGGGGAGAGGGCGGTGATCGCGTTGGCGAGGCCGAGCAGCAGCATGAAGGCGATCAGGACGGCTCTGCGGTCGCGCAGCCCGACGAGTACCGGGGTGAGAGGCGAGAGGACGGCGGCGATGAGGCCGGTGATGGTGAGGGCGAGGCCGGTGGTGCCGTCCGAGACGCCGAGGCTGTGGGACATGGGAGTAAGCAGGCCGACCGGCATCATCTCCGAGGACACCACCGTGAAGGTGGCCAGGGCGACCGCGAGGACCGGTGACCAGCGGTGAGCAGGGGGCGAGCTGGCCGGGGGCGCGAGGGTTTGCGCATTCGTCATGTGGCCAGCCCACCAGTCGGCGGAAGGGCCGAACAAGATCGAATAGCTCATGGATCGATTAGCCTGGCTCATTGATACTGCCCGGTCGGCGGCCGTCACCAGAGCTTGTCGATCTCCCCCGGGTACAGCCGGATGCGGGAGTGTCGGAACGACGCTTGCGCTTGACGGCCCGTGGTCGAGAAGAAGTCCGCCATCGTGACCTTGTCGAAGCCGGGCTGGTCGCTGGGGAAAGGATCCTGCGGTGTTCCTCCGATGAGCACGGCTCCCGGAAGCACACGCCAACCGGCGCTCTCGTAGAACGCCTGCAGCGGACGGTCGCACGTGAACAAGCCCAGGTCCAGGCCCTGGGCGGCCATCGTCTCCCGCGCCGCCGTCACCAGCTGCCGGCCGTACCCACGACCACGCGCCTGCTTGCTCGTCACCACCGCGCTCAGCCCGCCAGCAGAAAAACGCCGGCCGGCATGGACGATCCCCTTGAACAGGATGTCCAGCGCGGCCAGGACCGTTCCCTCGTCCGCGAGCAGCATCGACAACGGCCGCAACGCCGGATCGTGGGTGGTCGCGCCAGCGGGAACGTCCGAGACGCGCTCGGACGGCCAGGCCTGCTCCTGGATCTCCCTCACCTGCACACGCAGGTCGGCAGGGGTGGCCACTTCTGGAAACGACAAGATCTGCACGCGCCGATTGTGCTCAGGTGCCGCACCAGCGCAAGGGATTTAGACCGACGACTGCGGATCGCTCGTGCCGCGGCGAGCAGCACGCAGCGCTACCGGGGCGGGGCTGCGACGGAACCAGGTGCGGCACCGAGGGCTGCCACCACTCGACCAACCCATGAACCCCCAGCCCGCCGACGAGACCCACCACCGAACCACCGCCCCGCCACAGGCGTCGGCCGGTTGACGTCAGCCGGTACTGGTCTATGTGCGGACTCATTCGGCCCGGGACCATCGGTACCGGGTCCGTCTTCCTGGGCTGCTTCGCCCACTCCCACCGCACGGCGCCGCAACCAGTCAGTGGATTCGCCAGAGTCATTGAGCGTTTTCTAACCTGAAGTTGCAGGTCACGGGGCTGGCGTGAGGCAGGGGCGGGGTGCTCGTGCCGGTTGGAGGCGTGATCGCCAGCAGGTGATCGTCCGTCATGTGGCCGGTTCGTCGGAATCGCGACGCCCGGCTCTCGCAGCCCCCACGCTCCGGAGGGACGTTGCGGGGTGGAGCTGCTGGTGTGGGTGATGGAGCGGCGGATCGTGCTGTCCGATCGCGCCAAGCGACTGCGCAAGGAACTCGCCGAGATCGAGGCCGAGGTGGTCCGGCTGGAGGCAGCGGAGGTCCAGCCACTCTTCCCCACTGCGGTTGCTCACCGACCCCCAGGATCTATCTCTGCCCGCGTGGTGCGAGATTACGATCGAACAGTCCTATGGACCAGGGAGCCAGTCCGGCATCGCCGTTGCCCGTCTCCCGCAGGTGGATGCGCGGGGATACACTCTGTCCCCAGCTTGGCAATGCAGTTCACGCGGCGCGGGAGACCGGAGGGGCGTGATCGTCGTGGCGGAGAGCGAATCCAGCGAGCGCGTTCGCATCTGGCTGGACGAGTCCCGGGTCTACCTGTCCACGCCTTCGAACTGCGTCCCCACCCCGGAACCGCTACCCCATCACATCATGGTCTTCCGGAGCCGGCACACCCGGGAGGCGGTACTGCTCTCCTGCACCGAGGCGCAGCGCGACCGATGGGACGCCGGGGCGCGCACGTACTGCGACACGGCGTCCCGTGCGGTCATCAGGCTGAGCCGAGCACACGGCGAGGACATCTCGGTCGACCTGTACACCGGGCCGTTTACTTCGCGGACCAGGTGGATCCGGGGAGAGCCGCTTTCCTGGCGAGCTCGACGGCTCTTGCGTGCGGTGCGTTCGAAGAGAGCGCAACGCGCCTTTCGGGCTGCCTTGGAGCAGGCCGCGGAGGCGTACCGCCCGGTGCGCGAGGAGTTGGAGCCGCTGTACGCCGCTGCTCTGGCGGAGCAGCGGGCGGCTGAGGAGGCCCGCCGGCGCGCGGAGGAGCGGTTGCGCGAAGCCGTGCGGCCGGTCGCGGATCGGCGGTGCTGGGTCTGCGTTCAGGGTCACGGCCATTCCACCGTCGCCATCCGGCACGTCGCGGACTCGCCCCAGCCCTCGGGCGAGCCACTGACTGCCTACGAGCTGGAGGACGCTCTGCTGACGCTCCATCGCGCAGCTGGCCGCTCGCTCCAGGTCGAATGGGACCCTGACAGTCGGTCTGAAACCATCAGGGAGTGCCAGGAGTTGGGTATCAGCATCTCGTTCGGCGGATGGTGGGACGCGGTGACCCGATCCTCCTGGAAGGCCGGTCCCCATGGGCCCGTGCCGGCGGACTGGCAGCCTCCTGTCGCTGGCGGCAGCAGCAGCCGCTTCGGCGGTACCGGCATGGGTGGGACCGGTGGGTTCATCGGCGGGTTCGGCACCCATTGAGCCAATTTCATCCTGAAATCTGCAGGTCGCCAGGGCTGGTGTGATGCGGGGTGGGGGCGCTCGGGCCGGTCGCGACTTTGATCGCCGTCTGGTGATCGCCCGTCAGCGGGAGACCTCGGCGTTGGTGAGGACGAGCAGGGCGCGTAGGAGGGCGGTGGCGTGCCTGGCGTTCATGCGGACCTTGGTGAGGATCCGCCAGTTCTTGAGGTCGGCGAAGCCGTGCTCGTTGGCGGCGCGTTCGCGGCTGACCAGCCGGTTCGCTTCCTTCTGTGCTTCGGCGAGCGGCTTGCCGCGGCTTGCCTTGCGGCCGGTGACGATCACGGGGTCGTCGGGGTCGTCGTCCAGCCCGACGAAGCCGCGGTCGGCCAGAGCGCCGAGACCGGCTTCGCGGAGCTTGGCACAGATTTTGTTGTGGCGTGTGGCGGTGACCTCGCTGGAGCGCCCCGGCTTCGCCGCCGAGATCCAGACCAGGTTGCCCTTCTCGTCGGTCAGCGCGAGGAACAGCAAGTCGTGGACCTTGTGTTTCCCGCTGTAGTTGGGCCGGTTCTCATCCCCGGTGCGGCGGCGGGTACGCACCAGCGTGCCGTCCAGCAGGACGACGACGCCACCCTTTCGGGTGATCTTCTTCAGGGCGCGGTCCAGTCGCGGGGCGCGGGCCGCGAGGAGATCGATCACTTCCAGCAGCCAGCGGCGCACGGTGGAGGCGGACACGTCGTTGCCGCCGGCCATGTCGCACAGCCGCTGGTCGTGCCGCAGGACCGCGAGCACGATGACGGCTATCTTCCCGGGCGAGAGCTTACGCCAACGCGAGCAGATCTTCTTCAGGTGGCCGCGGATCAGGTCGGCGACCATGTTCACGGTGGCGCTCGACAGCGACAGGCGGCACTGGTAGACAAGTCCCTCAGGGTCCTCGGCGGGGCTGGTGTTCTTTCGCATGGAATCCCCAACTCTCGCCGAGGGTCCATGAGTTACGGACGAATCCGGCCGCTTCGCGCGGCGGCGTCCGGCATCAGCGCAGGGTGTAGCGGCCCGCCGGGGTCCGCTGCAGCCAGCCCCGATCCGCCAAGCGCCGCAACTGGCCGCGCAGCGGTTCGACCTGTGCCGGCTGCACTCCCTTACCGAGCGCCAGCGCCACATCCCCTGCCTTGACCGCTCCATCGACCCCCTCGACGACGGTGAGGATCGCCTGGTAGTAGGCAGCACGCCGGCGTCCATACCTTCCTCGCGGTGCGGGACCAGCAGCATCCCGCCCGCCCCGGGAGTCGTCGTGACCCGCTCCAACTCCTCGGCGATGGCGGGGTCATCCGCCAGGCCAGCCCGCTGGGCGTCGGCGAACTGCCCGAACACCACCTCCGCGGCCTCCAGTCGTGCGACTTCGACGTCGAGTTCGGCGAGTTCCTTGCGTAGCTGCTCGGCGCGGTCGGCCAGCACCAGCCGCCGCTGCTTCACCCACGTCAACACGTCCACCACCTGCGGCTCCTCCCACCCCGACTCCTTGGGGAGAGTAGGAGGCCGCGGCGGACCAGCGTCTGGAAACGGGCGAACCGGCCGCACGGCAAACGATCTCCTGCTAGCGATCACGTCCCCGACCGGCCCGAGCACACCACCCCCTGCCCACGCCAGCCCCGTGACCTGCGCTTTCAGGTTGGCAACCGCTCAATGGTGAGCTGTGACACGTTAGTTGGAACTTGGTCACGACTGTTGGAACCGGAGCGCTGGTCGGATGTCGATGGGGCGGGGTCGGCGGCGGCCGTCAGGGCACTACGCTGCACGCGTGATCGAGCATTCGAACGTCAGTCTCGCCGACCTTCTCGACCGCCGTGCGGACGGGCACGAGCCCGCGCCGGAGGCGGTGCTCGCCGCGCTGTTCGAGGGCGGGGCGTTCGTTCCCGTCACCGACACCGGATCGGTGATGTTCCTCCCCGACGACAAGCAGCCGCCCACGCTGCTCGGGTTCACCGACGCGGCGCTCGGCACGCAGCTGCTGCCGGAGGCCGCGGGGATGGTGCACTGCGACGCGGCGCGGCTGAGGGACATCCTGGAGAAGACCGGCGTCGCCCGACTCGGGGTCCGCTCCGGGAACGGGCAGGCGATCTTCCCGGAGCAGGTACTGCGGGACTGGGCGGCCTACGGGCCCGGGGCGGAGATGAAGCGCGACTGGTCCAACGACCCGGTGGCGGTCGCCCTGCGCGACGCAGTGGCTAGGCGGATCCGCGAGTTCCCCGCCATCCGCTCGGTGTGGGTCGCCCAGGTCCGGTGGCGGGCCAGCGGCGAGGAACAGCTGCTGCTGCACGTGGCCGTGGACGAGGAGCTGCCCTCGGCCTCCGCGACCCGCCTGACACAGCTCCTGCTCCGCGAGGAGGTGGAGCTCGGCCCAAGGCACTCGAAGGTCGGGATGCTCGCCCTGAACACCACCACCCACGCCGACACCATCGCCCAACTGGACCGGGAGGGCCTGGACACGGTGCGCCACGACGTCGGGTCGGGCCAGGTCCACGTGATCTCCCGCGAGTACGACGACCCGGCGGTGGTCCTGGCGAACGGGGCCGCGACCCAGCCCCGGGCCAAGCGCCGCTGGTTCGGCCGCTCCTGACAGGGTGCCGCCAGGCGCTCTCCTGCGGATTCCGCCGGTTCCAACACGAATGGCAGGCCACCACGGGTTGCAAGAAGCATGACCAGGTGGTTCCGACAAGCGTGTCCCACAAGGTCAGAATCGCCAGGTCAGCACACCACTCTGGTTCCAACTATCGTGTCCCAGCTCAAATGGAGGCGCCAGCCCTTGCACCAAAGGAGGCTGGGCGGGGAAAACACCAGGACGAGACACCGTGGCAGGGCCTCGTCGCCCGCCTGGTGGAGGTGGTGCGGGAGGTAAGGGCCTTGGACGCTCGCGAGGGGGTCACCACCAAGGTCCACCTGAGTGCGGAAGGCCGCTGCCGCCCGCTGTCCCTGATCATCACACCAGGGCAGCGGGCGGACTGCACGCAGTTCGAGCCGGTGCTGGAGAAGCTCCGTGTCCCGCGGATCGGGCCGGGCAGGCCCCGCAAGAAGCCCGACAGTCTGGCCGCCGACAAGGCGTACAGCAACGGGCCGTGCCGCGACTACCTGCGCAGACGCGGCATCCGACACACGATCCCGGAGAAGACCGACAGCCAGGCCGCCCGCCTGCGCAAGGGATCGCGCGGAGGGCGGCCACCGGCATTCGACCTGGAGCAGTACAAGAACCGGAACACCGTCGAACGGGCCATCAACAAGCTCAAGCACGCCAGAGCAGTCGCAACCCGATACAACAAACGCGGATACGTCTACCTCGGAACCGTCACCGCGGCCGCCCTCGTCATCTGGCTCCGCACATGATCGACCGGACAAGTCCTAGCCGCCGTGGCCCGGCGTGGGAGCTCCCGGCCGGGTGCGGGCGGCAGCCCGATCCGAGCCAGGTCGGTACGTTCGGCGTCGGGCGCATCGAGGGACTTCGCGTGCTTGGCCGCATCGACGGAACCGGGTCCGTGGATGGTGAGTTCGAAGTCCTGGTGCGCCTTGGCGTCCGGCGCGAACGGCAGGCGGATCCGCCCGTCCGCGACCAGACGGCGCACCTCGGCCCGGCTCAGGCCGAGACCGAGCTGGAGCAGCCGCTCCGCCCGGACCGGCGCGGGCAGCTCGAAGCGCACCTGCACCGAGAGCGGGTTCGGGTCGTCGAGCGCGTACAGCGGCATGCGGGTCTCCAGCTCCCACGTCCCGGTCCAGTCGATCCGGTACCGGTTCTTCGCCGCGAGCGACACGCTCATCACCAACTCCCGTACCGCTGCGGGGTCGTTGATCTCGTACGCCACCAGCCGGGCCGGCTCCAGCGTCGAGACGTGGACGCGCTCGTGGACGGGCACCTTCGAGGTCCGGTCGCACGTCGCGCAGCTCAGCAGCAGCCAGACGTCGAGCAGCTTGCCGTTCGCGTTGACACGGATCTTCCCCGAGGCGCGGTGCCGCATGCCGGGGCAGTCCGGGCAGGACCGGACGACGGTGGGCAGGGCGGACTGACGCACGGCCCACAGGGCCTTGCGGTCGGTATTCATGTGTGTTGGGTGCTTTCAGGACTCAGCAGGAGGGCATGCCGAACTCACTCGGCGGCTCCCGCTCTCTGACGGATGCTCACGAGGGGCGCGACCCATCGCCCCGGGGCCGGGTCGTCAGGCTCCGAGGTCGATCGCGCGACAGGTACGTACTACGTGGCAGTCATCAAAAGTCCATGCGGGAGATCATGATCGAGACGGCGGCCCGCGACAACCGAATTTCCCCGTGCCCTCGGCCAGCGGTCGCGCGCAGCCCCGCCCACCTCCCGCACCACCTCCACCAGGCGGGCGACGAGGCCCTGCCACGGTGTCTCGTCCTGGTGTTTTCCCCGCCCAGCCCCCTTTGGTGCAAGGGCTGGTGGCGGATCGGCACGGGCGCCGGCCGCATGCTGGTGGGCGCGGACGATGGTGGAGTCGACTGCGATGTTCCAGTCGATGTCGCCGGCCGCGTCCGCTTCGGCCTGGACCTGCTGGAGCAGGCGCTCCCAGGTCCCGTCGGCCGACCGCAGCCAGTGGCGTTCGTAAACCGTACGGCGGCCTGCCAGGCGCTGATGAACAGGGCGTTCGGCATCAGCCACACCACGCGCTGGATCAGGCGCTCCAGGTCGCGGTGGGTGCGGTCGCCGGTGGCCGCCGCCGCAGGTGAGCGAGCGGCGGCCTGGGTGCGGGAGCTGGCCCGCCGACAGCCAGTCGAGATGCACGGGCGGGTGCTGGCGCTGACCGCCGAGGCGATCGAGCAAACCTGCACTCGCGAGATCATCCCCGGCAACGACGCCGACCTCACCGCCGAGCTGCGCTACCGCCTGGACGGCAGCGTGCTGCTCGGCGCGACCAACCTGGAGACCGTCCCCGAGCTCACCGGCGGGGAGCGGATCGCCCTGGCTGCCGTGGCCGCGCTGGCCGTGGCCATGCCGGGCACCGCGCCGACCCGGTACGAGCGCGAGCTGCCCCACCCCGCCCAGGTGATGGACAACGCGGTCGCCGCCGGCCGCGCCGCCGCACCCGGCCGGTGAACCCCGGCACCGGACAGCGGCCCGGCCGGGCCCGCCGCGCGCTCGGCCCCGGCACAGACCGGGTCCTGGCCGACACCGTCCGCGCGCCCCGCACCCCGCCCCCGTGGTCACCGACCGCCGTCGACACCGCGCTGCGCACCTTGCTGGACGCCTTCCAGCAGACCACCGAGCCGTGGCGGGACGCCTTCGAGGGCCTGGACGAGGACGTCCTCGCCGAGGCCGCGCAGGACCGGCCGCTGCCCGAGTGGGCCGCCGACGCCGGCCGCACCGAGGACGTCCGCTGGCGCCGGGCCCGCCAGGCGCTGATCGAGGCCGTCGCCCGCCACCACCGCGGCCACCTGCCCGCCGGGCCGCCGGACGACCGGCCGTGGTGATCACCGCCGCCCGGCACGCGGGAGAATGAGCCGGGTGACCAGCACCCAGCCCCTGCCCCGCGGCATCAGCGCCCTGATCCCCGACGCCCGCGCCAAGGCCACGCCCGGCGAGAAGGCCGCCGCCCAGCTCCTGCACCTGCGCACCGCGACCGTCCCGGTGCCGGTCCTCGCCGCGGCCGCCGAACTGATCGCCCCGCAGCTCGAAGACCCCGACCCGGCCACCCGCGGCGCCGCCGGCGCCGTCCACGCCCGCCTGCTCGCCGCCATCGAGGACGCCGCACCCGACCAGTAGCCGGCCGACCGGGGCCGGATGTCCCAGCACTGTCGACAGAAGGACGACTCAGGAGGCGGACGGCTCGATCTCCCCCGCGAAGACGATGACCTGGTCGATGAGGCTCCGCCGCAGATGGACGACGTCCGTTCCCGCCAGGCGGGGGCCTCCATCCGGCGTGGTGAAGACCCACCGGTACCGGGCCCACTCGTCAGGCATGTCCACCGCTGAGCAGCGCGCCATCGTGCCGGTCCCCGCCGGGTGGCGCCGGATGTCCAGCACGAACCGCTCGACCGCCGCGATTCCTTCGCTGCGACCCAACGGCCCCCAGAAGACCACGTCTGAGGTCAGGGCCTGGGAGAGCAGGGCAGTCACATAGCTGTCGTCCGAGGCGTTAAACGCGGAGATGAACGTGTCGATCGCGGAGCGTGCCGTCTCTTCCTGCATGCCCCAGTAATACCAGCCGTTGCGCGTGCGCTCGTCCCGCGAGCCGCCTTCCGATCACGGTGGACCATCCCGGGTCGGGTAGCCGGAGGGAGTCTCACCCTCCGGCTCCCACAGATCCGTACGTGACAGTCTCCCGTCATACGGCTCTTGTCGTCCTGATCGTCAGCCCGTGAAAGCGTGAGTGGTCCATCTCCAATGCACGAACAGGCGAGGGTTGCGTTGCGCCCCGGCCTGCAAGGCTTTGATGGCTTTCCTCAGCGCGCTCAACCGTACAGACTCGCCGCCCACCTGCGTGCTGCTGGCCTCGGCGCGATCGCCGACCTTGGCTTTGTCGGCCTCGACGACAGCGGCCCGGACGCCGACCCGACAGTGATCACCGGCTACAAGGCCGCCCGCAACCGGCCCCTGACCTGAGGACAGAGGCTGTCCAACAAGGCGCTGGCCGCGGTCCGGGCGCCGGTCGAGCACGGCTTCGCTCACCTGAAGAACTGGCGCGTCCTCGGCAAGGTCCGCACCGACCCGAAGTGGGCGACCGCGCTGGTGCGGGCCCTGCTGGTCCTGACGAACCGCGAAATCGCCCGGAACCGCCGTCACTCGGACCTGGTACTGGGTGTGTCCCGGTGCGTCGGTGGAGAGTACCTGACGCACCGGGGTCCGTGGTTTCAGCCGTGGTTCAGCAGGAGCCGCCGTTGCTGATCACGATCCCGGTGAGGGTGCCTCCGCCGCCCAGGTTGCCGTTCGGCGGGAGACAGTAGACGGTGCCGTTGGACAGCTGGAGGTGGGTGTAGTCCTGGTTCCGGGTGTTGACGACCCACCAGTCGGGTCCGTGGTTGGTGCTCTGGAAGTAGTCGGTGACGTCCTGGAACTCCGCGACGATCGGGTAGGACGCGTCCGGGCCGCCGTAGATGCACACGTACGGATACGGGCACCCGTACTGGCTGTCGGCGTGGGCGCTCGTGGCCCGGATCATCGCCTCGGAGGTGTCGGTGCGGGTCTCGTAGTCGCGGGCCAGGCGGCGTGAGTGCATCAGCCATGCGAACGTCCGTTCCACCAGCCACCTTTTCGGCAGCACCACGAAGCCCGTGGCGTCGTCGGTGCGTCGGACCACTGTCAGCGCGATCCGCAGGGCATCGCGGGCGAGGTCGACCAGGCGTCCGGTGTAGCCGCCGTCGGCCCACACCAGCGAGATGCGCCAGTGCCGCTCACGCAGCCGCTCCAGCAGAGTGCGGCCTGCCTCGCGGTCGGTGACGGATGCGGCTGTGACCATCACGGCCAGCAGCAGCCCGAGGGTGTCCACGACGATGTGCCTCTTGCGGCCGTTCACCTTCTTCCCGCCGTCGAACCCCCGGCTCGTGGCCGGCACCGACGCGGCCCCTTTCGCCGACTGCGCGTCGATGATCCCGGCGGTCGGCTCCGGATCACGGCCCGCCGTCTTGCGGACCCGGTCGCGCAGCCGGTCGTGGAACTCGGCGACCAGGCCCTTGTCCCGCCAGCGCCGGAAGAAGGCGTAGACGCGGTCCCATGCGGGGAAGTCCGCGGGCACCGCCCTCCAGGCGATGCCGCCCGCGACCAGGTAGCGCACCGCGTCGACCAGCTGCCGGTGGCAGTAGCTCTCCGGCTGTCCGCCGCGGCCTTCCAGTCAGGCGGGCACGGGCATCGCGTCGCGCACGACGGCCCACTCCGCGTCGGTCATGTCCGAGGGGTACCTCGGACGCCTGTGCGGCCGGTCCCCGGCGTTCCCGAACCGGTGAGCGAGGCAATCACACGACAGGGGTGCGGAGTTGGACGGCAACGCCACGGAGACGGAAGACTGCGGCACCAGGGCCTCCTGTTGCTCGGCTGGATTCGACACCCACGAGCTGTGCGGGAGGCCCCCACTTTCATGCCCTGCCGACCAGAAGATCACCCGACCGAGTCGGCAGACTCGAACTCACGCTCACCAAGATCGATAGAGCAACGGCTAGTCAGGGTGTTCACGTATTCTCTGAACTAGCGCTTGCTAGGGCCGTGTTGTGGGTAGAGTCGGGTCGGATTACTGGATGTCGGCTCTGGCCGGAGACTGCATGCGCCTGAGCGCATGGGGTGCCCAGTTTGCGTCGCCATCCAGCACGGTTCCCCTTGCGGGGCTCATCTGGAGGTCGACGCATGCCTGCGTGGCTGTCACGCCCTGTTCTCGTCGCATTGTTTGTGCTGCCTCTTCTGGCAGTCGTGCTGCTGTCCACACCGGCCTGGCTGACCTGGCCTTTCCTGCCGGCGCGGCGCCAGGAGGTCGTGTTGGCGGTCCTCGACCGCCTCGTCCGATGGACTCGGGTAGCGGTGCCGCGCGCTGGCGGCACCGCAGAGCAGGCCGTGGTCAAGTAGTTCGTGTCACGATCTCGCTGAACGAAGGCATGCCGAGGTCAACTGCTCGTCGGGCTTGCGCCGCTCGGGCGTCGAGTTGTGCGAGCTTGGCCTCGGCTCCGGCGAGGCTGACCCTGAGTCCTTCGACCTCGCCGAGCCAGCCCTCTCGTTCGGCTTCGGCAGTGCGGTCGAGCAGGTTGTCGCGGATGGCCACGATGCGGTGGCGCTGGTCGGGGTCGGGCCGCAGGAGGCTGCATCGCAGGCTTGCCTACGATGCCCAATGCACTGGCCCCGGACCCCTGCGCGATCTTGGTGGCTAATTTCAACTTCTAGGCTGTGAGGCTGAGTTGGAGTCTGGCGAGGTGGCTGTGGTTGGCGCGATCGAGGGGTCTGCCGTTCCACCAGGCGTGGAGTCGGATGAGGTTGAGGGCGGTGGCGCTGGTGGTGTGGTCG
>NZ_JBHTTU010000059.1:0-42267 GCF_042794375.1 Kitasatospora sp. NPDC056531 | reverse complement strand
GGGCGGACGATGACCCCCGGCACCGTCAGCCGCCGCCTCCCGTTGGTCTGGCTCGCCCTGCACCGGCGGCGCCGGATGCTGACCACCCTGCTGCTCGGCATGGTCGTCTTCGAGACGCTGATCGTGGTGATCGCCGGAACCGTCCCGCCCACCGAGCTGTTCGGCGCCCGCCGCACCCCGCCCGGCGCGTTCAAGGCCTTCAGCGGCTCCAACAGCGATGTCTCCATCGCCAGTTACCCCGGGCTGCTCGGCGCCGGGCTCACCCACCCGTTCTGGATCGCGCTCCAGCTCACCGTGATCGGCTCGCTCGGCGCCGCCGCCGTCGCGGCCGACGTCGAGTCCGGCACCATCGAGTTGCTGATGACCCGTCCGCTCTCCCGGCGCCGGCTGCTCGCCGAACGGGCCGGCGCGCTGATCGCCGCCTCGGTGCTGCTCAACGCGGCCGCCACGCTGACCGTCGCGCTCGGGGTGGCCGTCTCGCCGAAGCTGCGCGACGCGGTCCCGGAGAGCGGGGTGTTCACCGCCGGACTGCTGGGCTGCGCCTTCGCGTTCTGCCTGACCGGGCCGGTGCTGGCGGTGTCCGCGCTCAGCCGGCGGCGGGCGTACGTGATCGGTGCGGCCGTGGCCCTCGGTGCGGCCGGCTTCGCGCTCAACTTCGTCGCCCTGGCCTGGTCCCCGGCCGAACCGCTGCGCTACCTCAGCCCGTTCCACTACTACACGCCGGGCGACGCCCTCGCCCACGGCACCCTCCCCTGGGGCCCGCTCACCGTACTCCTGGCCGTCGGCGTCGCCGGCCTGGGAACCGCCGCCCCGCTGCTGCTCCGCCGGGACCTGGCGCCATGACGGCGTGATCCCGCACCCGAAGCCTCGGCAGGCAGGAGGCCTTTCCCGCGGCCGGGCGCGGTGCGGCCCGTCGGGGCCGCAGGACCCCGGACGGCCGGGACCGTCGATCCCTGAGGGGTGACCAACGCCCCACAGACCCGGGCGCCCAGCCGACCCGAAGCTTCTACCACCGGCCCCACCGGGGGCCGGGGCGCGCCGGGTTGGCGACCACCACCGGCCGATCGGCAACCCGGCTGCGCAGAGCGAGAGTTCAGGAGACCGTGATGGCCAAGGCAATCCGGTCGCCGACTACCACCTCGTCTACGCCCTGCTGCTCATCGCGCTCGCCGCCACGGGAGCCGGCAACACCTGGGGCCTCGGACACCGCTGGGCCGCACTCCCGGTCGTCCGCGACCACGCCTGGCTCCGCTGAACGCCCCGACAGCGCACCCGGCCGACCGCGCTCCATGGCGGTCGGCCGATCCGCATGCCCTCGCGGTGAACCCGCCCGCCGGCCGTAGGCGACGGCCGCCTGGCGTCCGGGGGTCCGCCGCCCCAGCACGACGAGCGAGGCTCCTCAGGAGGCCTCGACGAGCGCCCCGCCCGCGTGGCGGGAGGTGGCCTCGGCCGCCACACGGACCTGGGGGAACTTGTCCCGCCCACGAGCCGGCGCGTCCTGGAGGCGCACCAGCTCCGCCTCCGCCAGGGAGTCCCTGATCGATGACGGCCCTCTGATCCTCGGTCAGGAACCCTGGGTCCAGTCTGCGACCTCGGGCAAATCGGTGCCGTGTTCGCGGATCCAGTCGTGGTGTCGGGCGCGCTGATCGGCCATCCGCTGCCGGACGGCGGCCGCCCGTACGGCGAGGCCTGGGGTGCGGTCGATGACGTCCATGACCAGGCGGTAGCGGTCGAGGTCGTTGCGGACCACCATGTCGAAGGGCGTGGTGGTGGTGCCGGACTCCTTGTACCCGCGCACGTGCAGCTGCGGGTGGACGGCCCGGCGGTAGGCCAGACGGTGGATCAGCCACGGGTAGCCGTGGTAGGCGAAGATGACCGGCCTGTCGCGGGTGAACAGGGCGTCGAACTCGGCGTCGGGCATCCCGTGCGGGTGCTCCTCGGCGGGCATCAGCCGGGCCAGGTCGACCACGTTCACCACCCGCACCGCCAGGTCCGGCAGATGGTGGCGGAGCAGGCCGGCCGCGGCGATCACTTCCTGGGTGGGGACGTCGCCGGCGCAGGCGAGGACGACGTCCGGTTCGCGGGTGCCGTCGTCGGTGCCGGCCCACTCCCATACGCCGGCGCCGCGGGCGCAGTGGACGCGGGCCTCGTCCAACGTGAGCCAGTCGAAGCACGGCTGCTTGCCGGCGACCACGACGTTGACGTAGTCGCGGCTGCGCAGGACGTGGTCGGCGGTGACGAGCAGGGTGTTGGCGTCCGGCGGGAAGTAGACCCGCACGGCCTCGGGGCTCTTGTTCAGAACGTGGTCGACGAAGCCCGGGTCCTGGTGGGAGAAGCCGTTGTGGTCCTGGCGCCAGACGTGGGAGGTGAGCAGGTAGTTGAGCGAGGCGATGGGGGCGCGCCAGGGGATCCGCCGGGTGGTGCGCAGCCACTTGATGTGCTGGTTGACCATCGAGTCGACGATGTGGACGAACGCCTCGTAGCAGGAGAAGAGGCCGTGCCGTCCGGTGAGGAGGTAGCCCTCCAGCCAGCCCTGGCAGGTGTGTTCGGAGAGGATCTCCATCACCCGGCCGTCGTGGGCGAGGTGTTCGTCGGTGGGCACGGTATCGGCCTGCCATGCCTTGCCGGTGGCTGCGTAGACGGCCTGGAGGCGGTTGGAGGCGGTCTCGTCGGGGCCGACGAGGCGGAAGTCGCGGCGATCGGCGGTCGCGGCCATCACTCGTTCGAGGAGGTCGCCGAGGATCCGGGTGGGCTCGTGCAGCGTGGCGCCGGGCTTGTCCACGGGTACGGCGTAGCGCTCCAGGGGAGGCAGCGGCAGGTCGCGCACCAGGAGGCCGCCGTTGGTGTGCGGGTTGGCACCCAGGCGGCGGGTGCCGTCGGGGATGCAGGCGAGCACCCCGGACACCGGACGGCCGACGGTGTCGAACAGTTCCTCGGGCCGGTAGGAGCGCAGCCAGGCTTCCAGTTGGGCGAGGTGGATGGGGTTGTCGCGGACCTGGTCCAGCGGCACCTGGTGGGCGCGCCAGGTGCCCTCGACGGGGACACCGTCGACCTGGGCCGGGCCGGTCCAGCCCTTGGGGGTGCGCAGCACGATCATCGGCCAGGCGGGTCGCCCGGTGGCGCCGTCTTCCCGGGCGGCCCGATGGATCGCGGCGATCCTCTCCACTGCGGTGTCCAGGGCGGCGGCCATGGCCTGGTGGACCGCCAGCGGGTCCTGCCCGGACACGTACAGGGGGTCGTGCCCGTAGCCGCGAAGCAGGGCGTCGAGTTCGTCCTCGGGCAGGCGGGCGAGGACGGTCGGGTTGGCGATCTTGTAGCCGTTCAGGTGCAGGATCGGCAGGACGGCGCCGTCGTGCACGGGGTCGAGGAACTTGTTGCTGTGCCAGGAGGCGGCGAGCGGGCCGGTCTCGGCCTCGCCGTCGCCGATCACGCAGGCCACCAGCAGGCCGGGGTTGTCCAGGGCCGCGCCGTAGGCGTGGGAGAGCGCGTAACCGAGTTCCCCGCCCTCGTGGATCGAGCCCGGGGTCTCGGGGGCGACGTGGCTGGGCACGCCGCCGGGGAAGGAGAACTGCCTGAACAGCTTCGCCATGCCCTCGGCGTCCCGGGTGACGTCGGGGTAGGTCTCGGTGTAGCTGCCCTCCAACCAGGAGTTGGCGAGGACGGCGGGTCCGCCGTGGCCCGGGCCCCAGACGCAGATCGCTTCCAGATCCCGTTGTTTGACGATCCGGTTGAGGTGGGTGTGCACCAGGTTGAGGCCGGGTGAGGTGCCCCAGTGGCCGAGCAGGCGGGGCTTGATGTGTTCGGGCCGCAGCGGCTCGCGCAGCAGTGGGTTGGCCATCAGGTAGATCTGGCCGACCGCCAGGTAGTTGGCGGCCCGCCAGTGCGCGTCCAGCTCCTGGATCTCCTGGCCGGAGAGGGCTGCGGGCGCAGGGGACGGGGTGACGGACATGGCTGAGGTCTCCTCTGGTCGTCGGGCGCGGCACCCGGCAGCCGCGCTCGGCACCATCGTCACCGCCGGGACGCGATGGCGTACAGGGCCGGTCGGGGCACGTCGGGACCGGACGGACAGGACCTGTGGCCCTGCGTTCCCGGGCTGCCCGGCCCTGGGCCGGCGCCCCCCCGAGGACGGAGGCTGGCGGAGCCTGCCGATCGGTGCAGGCGCGCCGCACGACGCCGCTCTCCGACACCCTGGACGGAACATGATCGACAGCACTCGCGAGACCAGGGCCTACCTGGTGGGAGACGGGATCGCCTCGCTCGCCGCAGCCGCCTTCCTGATCCGGGACGGCGAGTTCCCCGGCACGAACATCCACGTCCTGGAGGAGCGCCCGCTCGCGGGCGGCTCGCTGGACGGGCACGGCGCGGCCGAGCGGGGCTACGTCACCCGGGGCGGGCGGATGCTGGAGGAGGAGGCCTACACCTGCCTGTGGAACCTGCTGGAGACCATCCCCAGCCTGGACGACCCGGACACCAGCGTGCGCCAGGAGATCCTCGACTTCAACCAGGAGTGGCCGACGGATGCGAAGGCCCGTCTGATCGACCGGGAGCACCGCGTCCTCGACGCCTCCCAGCTCGGCCTGGACACCCGCGACCGGATCGAACTGGCCCGGCTGCTGGCGCTGCCGGAGTCGGTGATCGGCGCCCGCCGGATCGACGACTTCTTCTCCGAGCACTTCTTCGCCACGAACTTCTGGGCGATGTGGCGCACCACGTTCGCGTTCCAGAACTGGCACAGTGCGATCGAGCTCAAGCGCTACTTCCTGCGCTTCGTCCAGGAGTTCCCACGCATCCACACCCTCTCCGGGGTCCGCCGCACGCGGCTGAACCAGTACGACTCGATCGTGCGCCCGCTCACCCGGTGGCTGATCGAGCGCGGTGTGCGGTTCGAGCACGGCGTTCGGGTCACCGATGTGGACTTCACCGAGAACGACGGGATCCGTCGCGCTCGGCGCCTTCACCTGGTCCGCGACGGCCGTCCGGAGAGCGTCGAACTCGCGGCGTCGGACCTGGCGCTGATCACGCTCGGCTCGATGACCGCGGACGCCGCCTACGGCGGTGACGACACCGTGCCCGAGCTGGTCCGGGACAAGCGCGACGGCGGATGGGCCCTGTGGGAGACGCTCTCCCGCAAGGCCCCCGGCCTCGGCCGGCCCGCCGTCTTCAACGGCAACATCGCCGAAGCCGCCTGGGAGTCCTTCACCCTGACGATGCGCAGCCCCGCCCTGATCGAGCGGATCGAGGAGTTCAGCGGCAACGCCCCCGGCACTGGCGCTCTCATGACCTTCAAGGACTCGCCGTGGCTGATGTCGATCGTCGTGCCTCGCCCTCCGCACTTCGACGGCCAGCCCGAGGACGTGTTCACCCTGTGGGGCTACGGGCTGTTCATCGACGCCCCGGGCGAGCACACCGGCAAGGCCATGGCGGAGTCGACCGGCCGGGAGGTCCTGGACGAGTTGCTCGGCCAGCTCGGTTTCGACGACATCGCCGACGAGGTCCGCGCGACCACCGCCGTGACCACGGTGATGATGCCCTACATCACCAGCCAGTTCGCACGGCGCGACGTCAGCGACCGTCCGCTGGTGATCCCGCACGGCGCCCGCAACTTCGCCTTCCTCGGGCAGTACGTGGAGATCCCCGAGGACGTGGTGTTCACCGTCGAGTACTCGGTACGCGGCGCCATGCACGCCGTCTACCGGCTGCTCGGCCTCGACCTGCCCGTCCCGCCGGTGCACCACGCCCTGCTCGATCCGAAGACGGCGTTCCAGGCCCTGAAGACCGCCTTCGGCTGAGCCCCGTCCCATTGACCGGATACCCCTCGCAGGCGGTGGGCCCCCCGAAGACGTGGGGCCCACCGCCTTTTCTCCTGCCCCCGTACGGTCCGGCGGGGTGCCGGCGGTGGTGGATGTGCATGGTGAGGGCCCGACGGCCGACTGCGGCGCCTCCCCGGGGTGAGCGCTCCGTACGGCCGGCGCCGGGTCCTTGCTCCGGGTTCCGGAACGGCGCGAGCCGGGGACGGTCTCACCCGTCCCCGGCTCCACGTCCTCGGCGCGGCTCCTCCAGCCGCTACCGCGCGGGCGTGATGAGGCCGTAGTGGCCGTCGTAGCGGTGGTAGAGGACGTTGCCCCGCCCGGTGGCGGTGTCGGTGAAGAAGACGAACGGCAACCCGGTGAGGTCGAGCCTCGACACCGCCTCGGCCACCGCCAGTTCCGGCACCCCGGCGGTGCTCACGGTGAGCCCCGGTTCCGGCTCGCCGGCGGGCCCGGCGGTGGCCAGGCGGTGCCCGCCTGCGCGCTCGTCGCGGTAGACGACGCTGTCGCAGCCGGTGGTGGCGTCGGTGAACAGGTGGAAGTCGTAGTCCATGGCCTCCATCTCGAACACGGCGGCCCGGGCGCTCTGGCTGGGCAGACTGTACGCCTTGTGCCGCACGATCCGCCGCTCCTCCGGCGCCAGGCCTCGCCGGCGCGGGCAGTGCT
Source organism: Kitasatospora sp. NPDC056531 (assembly GCF_042794375.1). Classification (NCBI taxonomy): domain Bacteria; kingdom Bacillati; phylum Actinomycetota; class Actinomycetes; order Kitasatosporales; family Streptomycetaceae; genus Kitasatospora; species Kitasatospora sp. NPDC056531. Next base: position 35,794 of record NZ_JBHTTU010000059.1, on the reverse strand, counting down.
CGCGGGCCTCCTCCTCGTTCCACGCTCCGAGGCCGGCCGGGGCGCGGTGACGGTGGGAGTCGCGGTGCTGCCGCACCCGGGCGAGCCGGTGAGTCAGTCGGTCCTGGAGCAGGTCGACGGCCTCCTGCATGGTCGCGGCCGCCACCTGGGCCCGGACCGGGCGGCCGTTGAGGTCCACCACGGCCTGGGCGATGGCGGGCTTGACGACGGCGTGGTTGCTCTCCTGGGTGAGCTTCACCCGGGCCGCGAGCACCGGCTCGTGCTGCCGCTCGACGACGGCCAGCAACTTCGCCTTGGCGTAGTCCGGCGCGGCGAGGGACACCTCGCCCCGGGTCTCGACCTGAATGTCGTGGGCGATCGGCGTGTGCGGACGGTTCATCAGGAGTCCTGCCTTTCGGATGTGGTTTCAGACTGCCGGGTGCCGGGAGGCACCGTCGTCGGCCGGACGTCCCGCCGGCAGGGCCCTGGGGCCCTTCTCCCCGCCGTTCAGGGCGGCGCGGACGGTGGTCCCGGTGGTGCCCAGGACGGTGCCGAGGGCGTTGTCGAGCGGGCCGATGGCGGCCAGGCCTCCGGTCCGTTCGGCGAACGCGGCGGCGGCTTCGGCCTTGGGCCGCATCGAGCCCTCGGGCAGGTCCAGCGCGCGCAGGCGCTCGGGTGTGGTGGTCACCAGCGGGCGGGGGTGGGCGGCGCCGAAGCGGGTGAACACGTGCGTGACGTCGGTGAGGATCAGCAGGGCGTCGGCGTCGAGCTGCTCGGCGAGGAGGGCGGCGGTGAGGTCCTTGTCGACGACGGCCTCGGCGCCCCGGAGCAGGCCGGTGTCGTGGTCTCGGATGACCGGGACGCCCCCGCCGCCCCCGCAGATCACCACCGCTCCGCCGGCCAGCAGGCGACGGACGACGGGCGCTTCGAGCACCGCCCGTGGTTCGGGCGACGGGACGACGCGGCGGCGGTGCGCGCCGTCCGGCGCGGTGGTCCAGCCGCGCTCGCGCTCCAGGGTCTCTGCCTGCTGCGCGCCGAGTTGCTGGCCGATGAACTTGGTGGGGTGGGTGAACGCCGGGTCGTGCGGGTCGACCTCGGTGTGGGTGACGAGGGCGGCGACCTCCCGGCCGGGGAGCCGGTTCATCAGTTCCCGGGCGAGCAGGGTGCCGATCATGCCCTGGGTCTGGGCGCCGAGCACGTCCAACGGGTACGGCGCGGTGAGCGCCGGGTCGGTCTCGCTCTCGACGGCGAGCAGGCCGATCTGCGGGCCGTTGCCGTGGGTGATCACCACCTCGTGCCCGGCCTCGACGAGCTCGGCGAGCGAGCGGGCCGCCTGGTGGACGTGGTGCAACTGAACCTCGGCGTCCGGGTGTTCCCCCCGCTGGAGCAGGGCGTTCCCGCCGAGGGCGGCGACGATGCGCACGGTCATTCCCTCCCCAGGGTGGCGACCAGGATCGCCTTGATGGTGTGCATGCGGTTCTCGGCCTGGTCGAACACCAGCGAGGCGGGCGACTCGAAGACCTCGTCGGTGACTTCGAGGCCGTCGAGCCCGTGTCGGGTGGCGAGTTCGGCGCCGAGGTCGGTGCGGGTGTCGTGCAGGGCCGGCAGGCAGTGCAGGAAGGCCGTGTCCGGGTTGCCGGTCGCGGCGAGGGTCTTGGCGTTGACCTGGTACGGCAGCAACTGCGCGATGCGGTCGGGCCAGTGGTCGTGGTCCTCGCCCATCGAGACCCACACGTCGGTGTAGAGGTAGTCGGCGCCGCGCACGGCCTCGGTCACGTCCTCGGTGACGGTCAGCCGGGCCCCGCTGTCCAGCGCGAGCGCCCGGCACCTGGCGACGCGCTCCGGCTGCGGCCACAGTGCGCGCGGCGCGGCGATCCGGACGTCCATGCCGAGCAGGCTCCCCATCGTCATCAGCGAGTTGGCGGTGTTGTTGCGGGCGTCGCCGAGGTAGCAGAAGGAGATCTCCTGCAGCGGCCGACCGCTGTGCTCGCGCATCGTGAAGACGTCACACAGGCTCTGGGTGGGGTGGCAGGCGTCGGTGAGGCCGTTGTAGACCGGCACTCCGGCGTGGCGGGCGAGTTCGGTGACGGTCCCCTGGTCGAAGCCGCGGTACTGGATGGCGTCGTACATCCGGCCGAGGACGCGGGCGGTGTCGGCGACGCTCTCCTTGTGGCCGATGTGGGAGCTGTCCGGCCCGAGGTAGGTGGTGGTGGCGCCCTGGTCGGCGGCGGCGACCTCGAAGGCGCAGCGGGTGCGGGTGGAGTTCTTCTCGAAGATCAGCGCGAGGCGGCGGCCGGTGAGCCGGGGCGTCTCGGTGCCGGCCCGCTTCGCGGCCTTCAGCTCGGCGGCGAGGTCGAGCAGATGGTGGATCTCGGCGGCGGTGAAGTCGAGCTCGTCGAGGTAGTGGCGGCCGTGAAGGTCGGTGGTCATGGCGGCTTCTCCTTTGTGGGGTGGTCAGTTGGCAGGGTCGCGCTGGATGGGGCAGCTCATGCAGCGCGGGCCACCGCGGCCCCGGCCGAGCTCGGATCCGGCGATGGTGACGATCTCGACGCCCTGCCTGCGCAGGTAGGTGTTGGTGGTGGTGTTGCGCTCGTACCCGACGACGACGCCGGGTTCGAGGGCGAGGAAGTTGCTGCCGTCGTCCCACTGCTCGCGCTCGGCGGCGCGCACGTCCTGCTCGGCCGAGAGGAAGCGCACCTTGTCCAGGCCGAGGGCCTCGGCGAGTGAGCCGGCGAGGTCGGCGTCGGGCCGTACGTCGAAGCCGGCCGGGCGCTCGGGGGCAGGTGTCAGGGTCCAGGAGCGCAGGCTGTCGGCCAGGCCCGGGTACACGACGAAGGCGTCCCGGTCGATCATCGTCAGGACGGTGTCCAGGTGCATGAAGGCGCGGCTCTCGGGCAGCCGGACGGCGATCAGCCGGTGCGCGGTGCCGGTCAGGAACAGCTGCCGGGCGAGGGTCTCCACGGCCTGCGGGGTGGTGCGCTCACCCATTCCGACCATCACGACACCCTCGGCGAGGACATGGACGTCGCCGCCTTCCAGGGTGGTGCCCGGGGCCTGGACGGTGCCGTCCAGCAGCGGGGGCGCGGTCTCGGCGAACAGCGGGTGGAAGCGGTAGATCGCCGCGGTGTGCAGGGTCTCCCGGCGGCGGGCGGGCTTCGCCATCGGATTGAGGCTGTAACGCCGGCCGATCCAGCAGGAGTTGTCGCGCGGGAAGAGGTGGTTGGGAAGCGGCGGCAGGGCGAAGTCCTGCTCCCCCAGGACGCTCCAGACCAGGCTGTGCGGGCTCTTCAACGGCAGGTCGTCCTTGAGGACGCCGCCGATCAGGTACTCGGCGAGGGTCGGGCCGTCGAGGTCCTCGCACAGTGCCCGGACCGGGTCGACCAGGACGGGCCCGACGGTGGCCTCGGTGATGATCTGTCCGAGCAGCCAGGCCCGGGCCGGCGGCAGGGCGAGGGTCTCGCCGAGCAGGTCGGCGTAGTGGTGGACGCGGACGCCGTGGTCGCGCAGCACCTGGGCGAAGGCGTCGTGCTCCTCGCGGGCGCGCTTGGCCCACAGGATGTCGTCGAACAGCAGATCGTCGACGTTGCGGGGGGTGAGCCGGGCGAGTTCGAGACCGGGGCGGTGCAGGATGACCTGGCGCAGGCGGCCGGCTTCGGAGTCGACACGCAGGGTGCTCATCGGTGGTGCTCCTTGTTCTCAGTGCTGGTGCCGCGGGCGCAGCGCGCGGAGGATGATCGTCGGCAGGCCGACGGGGTGTGCCGTGCGGGCGGGGTGGGCCACCGGTGCGGGGGCGGACGTGTGGGCCGGCAGCGCGGGGTCGGCCGTGCCGGGGCCGGAGGGTGCCGCCGGGGCCGTGCCGTTCCCGCTCCGCTCCCGCTTGAGCCAGATGTAGACCGGGATGCCGACCAGGATGGTGAACAAGCCGTAGTAGACGGTCTGGTAGCCGCTGCCCTGGATCGACCAGTAGGAGAACACCAGGGCGAGGGCGGTGACGGTGACGTCCCGGGCCAGGCGCCGCCGGTCGAGCTCGGCGCGGCCGTGCTGCACCAGCCAGAGCAGCTGGGCGGCCGCGGACACCAGGTAGGGGATGACGGCGGTCAGGACGCTCAGCAGCACGATCTCGGTGAAGACCTTGGTGAACTGGGTGTAGCTGACCACGGTGAGCAGCGAGGCGAGCAGGGTGGCCGAGACGATGCCGAAGACGGGTACCTGGCCCTGTCCCCGGGCCTTGGCGAAGGCGGAGGGGAACAGTCCGTCCCGGGCCGCGGCGAGCGGCATCTCGGCGCAGATCAGCGTCCAGCCGTTGAGTGCGCCGAGGCCGGAGACGATCGCGGCGGCGGCGACCAGGTTCCCGGCCCAGGTGCCACCGGCGATGGTGTTGAACGCGTCGGTGAACGGTGCCGTGGAGCCCGTGAGTTGGGCGTGCGGGACGGTGCCGAAGACGGCCAGGGTGCCGAGCAGGTAGATCGCCGCGCAGGCCAGCGTGCCGTACACGGTCGCCCGGGGCACGTTGCGCTTCGGGTCCCGGACCCGGCCGGCGGCGACCGAGGCGGTCTCCAGGCCGATGTAGCTGAACAGGGCGATGGCGCCCGCCGCCGAGACGGCGCCGAGGGCCGACCCCCCGCTCGCGTTGAAGGCCCCGAAGTTACCGGACTTGACGAACAGCAGTCCGGCGGTCGCCATGAAGCCCAGTGGCAGGAACTTCAGGACGGTGGTGACCACCTGGAAGGCGCCGATGTTCCGCACGCCCGTCAGGTTGACGGCCGCGGGCAGCCAGAGCCCGGCCAGCGCGATCGTGATCGACGCCCAGGTGTGGTGGCCCTTGTTGACGAACACCTCGACGTAGCCGACCCAGGCCACCGCGATGGCCGCGTTGCCCGCCCACGCGGTGATCCAGTAGGACCAGGCGGTCAGGAACCCGGCGAACTCGCCGAACGCCTCCCGGGCGTAGACGTACGGGCCGCCGCTGCCCGGCACCCGCTCGGACAGCCGCCCGAACACCACCGCCAGTGCGAGGGCGCCGACGGTCACGGCGACGAACGCCACCAGGGCGATCGGCCCGTAGGGCGCGAGCGCGGACGGCAGGGCGAACACCCCCGTCCCGATGATGCTGCCGACGACCAGCGCGGTCGCGGCGGGCAGCCCGAAGCGCGTGTCGGTTCTCCGTTGCCCCGGGGCCGCTGCGGCGGCCCGTCGATCCGAGTGGTCGGGTGCGGACATGAGGGTGCTCCTCGGTCAGAGTGGAAGTCCGGGGCGGGGGCCTTGCCCATCGCTCGCCGATGAAGATCCTCGGTCCGCCGAGCGGCTCCGCCCCAGGGGCCGACGGTCCCTGTCCCCCGTGCCCGCGGTCCCGGTCCGCCCGCCCGGTGGTCCCGGCCCGGACCGGGACCACCGGGGCCCGGCCCCGCCCCGTCGCGGTCGACACGAGGAGGTACCGCACCCGGGCGCACGGCCCGCCGCTCTCGCGACCGGGACCACCGCTGTCGTGACCGGGACCACCGGCCCAGCGGCCGGTCCCTTCGGTCCCTTCTCCCGCCCGGCGCCCGGGCGGGAGATTCGATGGCATGCCGGGCGGCGGCCGTCCGGGCCCGATGCCTTGATCTCACGAGGGGGAACCACCATGACGCGCTGTGTCCTGACCGGAATCGACGGATCGCCGCAGAGCGAGGCCGCGGCCCTGTGGGCGGCCGCGGAGGCCCGCCGCCGGGGCTGCGCGCTCCGGCTGCTGCACGCCTGGCCGTGGCTCGACGCCGGGAACGAGAACGTCCCGCGGCCCGGCGACCTGCGGCCGAGGGCGTTGGACGCGCTTCGCGGGATCGGCGACCGGATCCGGCACGACGACCCGGACCTGCCGGTGGAGGTCGCGGTGATCTCGGACGATCCGGTCGACGGGCTGATCGCCGCAGCGAAGGGGCAGGAGCTGCTGGTGCTCGGGTCCCGCGGGCTCGGCGGGTTCGCCGGCCTCCTGGTCGGCTCGGTGGGACTCGCGGTGGCAGCGGGCACGTCCATCCCGACGGTGCTGGTCCGCTCCGGACAGGCACCCACCGAGCGGCCCGCGGCCGTCGAGGCGACCCGGGAGGTGCTGGTCGGTCTCGACGGCCGTGAACCCGGCGACGCCGTCGTCGAGTTCGCCGTCGCCGAGGCAAAGCTGCGCGGCTGCCGGCTGCGCGTCGTGCACGGGTGGGACCTGGTGCCCGCCTGGGCCTACGGGGGCCTGATGCCGCCCCTGGTGGACCCGGTGGAGCAGGAGGCCGTCGAAACGGCCCTGATCTCCCCGGTCCTCACCGGCCTGAGGGCGAAGCACCCCGGTGTCGACATCGTCGAAGACATCCGCCTCGGCGGCGGAGCCCGGGCCCTGCTGGAGGCGTCCACCCATGCCGACCTCGTCGTCGTCGGCCGGCGGGAAACCCGTCACCGCCTGGGGCCGCGCCTCGGCCCGGTGGCCCACGCCGTTCTGCACCACTGCGCGGCCCCGGTCGTCGTGGTCCCCCGCCCGTGAGCCGTGCGCACCCCTCGCCATCGCCCACCCGAGCAGCGACAAGGAGCACGACCGTGTCCAGCACCCACCGCCCCGCCCGGCCCGCCGGCCCGCCCGCACCGCCGTGCGGCCACCTGCGCCGGGCTCTCGGCCTGGAGCGCAATCCGCTCGGCCGTGCCCTCGACCGGGCCCGGAGCCGGGCGGTGGTGCTCACCGCCCTCGGGATCGCGCTCGCGGCACTCCTCGGCACCGGGGCCGCCGTCACCCATCTCGCGGACGGCCAGCGACAGGCCGAGGCCACGGCCGCCCGCCTGCACCGCGTCGACGCCCTGGTGCAGGGCTCCATCCGGAAGGCGGAATCCACCGTCGTCGGAGGGAAGGCCGTCTATCGCGCCGACGCGGCCTGGACCTACCCCGGCGACCAGCGCAACACCGGCAGCATCGACGTCCCCCGGACCACTGGGCCCGGCGCCACCGTCGGGATCTGGGTCGACCAGAACGGCCGCCCGACCGCCGCACCCCCGAGCACCGCCGACCTCGTGGCCGACGCCGTGTGCCTCGGCCTGTTCCTCTTCGGTCTGCTCAGCGTTCTCGCCTCCGCGGGGCTCTGCGCGAGGCTGAGCGCCCTCGACCGTCGGGCCGACCTGGCGTGGACGCGGTCCTGGGCCCGGTCGGAGCCCGTGTGGAGCGGCCGTGAACCGCGCGGCGACCATCACGGCTGACCGGACACGACAGCACGGTTCCCCCTCCCCAAGCCGGTGCCCCCGAAAGGAAGACCGCGCCCGACCAACCCGACACCACCGGTGACATCGCACGGGCCGTCGTCGCCGCCGCGTGCGCCGCACCGTCCATCCACAACACCCAGCCGTGGCGTTTCCGCTTCGACGAGGACACCCCGGCGTTCGAGGTGTACTCCGCCCCGGTCCACGGTTTGCCCCGGACCGATCCCGATGCCAGGGCGCTGCACGTCTCGGTCGGCGCGGCGCTCTTCAACCCCCGCGCCGCCGCAGTGCACTTCGGCCGGGAGCCGGTGGTGCGGCTGCTTCCCGACGCGGAGACCCCGGACCGGTGTGACGTACCGGATCCCGCGCTCCTCGCTTCGCCCGCCTTGTCCCCGGCCGCCCCGGCGTCCCGGCCGAGGTAGGGCCGGACGGCCCTATCGAAACCGCCCCCGGTCACGCCAGACTTCGTGGAGGTTTCACGCGGCCTGCCACCAGGGCGGGCCCACGGGGTTGGAGCGGTGATGACGGAGAGTCCGGCGGCCGGGACGAGCGGCTCAGTGACGGTGTTCCTGCTGGACGACCACGAGGTGGTCCGCCGGGGCGTGCACGACCTGCTGGAGGCCGAGCCGGACCTCCAGGTGATCGGCGAGGCCGCCACTGTCGAGCAGGCCCTCGCCCGGGTCCCCGCGCTCCGACCCGACGTCGCCATCCTCGACATGCGGCTGCCGGACGGCGACGGCGTGACGGTCTGCCGCGAACTGCGCTCCCGCATGCCCGGACTGGTCTGCCTGATCCTCACCTCGTTCGACGACGAGGAGGCACTCCTGGACGCCATCATGGCCGGGGCCGCCGGCTACGTCCTCAAACAGATCAGCGGCACCGACCTGGTCCCCGCCGTGCGCACGGTCGCCTCCGGCCAGTCGATGCTCGACCCCGGCGCCGCCACCCGGCTGATGGCCCGCCTGCGCGGCGACGCCGTCACCGAACAGAGCTCCGACCTGCCCCAGCTCACCGAACGCGAGCGGGAAGTCCTCGCCCTGGTCGGCGAGGGACTCACCAACCGCCAGATCGGCCAGCGGCTCTACCTCGCCGAGAAGACCGTCAAGAACCACATCTCCCGCCTGCTGGCCAAACTCGGCGTGGAACGGCGCGTCCAGGCCGCCCTGATCGCCACCCAGACCCTGGCCACCCACGGGAAGCCGACCGGCCGGCCCGGCCGCTGAACCGGCCGCCCGGGACACCGGCCCCACCGACCAGGTCCGGTCGGCATCCTCGCCGGGGACCAACGACCCCTCCCCCGGCGCCCGATGCGGCGACACCATCGATGCCATGACACCTGACACCACGCCGCTGGACGGGCGAGAGTGCCGACGGCTCCTCGCCGGCCTCTCGGTCGGCCGGGTCGTCTACACCCTCGGTGCCCTGCCCGCCGTTCAACCCACCCAGTACAGGATCGGCGCCGACGGCAGCGTGCTGCTGAGCGCCATCGCCGGTTCCGAGCTGGTCCGAGCGGTCTCCGGCGCGCTGGTGGCCTTCGAAGCCGGGGAGCTCGACGCGGCAGACGGCACCGGCTGGAGCGTGACCGTCCTCGGCCGCGTCGAGGTCACACCCGACCGGACGGCAACCGGTCCGACCGACACGGTCACCGTCCGCATCCTTCCCGAGCTGGTGAGCGGCCGCCTGTTCCCGCCGACCCGCCTGGTCCAACGCTGACCGGATCACCACCTCCAGCCGGCGGACGGCACGACGAACGCGGTGCCGAGAGGCCGGGTCAGTGTTCCAGCGGCACCGACCAGGACAGCCTGGTGCCGCCGGTCTCCGGAGAGGCCAGCTCGAAAACGCCCCCCAGGGTCTCGGCCCGCTCCGCGAGGTTGCGCAGCCCGCTGCGCCGCCCCTGTTCCGGGATGCCCACCCCGTCGTCCTGCACCGTGAGCACCACCCGCGACCCGGTCGCCTGCAGCACCACCTCCACCCGCCCGGCCCGCGCGTGCCGGGCCGCGTTGCTCAGCGCCTCTCCCAGGACCGCCACCACATGGTCGGCCACCTCCGTGGGCACGTCCGTGTCGAGCAGGCCCTCCATGCTCAGCCTGGGCGGGAAGCCCAGCGCGGCCTGCGCCTCCTCGGCCACCCGCACCACGCGCGACCGCAGGCCCTGGCCGCCCTTCTCCTCCCGCGCCCGCAGGCCGAAGATCGTCGACCTGATGATCTTGATGGTCTCGTCCAGGTCCCCCACCGCACGCAGCACCCGGTCCGAGGCGCCGGGATGGTCGATGACCCGGGCCGCGCTCTGCAGCGTCATCCCCGTGGCGAACAGCCGCTGGATGGCCAGGTCGTGCAGGTCCCGGGCGATCCGGTCCCGGTCCTCCAGCATCGCCAGCTGTTCGACGTCCCGGCGGCGCGCCGCCAGCTCCAGCGCCAGCGCGGCCTGGTCGGCGAAGCCCAGCAACGGGCCGATCTCCCGGTCGGTGAACTCGGACGCGCCGGCCTCCCTCGCCAGCAGCAGCACACCGTCGATCTGCCCCTCGGCCCGGCCCAGCGGCACCGCGACCGCCGGCCCGAGCCCGTCGAACCGACTCGGTCCCGCGGACAGCCGCGGATCGCCTGCCAGGTCCGCCGTGGTCACCGGCACCCCCGAGGCACAGGCCTCACCCGACAGCGACCCCTCCAGCGGCACCACCGATCCCGCCCGGGCGCCCGTCTCCCCGCCCAGCGCCAGCTCCACCCGCACCGTCTCCGTCCCGACCACCGGCACGGACACGTCGGCCAGGTCGGCACCGGTGATCTCCCGCGCCCGCTGCGCGATCAGCTCCAGCACCTCCGATCGCGACCCCCCGGACAGCAGGGCGCGGGTGATCTCCGCGCTCGCGCTCAGCCAGCGCTGCTGGCGCTGGGCCTCCTCGTACAGCCGGGCGTTGTCGATTGCCACCCCGGCGGCCACGGCCAGCGTGGAGATCACCGCCTCGTCATCGGCATCGAACTGCTCGCCGCCCTGCTTGTCGGTCAGATAGAGGTTGCCGAAGACCTCCTCGCGCACGCGCACCGGCACGCCCAGGAAGGTCCGCATCACGGGGTGGTGCGCCGGGCACCCGAACGACGAGGGGTGCGCGGACAGGTCTTCCAGCCGCAGCGGCGCCGGGTGGCGGATCAGCTCGCCCAGCAGGCCCCGCCCTGTCGGGTACGGGCCGATCCGGGCTATCTCCTCCTCCGACAGGCCCACCGTGAGGAACTGCGACAGCGTCTCCCCGTCCGGCCCGATCACCCCGAGCGCCGCGTAGCGGGCGTCCACCAGGACCGCCGCCGCCTCCACGATCCTGCGCAGCACCTGCGTCAGATCCAGCTCCCGGCCGACCGACAGCACCGCCTCCAGCAGGCTGTGCACCCGGTCCCGGGTGCCCCGGGCCGCGTCGATCCGCGCCTGAAGCTCCTCCAACAGCTCGTCCAACCGCAGTTGCGGCATCCGTGACCGCACCGTCTCGCCGCTCACGGGCCCCTCCTCCTCGCCGAAGTCGCGGCCGATTCTCGCAGACGGCCACCGGATTCCGGGACCTTCGGTACCGGGGTGGGGCTGCTCGGCCCCTGTGGCCGACCGCCGGCACGGCGGGAGTCTGGTCGCCGGACGGGACCGCGCCTACAGGTGTCGCGGTCCTCCGCCGACCAGGGAGGTCACAGAGATGTCGCACAGTGTGGTGGTGGGGATCGACGGCTCGGCACAGAGTGCGGCGGCGGTCGAGTGGGCTGCCCTTGAGGCCCGCCGGAACGGGCTCGCGCTGCGGATGGTCCATGTCGCCGGCGGCGAGGTGGACGCGCTCGACCCCGACCTCGGCGGCGGCAGCGCGCTGCCGGGCCCGGTGGCCGAGATTCGGGACCGGATCACGGCCGAGTTGCCCGACCTGGCGGTCTCCTGCGAGATCATCCCCGGGAACCCGGCCCACGCGCTGGCCGCCACCGCCCGGCGGGCCACGATGCTGGTGCTGGGTTCGCGCGGCCTGGGCGGCTTCGCCGACCTCCTGGTCGGTTCGGTCGGGTTGCGCGCCACCGCCCGCGCAGCCTGCCCGGTGGTGCTGGTCCGCGCCGACTCGGACGGAGGAACCGGGACGGACGGACCGGCCGCGGCGCCCGGACCCGTCGTCGTGGGCGTCGAGGGCGACCGGCCGTGCGACGCGGTGCTCGCCTTCGCCTTCCAGCACGCGGCCGGCACCGGCGCCGCCCTACGGGTGATGGAGAGCCGGGACACCTTCCGCGGCCCGTACGCGACGGCGGCGCCGGTGGACCAGCGGGAGATCAGGGAGTCCCTGGCGGCCGCCGAACAGGTGCGACTGCAGGACGCCCTGACACGCTGGCAGGACAAGTTCCCCAAGGTCCGTACCGAGGCAGAGGTGTGCGCCTGGAGCGCGAGCAGGATGCTCGTGGAGGCCTCCCGCACCGCCTCGCTGGTCGTCCTCGGCCGACGGGCTCCCAAGCATCCGATGGCCGGACCCCGCTTGGGGGCGGTGGCCCAGTCGGTGCTCCACCACGTCCATAGCCCGGTCGCCGTCGTACCGCACGACTGAACCGTCCACCGGGTCCCGGCCGCGGGACCAACCGCGCGCCGGGCCCGGGACCTTCGGCCGAAAGCGGGTCCCATTGGTCGGATCCCCCGGCGCGCCGTACGAGGAAGCCTTGAGGAGAAGGCGCACGGCACCCGCCCGGCGCCCTGAGCTCGGACGATGATCCGGAGAGGTAGTCCACCATGGCACGTCGCCCGCAACACGAGCCGAAGGCGACTCCCGCGAGCAACAGCCTTCCCAGCCTCACGCCCCAGCCGCCCACCGCCGTCGACCGGCTGGTGCGGAACGCACTCGAAGCGCTGGCCGCGTACGCCTCGTTCACCCAGGAACAGGTCGATCACATCGTCAAGAAGGCCTCGCTGGCAGCGTTGGCCGAGCACACCGGGCTCGCAGTGCTGGCCGTGGAGGAGACCGGGCGCGGGGTCTTCGAGGACAAGGCGGTGAAGAACGTCTTCGCCTGCGAGAACGTCACCCACGTGATGGCCCGGACCAGGACGGTCGGGGTGGTGAACCGCGACGAGATCGACGGCATCGTGGAGATCGCCGAGCCGGTGGGGGTGGTCGCCGGCATCACCCCGGTGACCAACCCGACCTCCACCACGATCTTCAAGTGCCTGCTCGCGCTCAAAACCCGCAACCCGATCGTGTTCGCCTTCCACCCGTCGGCCCAACGCTGCTCGGCCGAGGCGGCCCGGATCGTCCGGGACGCGGCGGTGGCGGCCGGCGCCCCGGCGCACTGCATCCAGTGGATCGCGGAACCCTCGATGGCCACCACCCACGCCCTGATGAACCATCCGGACGTCGCCACCATCCTGGCCACCGGCGGCAACGCGATGGTGCGGGCCGCGTACTCCTGCGGCAAGCCGGCCCTGGGCGTCGGCGCGGGCAACGTCCCCGCGTACGTGGAGAGGAGCGCGGACCTGAAGCGGGCGGTGAACGACATCGTGCTGTCGAAGTCCTTCGACAACGGCATGATCTGCGCCTCCGAGCAGGCCGTCGTGCTGGACGCGGAGATCCGGGAGGCGGCGCTCGCCGAGTTCCGAAAGCTGAAGGCGCACCACGCGAGCGCCGACGAGAAGGTGCTGCTGGAGCGGTACCTGTTCGGGGCCGGGGACGGTACGGCGTGCGCCGGCGACCGACTGAACGCCGAGGTGGTGGGCCGCTCGGCGGCGCAGGTCGCGGAGGCGGCGGGCTTCGAGGTGCCGGCGCAGACCTCGGTGATCCTCGTCGACTGCGAGCGGGTCGGGCCCGAGGAGCCGCTGACCCGGGAGAAGCTCTGCCCGGTCCTGGCCGTACTCACCGCCCGCTCCCGCACGGAAGGCGTCGAACTGGCCGCCGCCATGGTGGAGTTCAACGGCCTCGGGCACTCGGCGGCGGTGCACACCGAGGACGCGGCGTTCGTCGAGGAGTTCGGGCACGCGGTAAAAGCCTGCCGGATCATCTGGAACGCGCCCAGCTCGCAGGGCGGCATCGGCGACGTCTACAACGCCTTCACGCCCTCGCTGACCCTGGGCTGCGGCAGCTACGGACACAACTCGGTCTCCGGGAACATCTCGGCGCTGAACCTCGTCAACATCAAGCGGATCGGGCGACGCAACACCAACATGCAGTGGTTCAAGGTCCCGCCGAAGATCTACTTCGAACGCAACTCGATCAAGTACCTGACGAGCATGCCCCGCGCGCACCGCATCGTCATCGTGACCGACCGAACCATGGTGGACATCGGCCATCTGGAGCGGATCCGGGGCGTGCTCGACCGCCGCCGCGACCCGGTCGAGGTGCGGGTGGTCGACGACGTCGAGCCCAACCCGAGCATCGACACCGTACGCAAGGGCGCCACCCTGATGCGCGAGTTCGAGCCGGACACCATCGTCGCGCTGGGCGGCGGCTCACCGATGGACGCGGCCAAGGTGATGTGGCTGATGTACGAGCACCCGGAGGTCGAGTTCGCGGACCTGAAGGAGAAGTTCTTCGACATCCGCAAGCGCGCCTTCACCTTCCCCGACCTCGGTGAGAAGGCGAAGCTGGTGTGCGTCCCGACCACCTCGGGCACCGGGAGCGAGGTCACCCCCTTCGCGGTGATCACCGACACCGCCACCGGTCAGAAGTACCCGCTCGCGGACTACGCGCTCACCCCGAGCGTGGCCATCGTCGACCCGACGCTGACCACAGGCCTGCCGAAGCACGTGACCGCGGACACCGGCTTCGACGCGCTCACCCACTGCATCGAGACCTACGTGTCCGTCTACGCCAACGACTTCACCGACGGACTCGCGCTCCAGGGCATCCGGCTGATCTTCGACAACCTGGAGCGCGCGGTACTGAACGGCCCGGACGACCCCTTCGCCCGCGAGCGGATGCACAACGCCGGCACGATCGCCGGGATGGCCTTCGGCTCCGCCTTCCTCGGCGCCGTACACGCCATGGCCCACACCCTCGGCGCGACCTTCCACATCGCCCACGGCCGCACCAACGCCCTGCTGCTGCCGCACGTGATCCGCTGGAACGGCTCCGCCCCCGCAAAGGTCACCGGCTGGCCCAAGTACCGGAGCTACACCGCCCCCGAGCGTTACCAGGCCATCGCCCGGATGCTCGGCCTGCCAGCCGTCACCCCCGACCAGGGCGTCGAGTCCCTCGCGGCGGCAGTAGAGGACCTGCGTGACAGGGCGGGCATCCCGCGCTCCTTCAAGGCGGCCGGCGTCGACGAGGCCGCATTCCTGGCGGCCCTCCCCCAGCAGGCCATGAACGCCTACGAGGACCAGTGCGCCCCCGCCAACCCCCGGATGCCGATGCTCGCCGACATGCAGCAGCTGATGCGCCAGGCCTACTACGGCGACCAGGCCTGAGAGAGGACACCGAGATGACCGCCTCGCAGCACGAGCGGACCACCGTCGCCTGGGACGGCTTCGTGGGAGGATCCTGGCGGGACACCGTCGACGTTCGCGACTTCATCCAGCGCAACTACACCCCGTACGAGGGCGACGCCGGCTTCCTCACCGGCCCCACCGAGCGGACGACCGACGTGTGGCGGCAGATCACCGACCGCTTCCCCGAGGAACGCGCCAAGGGCGTGTACGACGTCGCACACGATGTCCCGGCCGGCATCACCGCGCACGCTCCCGGATACATCGACCTGGAGAAGGAGCTGATCGTCGGCCTGCAGACCGATGCCCCGCTGAAGCGGGCGATCATGCCGTACGGCGGCTGGCGAATGGTGGCGGGCGCACTGCGGACCTACGGCTACCCGGTCGATCCGGAGCTGGAGAAGGTCTTCACCCGGTACCGCAAGACCCACAACGACGGCGTGTTCGACGCCTACACGCCCGAGATCCTCGCGGCCCGCAAGGCCGGCGTCATCACCGGGCTTCCGGACGCCTACGGCCGCGGCCGGATCATCGGCGACTACCGCCGCGTCCCGCTCTACGGCGTGGACCGGCTGATCGCGGCCAAACGGGCCGAGAAGGCCGAGCTCGACGCAGCGCCCAGCGACCCGGCACGGCTCGAGGAGACCATCCGGCAGCGCGAGGAACTCGCCGAGCAGATCCGGGCGTTGGAGGAACTCAAGGAGATGGCCTCGGCCTACGGGTGCGACGTGTCGGGCCCGGCCGCCACCGCCCGCGAGGCGGTCCAGTGGCTCTACTTCGCCTACCTGGCGGCAGTCAAGGAGCAGAACGGCGCGGCGATGTCGCTCGGCCGCACCTCGACGTTCCTCGACATCTACCTCCAACGCGACCTGGCGGCAGGGCTCCTGGACGAACAGCAGGCTCAGGAGCTGATCGACGACTTCGTCATCAAGCTGCGGATCGTCCGCTTCCTGCGCACCCCCGAGTACGACGAGCTGTTCTCCGGGGACCCGACCTGGGTCACCGAGTCGATCGGCGGCATGGGCACAGACGGCCGCACCCTCGTCACCCGGACCTCCTTCCGCTACCTGCAGACCCTCTACAACCTGGGCCCGGCCCCCGAACCGAACATGACGGTCTTCTGGTCGCCGCAACTCCCCAGGGGATTCAAGGAGTTCTGCGCCCGCGTGTCCATCGACACCTCCTCGATCCAGTACGAGTCGGACGAGCTGATGCGCCCGCGCTTCGGCGACGACACCGCGATCGCCTGCTGCGTCTCCGCCATGGAGGTCGGCAAGCAGATGCAGTTCTTCGGCGCCCGGGTCAACCTCGCCAAGACCCTTCTCTACGCGATCAACGGCGGGCGGGACGAGCGGTCCGGCGCCCAGGTCGGCCCGGCCACCACCCCCGTCGGCGGGGACGCCCTCGACTACGACGAGGTGACGGCTCGCTTCGACGAGCAGTTGGACTGGCTCGCCGGGACGTACGTCCACGCGCTCAACGTCATCCACTACATGCACGACAAGTACGCCTACGAGCGGATCGAGATGGCCCTGCACGACCGGGACGTCCGGCGCACCATGGCCTGCGGCATCGCCGGGCTGGCGGTCGCTGCCGATTCGTTGGCGGCGATCAAGTACGCCAAGGTCACCCCGGTCCGGGACGAGACCGGTCTGGTCACCGACTACCTGGTCGAGGGTGACTACCCGGCGTACGGCAACAACGACGACCGGGCGGACGCGATCGCGGTCCGGCTGGTCGAGGACTTCATGGCGAAGGTCCGCAAGCACCCCACCTACCGGGGCGCCGAACACACCCAGTCCGTGCTGACCATCACCTCCAACGTCGTCTACGGCAAGAAGACCGGCAACACCCCGGACGGACGGCGAGCGGGCGAACCGTTCTCGCCCGGCGCCAACCCGATGAACGGACGTGACGCCCACGGCTACGTGGCGAGCGCGCTGTCCGTCGCCAAACTGCCGTACGACCACGCCGAGGACGGCATCTCGCTCACCAACACCGTCACCCCGGACGCGCTCGGCCGCACCCCCGAGGAACGGGTGCGCAACCTGGTCGGTGTGCTGGACGGCTACACCACCTGCCACGGCTTCCACATGAACGTCAACGTCCTCAATCGGGACACCCTCCTGGATGCCATGGCCCACCCGGAGAAGTACCCGCAGCTCACCATCCGGGTCAGCGGCTACGCGGTCAACTTCCTCCGGCTCACCCGCGAACAGCAGCTCGACGTGATCGGCCGCACCTTCCACGACGTGCTGTAGTCCCCGCCACCCGCTCGCGGGGTCGGGGGCGCCCCCAACACCCACCCCCACCCCCCGCCCCCCCCCCCCAAAAAAACCCCCCCCCCTCCCCCGCCCCCCCCCCACCCATCCCCCACCCCCCTCCCCTCCCGTGCCGGCGCCACCCCGACCACCGGCGCCGGCACCGCGCCGCCCCGCAGAAGGAGCACACCTCCATGGCCACGGCCGCCCCGCAACCGGTCACCGGCATGCTGCACTCCTGGGACCTGTCCACGGGTGTCGACGGTCCCGGCACTCGCTTCGTCACCTTCCTCGCCGGCTGCCCGCTGCGCTGCCTGTACTGCCACAACCCCGACACCCGCTCCATGCACCACGGCCGCCCCTGCTCGGCCGAGGAGATCGTGCGCGAGGCCGCCAAGTACACCGAATTCATCCGCGCCTCCGGCGGCGGCGCCACCGTCAGCGGCGGTGAGCCGCTCCTCCAACCCGCCCTCACCGGCGAACTGCTGCACCGGTTCAAGCACGAACTCGGCCTGCACACCGCATTGGACACCTCCGGCTTCCTCGGCGCCCGCGCCGACGACACGCTGCTCGCCGACACCGACCTCGTCCTGCTCGACATCAAGTCCTGGGACCGCGCCCTCTACCGGCACCTGACCGGACAGCGGCTCGGCCCCACGCTCGACTTCGCACGCCGCCTGGCCGACCTGGGCAGGGAGGTCTGGCTGCGGTTCGTCCTCGTGCCGCACCTGACCGACCCCGCCCCGAACATCGAGGGCGTCGCCGCCTTCGCCGCCTCGCTCGGCAACGTCACCCGGGTCGACGTCCTGCCCTTCCACAAACTCGGCGCCGCCAAGTGGCGCGCCCTCGGGCTCGACTTCCCCCTCGCCGAGACCCCGGTGCCCACGCCGGACCAGATCGCCCGAGCCCGGGCGATCTTCGCCGCACAGGGCCTGCACACCGTCTGAACCCGGACGGGTTCCCCGGCAGGTCCCGGGCTGCGGTACGGCTGCTCAGCACCGGCGCCCGGACCATCTCGGTTCCACCTGCTCCCAAGCGGACTCCCAGCTCCGCTCGGCCCGCCGATCCAGCTGGTGGCGGCACAGCACGCCCCCGTACCGAACCCGAGCACGGAGACCGTGCCGATGCCCGCCAGGACGGCGTCCAAGACGATCAGTTCGTTCGACCTGGGTACGCTGATCAGTCCGGCGTCGCTCAGCCCGACCGGGACGGCCGTCCCGATAGCCGTGCCGTCCCTCCCCAAGGTTCGCATGAACGGCAAGCACGCCACAGCCCTGCTGCGGGCTCTGCTCGCACTGACGAACGCGGAGAGCTCCCGCTGCGCACTCTCACCACGAAGGTGCAGATCACAGGCGGCATGGACAGCATGGTGATCGCATTGTGGTCTCAACGTCCGCCCGTTGCTCTCCGTCGGCAGGCTCCCCCGCTGATCAAGAGGAACTCCACAGGGGGCGAGACAATGCGGAGCTCAGCGCGTCGCGGCCGGATCTACCGTCGGTGCGGGTGCCGGGACGAGAGTCGGCGTCAGCTCGGGGCGAAGTGCCCTGGTCTCATGGACGCGAGGCACGGGACATGGACGTTCGCAGTCGATCTCCCCTCGCTCGAAGGTCGACGTACCGTACGACGTGGCGGCTTCGACGACGAGGAGATGGCCGGCAAGGCCTTGCGGCGCTTCCTGGAGGGGCGTGAGCTCGGGTTCGATGCCGATCCGAACCAGACCGTCGCCAACTACCTGCTGGAATGGCTGCGCGGCAAGGAGATGGTCCTCAAGGTCACCACCGTCTCCCACTATCGGGTCTACGTCGAGAAGGACCTGACCCCTGCGCTCGGCCTCATACGCCTGGACGAGCTGTCCCACGACCACATCGCCGCCTGGGCCCGCCGCGAGCTGGACGCCAAACGCGAGCGCCAGACCGTCTATCACGTGCTGCCACGCTCTCCAGCGCCCCGGACGACGCCGTGCGCCGCCACCGACTGCTCCACAACGCGGCCCAGCCCATCGTCATCCCCCCGCCCCCGGGCCGACGAGCGCCGCGCTTGGACGGCCGAGCAGGCCGTCACCATCCCCGTCATCCTCATCCACGGTCGCAACGCGGACTCCGGAGTGTTGGGTAACCTGCGCAACCACCTCATCCGGCAAGGGATCCCGGAGAGCTCCATCCTCACCTGGGACGACGACACCTCCCAGTCGACCAACGAGGTCCTGGCCGGGCAGCTGGCCCGGTACGTGGGCCGGGGTCGATGCGCCGGGGTCAGCGGGGCAGGATGATCCCCGTCAGCCACTTGAAGGTCGGCATGACCAGCGGCTTCCAGGGCCCAGCGGTCCGGGGTGGTGTCGGCCCGGAAGTTGTCCACGATCATCTGCGGGACGTCCCGCGAGGGCCAGGTCTCGGCGTTGACCTTGGCGGGGACGTCGGCGCACCCGGTGTCGGTCTTCCCGAGGAGGGTGACGCGTGGTGCGACCAGGATGAACGGGGTCACCTGACCGGACTTCACCAGTGGTTCCAGCTGCTTGGTCGCTTCCATGGCATCGCCGAACCAGGCGCTGGAGGATCCGCGGAACCCGGCGAGCAGTTCGACCACCGGGAAGGTCTTGTCCTTGTACGCGGGGTCGTCGTACTGCGGCGGCGTCCAGACCAGCACCTCGCCGTCGACTCCGGAGGTTCTGGCCATGGGGCGGGTGATTCGGCGAGTGAGGCGGCTGGACCTCGCCGACGTGCTCACAGCCTCCGCGGGGCGCGGTGGCGGCCCGGGCACGCTGGACGACCGCGGCTTCGCGCTGGCGTTGAAGTTGCCGCTCAAGGGGCAGGGCGGAGCGGACTCCTGACAGTCCGCGGGCGATAGGCTCTGACGAAACGTCACCAGCACACGGGGGAGCAGTACCGCAGTGAAGCACCTGACCAAGACCGGCCTGTCCGTCGCCGCCGGAGTCGTCGCCCTCTCGCTCACGGGCTGCGGCGGATCCTCGGGCGGTGGCTCCGATGCGAAGTCGGCCAGTGCCACCTCGAACAAGACCGCCGCCTCGCCGACTGCGTCGGCCGTGCCGAGCAAGCCCGTTCCCGCCGCCTTCGACAACACCAAGGGCTGGTCGGTCTCCAAGCCCGGCGACGGTGGCGAGCTGGCCTACCCCGCGATCACCGCCGACAGCAAGCTGGTCCTGCTGCGCTGGAACGCCGCCGACGGCGCGAGCTCGCGGATCGTCGCCCGCGACGCCAAGTCCGGTGCGGTCCGGTGGAGCAGCAAGCCGGTCGCCGTGCCGAAGCCCAGCGGGCAGTCGGGCGGGTCCGTGCAGACCGACACCCGCGTCCTGGTCACCCACAAGGATGGCAAGGAGTACGCGATCCTCGCCAGCACCGGCGTCGACGGCGGCGACGGCGTGAACAACGGCAGCCCGGTGACCAGGCTCGACGTGTACGACGTGGCGTCATCCGGCGACCAGGTCGCGCCGCTGCGGGAGATCACCGTCCCCGGTCTCGCCACCAACGGCTACAGCGCGCTGCTGGACGGCGGGACCGTCCTGGTCCAGCAGCACCAGGCAGCCGCCACCACTGACGTGACGACGGGTGAGGTCACCACCTACGGCGCTCAGAGCCCGGTGCTGAAGCCGCCGGCGTCCTGCCCGATGCTCGTCGGCGACTGCGGCCTCAACGCCGAGATCGTCGGCCAGACGCCCGTCGGTCCGCTGGTCCAGGGCTTCCGGGCGTTCTGGTCGAACGGGTGGTTCAGTGGCAACGCGGTCCCCGCCGGGGCGCAGGCCAACGTGGGCTCCGGGAACGTCACGGCTTACGGCACGCCCGGCGGCCAGGTGGTCGCGGCGTGGCCGACCGACGGCGGGGACGACGTCCTCTGGGCCGTCCACGACGGCCGGACCGGCCAGGTGCTGGCCAGCACGGCCTGCAAGAAGAACGGCAGTCATACCGTCGAGCCCACGTTCTCGGCGGACGGCCGCTACCTGATCGCCGACCTCGCCGTGTTCGACCTCCAGGCGAAGCAGGGTCACTGCTTCGCGGCGACCGCCGCCCGCAAGCAGGTCACGGTGACCGCCGTCGACCCGGACGGCACGGCCTACGGCCAGGCCGGCGCCGGCTCGCAGGATGGCCTGCCCACCAGCGTTGTGCTGGCCTCCGACCAGGCCGCGCCCCTGCCGGACGGCACCCTGGTGCCCAGTCTGACCGGGGCCGGTGTCGCCGTCTTTGGCACCTCGACGGCCGGCGGCGAGAGTATCCTCGTCTACCCCCACCGTTGACCATGGAGGCGCTCCGGCTGCAACGGCTCCGTGCTCAGGAGTCACCTCCTGTGGCGAGTCAGCGGTAGCGAATAAGGGCCGGTGCGATGGTGAGGATGCGGCCCTCGGCGACCTCGGGGACGTCGCCCTTGAGGATGTGCAGGTCGGTGCCGCAGATGGTCACCGCGTCCACCGGGACGACGGCGTCCTCCGGGTCGCGCCCAGCCGGATCGGGGATATCGCCCCAGGTGCGGCGGCCGGGTCCGTGGTAGGTGAGCGCCTTCATGGTGCGTTCGTTCCTCTCGGATGGCGGAGCCGGCGGTTCCGCTCTTCCGGCCTCCAGCGGGTCCGTGGCCGCTGCCAGGGGCCCGATGGGGTCCTCCCGCTGGGCCGGTGGGCCCCCTCGCGCCCGGCGCGGCGGGCCGTCCGCACCTACGCTGGTCAGTGGCGTCGGGCGGACCACGGAGGATTCCTTGGGCAGCGCATCGGAGAGTCCCGCCCCCGTGCCGAAGCTACGGCTGGACGAATTGCTGGACGAGCTCCAGGCCCGGCTGGACGCGGCCCGGGGCACCCGCGACCGGGTCCACAGCCTGCTGGAGGCGGTGCTGGCGGTCGGCCGCGACCTGGAGCTGGCCCAGGCGCTGAAGCACATCGTGGAGGCCGCGGTCACCCTCGTGGATGCCCAGTACGGCGCCCTGGGCGTGATCGGCGAGGACCAGCGGCTGTCCCAGTTCATCCCGGTCGGCGTCACGGACGAGCAGGTCGAGCGGATCGGCGCCCTGCCGTCCGGGCACGGCATCCTCGGGGAGCTGATCCGCCATCCCGAGCCGCTGCGGCTCGCCCGGATCTCCGACCACCCCGCCTCCTACGGGTTCCCGGCCAACCACCCGCCGATGGGGAGTTTTCTCGGGGTCCCCATCCGCATCCGGGACAAGGTGTTCGGCAACCTCTACCTGACCGAGAAGCGCGGCGGCGGCGACTTCGACGCCGAGGACGAGTCGGTGCTCGCCACCCTCGCCGTCGCCGCCGGGGTCGCGATCGACAACGCCCGCCTCTACGCCCGGGCCCGCCAGCGGGAGCGGTGGCTGGAGGCGAGCGCCGAGGTCACCAGCAGCCTGCTCTCGGGAAGCGCGGAGCAGGAGGTGCTGGACCTGCTGCTCGCCCGGGCCACCGAGATCGTCGGCGCGGACCTCGCCGTCGTCAGCCTGCCAGTGCCGGACACCGGCGACCTGGAAGTCCGGATCGCCGTCGGACTCGGCGAGGAGCAGCACCGCGGCCTGGTGTTGCCCGTGGAGGGCTCCTTCGTCGGCGCCGCCGTCCGCACCGGCGGCCTGGTGGTGAGTCCCGATGTCCAGAAGGACCCGAGGATCACCTCCGGACCGCCACGCTGGGAGGGCCTGGGCCCGGCCGTGGCGGTCCCGATCGGCACCGCCGAACGCGGCGTGCGCGGCGTGCTGATGCTCGCCCGGGCAGCTGGCGCGCCGCTGTTCGACGAGGGCGAGTCCGGGCCCCTGCTGGGCTTCGCCGGCCAGGCGGCGGTGGCGATGGAACTCGCCGAACGACGCCGCGACTCCGAGCAGATCGCCCTGCTCCAGGAGCGCGACCGGATCGCCCGCGACCTGCACGACCTGGCCGTCCAGCGGCTCTTCGCCACCGGGATGACCCTCCAGGGCGCCACCCGCTTCATCGAGCACCCCGAGGCGACCGACCGCGTCCTACGGGCGATCGACGACCTGGACGAGACGGCGAAGACGATCCGCGCCACCATCTTCGGCCTGCGCCTGCGCGAGACCGGCCCGGCGGCCGTGGGCCTGCGCACCCGGCTCGTCGAGGTGGTCGAACGCGCCGCCCGCGCCCTGGGCTTCACCCCGGCCCTCCGGATGGCCGGCCTGCTCGACGTCACCGTCCCCGCCGAAATCGCAGACGCGGCCGTCGCCGTCCTGGAGGAGTCCCTCGCCAACGCCGCCCGCCACGCGAAGGCCACCTCCGTCGAGGCCTCGGTCACCGCCGACACGGACCTGACCCTCACCGTCGCCGACGACGGCATCGGCCTCCTTGAAGGCGGCCGCCGCAGCGGCCTCGCCAACCTCGCCGACCGCGCCGCTGCCCTTGGCGGCACCTTCACCGCCCGCACCCGCCCGGAAGGCGGCACCGAACTGGTCTGGCGGGCACCTCTGCCGAAGGCTTAGCAATGTCGGTCGTCCAACTGCCCGTCAAGCAGATCCCGCCTCCAGCACCTCGCCAGCCGCCAGGCGGGGCGTGGGGGCTCCTTCGGGGCCGTAGCCGAGACGCATCAGGATCTGGACGTAGCCGGGGCGCTGGTGCGGGTCGCGGGCCTCCCAGCGGAGGTGGGGCCACTCCATCGCCTGGTGCAGGAGGGAGGCGCGGACGCCGTGGACGGTGGCGACGAGCAGCACGTGTTGCAGGGCGATTCCGGCGCGCAGCCAGTCCTGCGGGGTGTCGTGGTCGGTGGTGAGGACGGCGATGCGCGGTTCGCGTTCGAAGAGGGCGGGGGTCTGGTGTTCGGCGGCGCGGATGGCGGAGAAGTCGCGCATCGGGAGGTGGCCGGCCGCATCCTGGGGGCCGAGCGCGCTGACCGGGATGCCGTACGGCGGTGTGTCGCCGGTGCGGATCCAGCTGCGGCTCTCGTCCCGTTGGGCCGGGTCGGTGGTGTTGCGGCGTTCGGCCTCGGCGGTGAGGTGGAGCAGCCGGGCCGTCTCCGTGTGGTCGG
Organism: Kitasatospora sp. NPDC056531; assembly: GCF_042794375.1. Taxonomy (NCBI): domain Bacteria; kingdom Bacillati; phylum Actinomycetota; class Actinomycetes; order Kitasatosporales; family Streptomycetaceae; genus Kitasatospora; species Kitasatospora sp. NPDC056531. The sequence goes on along the minus strand of NZ_JBHTTU010000059.1, from coordinate 11,987 downwards.
GCAGGTGGAGCGCGGCGTCCTCGGCCCGGGCGGCGCCGCCCAGTTCGTCGAGGACGGCCGCCGGGACGGGTTCGCCGGTGAACGGTGCACGGCTGGAGTGCCGGCGCCAGATCGCCTCGAACAGCCGGTCGTTGCCCGGGACGGGCGCCGTGGCCGGGGCGTCCAGCCGGACGGCCGCGAAGAGGTCCGGCTCGGCCGGGTCGGGCAGCAGACGGACCTCGGGCGCCCAGCCCAGGTGGCGGGCGGCCACCCGGAGGTTGAGGACGGCGGCGCCGACGGAGATGTGCAGCGCCCGGCCCTGCGGGTCGGCGGCCGGGACGGCCCGGCTCCGGTCGGCCTGGACCTCCACCGTCGACGTGGCCGGGTCCAGCCGGAAGCGCCAGGGCTGGCTGTTGTGGATCGAAGGTGCGGCGACCGCCGCGGAGACCAGTTTCTCCAGTGCGGCGGCGTCGAGGACGAGGGTGGGCACGGCCGTCTCCCGGGGTGCGTCGTCAGCCGGAGGCCGGCGGGGCGCCGCCGCCGTGCAGGGCGTCCAGGCGGGTGTGGTACTCGTCGGGGTCGATCTCGCCACGGGCGAGGCGTTCGGCGAGCAGTTGCTCCGGGGTGGGCCGCTCCCCGGGTGCTGCGGTGGGCGTGGAGGCCGCCAGGCTGTGCCGGGTCGTCTGTCCCGGCTGCTGGACCAGGATGACCACGGCGTACGCCACCAGCGCCCAGAAGACAACCATGGCCACGGTCATGAGGCCGATGCCCCAGCCGTCCATGCCGTTCCAGTACATCATCGCCGTCTCCTCGACCGTGGTGGGAGGTGGGTCACCTCCACCGTGCGGCCGGGGGGCTTCGTGGCGCATGGGCCGTTCGGCTCAATCCCCGGGCCCACCCGGGCCACAGTTCCTCAGTGTGGGCGCTGATGGTGCTGCTGGTCGGGCTCGGCATGGGCGGCGATCACGGCGGCCTGGAGGCGGCGCTCGACGCCCAGCTTGGCGAGCAGGCGCGACACGTGGTTCTTCACGGTCTTCTCGGCGAGGTAGAGCTCCTGGCCGATCTGCCGGTTGGTCTTGCCCTCCCCCACCAGGGCGAGGATCTCCCGTTCTCGCGGGGTGAGCCCGGCGAGCGCGGTGTCGGCCTCACTCTCGTCGTGGTGGCGCAGGCTCTCCATCAGCTTGCGGGTGGTGGCCGGGTCGAGCATGGACTGGCCCGAGGCCACCGTACGCACCGCGCTGACCAGATCGGCGCCCTTCACCTGCTTCAGCACGTACCCGGCCGCGCCGGCCATGATCGCGTCGAGCAGGGCGTCGTCGTCATCGAAGGAGGTCAGCATCAGGCAAACCAGCTCGGGCATCCGGTCGCGGAGGTCCCGGCAGACGGTCACGCCGTCACCGTCCGGCAGCCGGACGTCCAGGACGGCGACGTCCGGACGCAGCGCCGGGACCCGGGCGAGGGCCTGCGCACAACTCCCCGCCTCGCCCACGACCTCGATGTCCGGCTCGACCTCCAGGAGGTCGCGGACACCCCGGCGGACCACCTCGTGGTCGTCCAGCAGGAAAACCCGTACGGGCCTCTCTGACCGGGGCGTGTCCATGGCCTGCTCCCTGGGGTGCGCGGTCGGTGACACCACCGATTCTGCGCCGCCACGCCGCCCCGCGCACCGGAGAGCGGATTCAGTCGTGGGGCACGACGGCGGTCGACGGCGGCGATCACGGGCCCGGTCACAGACGCCGCCGGGTCAGGCCGGCGCGGTGAGCCGGATCTCGACGCCGACCACGCCAACGAACACGGCTGGTCCAAGCACCGGCCCGCCGAGCCGCTCTACGACGACAAGGACGTCGAGAACGCGCTGCGGATGTTCGACCCCGTCCCGCTGGACACCGACGTCGAGATCACCACCGGCACCGTGCTCCGCCTGCACCGCGCAGGCCACATCCTCGGCTCCGCCTGGGCCCACCTCACCCTGGAGGACGGCCACACCCTGGCCGCCAGCGGCGACCTCGGCCGCCCCGTCCACCCGCTGCTGCGCCCGCCCGAGCCCTTCACCGGCGCCGACGTGCTGCTCATGGAGTCCACGTACGGCCACCGGCACCACGAGGAGACGGCCGCCCGCGAGTGGTTCGCCCGCACGCTGGAGCGGACCCTCGCCCGCGGCGGCACCGTCGTCATCCCGTCCTTCGCCGTCGACCGCACCGAGGTCGTGCTGCACCAGCTCACCGAACTGCGCCGGGCCGGCCGCCTACCGGCCAACGTGCCCGTGTACGTGGACAGTCCGATGGCGCTCGCCACCCTGCAGATCTACCGGGAGGCCTTCGCGGGCGCCTCTGACCAGCTGCGCCCGGACGTCCTCGCCGAGGGCCTGACCGCCCTCGACCCGGAACCGTTCACCCTCATCCACTCGCTCCAGGACTCGCTCGCCCTGGACCGCGCCCACGGCCCGGCCGTCATCGTCTCCGCCTCCGGCATGGCCACCGGCGGCCGCGTCGTCCACCACCTGCGCCGCCTGCTGCCCGACGCCCGCAACACCGTCGTCGTGGTCGGCTACGCCGCCGAGGGCACCCGCGCCCGGGACCTGGTGGACGGCGCGCGCACGCTGAAGATGTACGGGACGTACGTGCCCGTGCGCGCCGAGGTCGTCAACGTCCCCGCCTTCTCCGCGCACGCCGACGCCGCCGAGATCATCGAATGGCTGCGGACGGCCCCGCCGCCGAGCGCGGTCTACCTCGTCCACGGCGAGCCCGAGGGCTCGCAGGCCCTGCGCGACCGCATCGACCGCGAACTCGGCTGGACCGCCGTGGTCCCGCGCTCGGGCGAACGGGTGCTGATCCGCTGACCGAGCCCGGCGTCAGGCGGACGAATCCTGGTCGAGCGGCCGGACTTGGAGACGGTGGCGCGGAAGGGGCCGGCCTTGAAGGTCTTGCGATATGAGAGACCCGCAGCTCCCGTCCTCGGTGGGGGTGGTCCACGCCCGGGACGGGATAGCAGATTCGACAGGTGGTGCCACAATCCTTCGGCGGTCCTCCGACCCGCCGACCGCCTGCGTACTGCCTGCTCAGCCGACGTGCCATCAGCGCGGCGGCGGTGGCTCGGTGTCGTCGAGGTCCCAGGTGAGGTGGTCGGCGAGACCTGTGAGTCCGTCGAGGTGGGCGATCTGGAGGCAGAGGGCGGCGGCGTCGCTGCGGGTGCGGGTGCGGCCGGCAACCGAGACCAAGCCACGTTCGCAACGGACGCGCAGCGAGCCGGGGACGACTCCGCTGCCGGGGGTCAGGGCGAGGGCGAGCGCGTCGAAGCGGATCGCCTCGTCATCGCGGCGCAGCGCATCCAGCAGGTCGTGCGAGGACAGCAGGCCGATCAGCCGCCCGTCGGCGTCGACGACGGGCAGGTGGTGCAGGGAGTGCTCGGCCACCAGGGCGACCGCGTCACCGGCGCTCGTTCCGTCGGTGACGGTGATCGCCGGGGAGGTCATGAGGTCGCGGGCAAGGAGCTCCTGCGGCGGATCCTCCTCGGCATAGGCGGCAAGGAGGTCGGAGGCAGCGACCACGCCGGTGACCGTGCCGTCAGCCGTGACCACGGGCACGATGCCGCGCCGCGAGGCGCTGAGCACGGCGGCGACAGTCGCGAGGTCGGTGCCAGGGGTCACGGCGACACCAGGCCGGCTCATGCAGTCGCGGACCCGGGTCCGATCGGGTGGCCGTGCGGAAGGGCCCGCCGGGAAGATGTCGGCCGCGGTGCCGTCGAGGATGCTGTGCTTCATCGTGTTCACTTCCCCTCGGCGGCTGCCGGACGCCGGAACCGTCGTAGGTATTGGTCGAAGGAGGGCCAGGGTTCGAGGCGGACCCCGGCGTCCACGCAGACCGCCCCGTCCGGGCGGGCGATGACGGGGTTGAGGTCGGCCTCGACCAGCTCCGGGAAGACCGGGTGCCTGTGCGTGGTGGCTGCGGCGGACATGACGCGCCTCCTCCGTGCCGGGGTGGCATGTTCCCTCAGGGATAAGTGTTTCTGCTCCTCGTCGACCATCCGAGGGCCGGACGGTCCAGGCTGCAGGCCCAGACGCCCCCTGCTGCCACTCGTCCCCGGCCGGGTCGGCCACGAAGTCACCACGGATGACGACTCCCGGTTCCGGGCCCGCCTCCCGCGCGACCACCTCGGCGAGCCTCGCCCCGGCCACCTCGTCGGACTCCTCGGCGGACACGGTCACGCCCTATCCGTAGACACCCGGCTGATCCCAGCCGGTCACCGCTTCCACGACGCTCCCGGTCAGCCGGGCCTCCTCCAGAGCCCGACGCAGCGCCGCACTGGACAGGCGCGAGCCGTCCACACCGACGATGATCCGCCGCATATCCGTTGCCCGGCCAGCGCCGTTCATCTCGTTCACCTCCGTGCAGCCCGGGCATTCCGCCGCACCCGCGCTCCCCAGCGCACCGCCCACCGAGCACCGGCCGCTTGGGTCGGCGGGCCCCTTGCCCTGGACCATCCGGCCCCTGCGGCGTCCGGCCTGCAGTGGTGGCATGGGAGTACGGACGGTCGGGCGCGCCCCGGCCCCGCACCGACCCAGGAGGACGGCATGAAAGCCGCCGTGGGAGACCGCATCATCGTCCAGGCCACCCGGCCGGGCGCGGCACGCAGGGACGGCGAGATCGTCGGCCTGCACCACCCGGACGGCAGCCCGCCGTGGGACGTTCGCTGGTCCGACAATGACCGGGTGACCGAGTACTTCCCCGGCCCGGACACCCGGATCCACCACTACCGCCACGCACCCGAAGACGCCGCGGCGACCCTACCGCCCCACCCGCACCTGTTCGCCGACTGACGGACGGCCGCCGTGACCGTCTCCACCCACGGACCCGACACCACAACGGGCCTGACCACCGCCGAGGCCGCACAGCTGCTCGCCGAGCACGGCCCGAACGAGGTCGGCGCCGACCACCGGGTGCCGCTGTGGACCCGGGTGGCCGCCCAGTTGCGCGATCCCCTGATCACGGTGCTGCTCGCGGCCGTGGCGCTGACGCTGGCCATCGGCGACCACCCCGACGCGGTGGTCATCGCGCTGGTGATCGTCGTCAACTCGACCGTAGGCGTCGTTCAGGAGGTCCGGGCCGAGAGCGCCGTCGCGGCGCTGTCGCGGATCTCCGCACCCGCCGCGCGGGTGCTGCGCGACGGCGAGCAGCGGAGGGTACCGTCCACCGAAGTCGTACCGGGTGACGTGGTAACCCTCGCCGAGGGTGACATCGTCCCGGCCGACGCCAGGCTCACCGAGGCCGCGGCTCTGCTGGTCGACGAGTCGATGCTGACCGGCGAGTCCCTCCCGGTGGCCAAGGCCGTACAGCCGCGGCAGTCGGCAGACGGTGTCGTGCAGGCGGGGACGGTCGTGCTGCGCGGCCGTGCCCTCGCCGTGGTCACCGCCACCGGCGCCGACAGCGCGCTCGGCCGGATCGCCGCGCTGCTCCGCCCCCGCCCTGAACCCACCCCGCTCCAGCAGCGGTTGGCCGGGCTCGGGCGGGTACTGGCCGTCGTGGCGATCGGGCTGTGCGCGCTGGTCTTCGTCCTCGGCCTGCTCCGCCACCAGCCGCCTGGCGAGATGGGGGTGACGGCGATCAGTCTCGCCGTCGCCGCCGTGCCGGAGTCACTGCCCGCCGTCGTCACGCTCGCGCTCGCCCTGGGCGCGCGCCGGATGGCGGCCCGCCACGCCGTCGTGCGGCGGCTGCCGGCCGTCGAGACGCTCGGCTCGGTCACCGTACTGGCCACGGACAAGACCGGCACCCTCACCCAGGGCCGCATGGTGGTCGAACGCCTCTGGACACCGCACTCGGCGGCCACCGTGACCGGTCTCGGGTACGGGCCGGAGGGCCAGATCCTGCTCGACGGAGCCGCAGACGACGAGACGCGGGGCCTGCTCACCACCGCAGCACTGTGCAACGACGCCGCCCTCCGGCCGCCCACGGGCGAGAACGGCGAGTGGGGAGCGCTCGGCGACCCCACCGAGGCCGCGCTGCTGACGGCCTCCGCCAAGGCCGGCCTGGACTATGAGCGGCTGCGGGAATCGTTCCCCCGGGTCGCCGAAGCGCCGTTCGACAGCATTCGCAAGCGGATGAGCACCGTGCACCGGGCGCCGGACGGTTCGCTGCTGGTCTGCCTCAAGGGCGCCCCGGAGGCCGTTCTCGACCCCGCCGTCCTGGCCGAACCACCGGAAGTGCTGGAAGGCGCCCACCGCGCCGCCGCCGAACTCGCCGCCGAGGGATTCCGGGTGCTTGCCGTGGCCCGGAGAACTCTCGACCGGCTCCCTGACCCGCCCGAGCGTGCGGAAACGGCTCTCCGCCTGCTCGGGATGACCGCGCTCGCCGACCCACCGAAACCTTCGGCCGCCGCCACCCTGGGCGCGTGCCGCCGGGCCGGCATTGTTCCGATCCTGGTCACTGGCGACCACCCGGCCACCGCTCGGGCGCTGGCCGTCCGCGTCGGCCTGCTCGAACCGACCGCCGGGCCCGAGGCCGTGGTGAGCGGAGACGCTGCCGACCTCACCCGCGCGCGGGTGTTCGCCCGAACCGACCCCCGGCAGAAGCTCGACATCGTCCAGGCGTGGCGCGCCCGCGGCGCCGTCACCGCGATGACCGGCGACGGCGTCAACGACGGTCCCGCCCTGCGCCAGGCGGACATCGGCGTCGCCATGGGCCGACGAGGCACGGAAGTCGCCCGCCAGGCCGCCGACCTCGTCCTCGCCGACGACGAACTCGCCACCGTGGTCGGCGCGGTGGAGGAGGGCCGCCGCGTCTACGACAACATCCGCCGCTTCCTGGTGTACGGGCTGGCTGGCGGCGCCGCCGAGATCCTGGTGATGCTGACCGGTCCGCTGTTCGGCCTGGCGCTGCCGCTGCGCGCGGGCCAGATCCTCTGGATCAACCTGCTCACCCACGGCCTCACCGGCGTCGCCATGGGCGCCGAGCCGGTCTCCCCCGGCGCGATGACCCGGCCCCCGCGCCCGCCGCATCAACACATCCTGGGCTCCGGTGTCTGGCAGCGGGTGCTGCTGCTCGGCCTCGTGCTCGCGGCAGCCGCCCTCGGCGCGGCGATCTGGGCCCGCCACGGTGAACGCCCTTGGCAGAGCGTCCTGTTCGTCGCCCTCCTGGCCGCTCAGCTCGGCACCGTCCTGGGCCTGCGCGAACGGCTGCTGACCCGCGCGAACCTCTTTCTCCCGCTGGCCGTCCTCGCCTCCGCCGTACTCGCCGCGGGCGCCCTGTACCTGCCGTTCCTCCGCGACGTACTCGACACCGTGCCACTCACCTGGACCGATCTCGCCGCACCCGCCATCGCCGGGCTCGCCGGGTTCGTCGCCGCCCGGCGCCGCCAGCAAGGGATCTGACGCCATGTCGAACGCCCAGGTCACCGACCTGTACCAGGTGACGATGGCCTTCTCCTACCTGCGGGAGGACATGACGGCCCCGGCCACGTTCAGCCTCTTCGTCCGGAAGCCGCCACCCGAACGCGGTTTCCTGGTCGCGGCGGTCCTGGAACCGGCCCTCGACCATCTCGCATCTCGCCGAACTCCGGGTGGACGAGACTTCGCCGAAGCGCTGGACCGCCCGTACGCCGAGTTGGAGCCCCTGCTGGATCGGCGCTTCACCGGCGAGGTGCGGGCAGCGCCGGAAGGGCGGATCGTGCTGTCCGGCGAGCCACTGCTGGAGGTCACCGCGCCACTGCCGGAGGCGCAGTTCGTGCAGTCCTACCTGCTCAACCTTTTCTGCACCAAGAGGGCGCCACGACCGTCGCCGACGAGGACGTGGTGCGCTGGTTCGAGCAGCACGCCGATCCCCGCCCCTGGGCGGGCGGCGACCGGGACACCTGGGCCCGCATCCGGCCCACGGGGATCACCGGCCGGATCATCCGCCCCGACGGCCCGCCGATCGTGGACTCCGGATACGCGGAGTCCGGATGACAGACCGGGCATCGGCAGACCCATGCCGATGCCCGCACTCGGAAAGCGCTCCATCCGCGCCTCGCGGGCCACGGTCGCCACGACGCCGCCGAGGGTCACGGTGGGCGAGGTAGCGGGGGTGTACGTCCGGCCTTTCCAGGCAGTCCCCGGGCGGCCCCGGCGGCCCCGCCGATGGGGCCCAGTGGCGGGCCGAACGGCCCTGCTGCCCGACGCCCGGCGGCGGTGTGATGGACGCAGAGGCCCGGTGCACCGTGCCGGGTCCTGAGCACCGGAGGCACAGCCGTGGTGACCGACGACACCCGCACCACCACCCAGCAGCTGATGCACACCGCCGGCGGGCGGACGATCGCGGTGTCCCGCTTCGCCCCGGCGGTGCTGCCGGACACCGGCCGGGTCATCCTCGACACGGCCTGTGAGCCGTACGACACGGACGAGGTCTGGGCCTCGCTCACCCCGGCCGAGGCCCGGCAGCTGGCCGGGATGCTGCTGCGCCAGGCAGCCGCCGTCGAACGCCCCCCTGCCCTGGAACCCGGCCGGATCGAGGTCGACCCGGTCGCCGAGGACCTGTACGCCATCGACCTCCGCTCGCACACCCTGGCCGTCGACCAGCCCCTCCAGGCCGGCGGCGGCGACGCGGCACCGACCCCGGTCGAGCTGTGCGCCTCCGCCCTGGCCTCCTGCACGGCCCACTACGCCGGGAGCTACCTCGACCGGCACGGGCTCAGCCGTGCCGCGCTCCACGTCACGGCCGACTACACCATGGCCGAGGACCGCCCCGCCCGGATCGCCTCGGTGGCCATCGAGGTCACCGCCCCCGGCCTGCCGCCCGAGCGGGCGCCCGGCCTGCTCGCGGTCGTCCGCCACTGCACGGTGAAGAACACCCTCGACCACCCGCCCACCGTCACGGTCTCGCTGAACGGCGCCGGAGAGGTCCTCTCGTCATGAAGGCCGCGGACCTCATGACCGCCCCGCCGGTCACCGTCGACGTCGGCGCGAGCGCCTTCGACGTCGCCCGGCGGATGGCGCAGGAGGCCGTCGGCTGCGTTCTCGTCACCCTGGACGGCCGGCTCTGCGGCATCCTCACCGACCGGGACCTGACCCTCCGCGGCCTGGCGCACGGGTTCGGACCCGGACAGCCGGTCGCGGACCTCATGACCACCCCGGTCACCACCGTCGACGTCGGCGCCGACCTCGACACCGCCTACCGCACCTTCCGCAGCTCCGGCGTCCGCCGGCTCCCGGTCCTCGACCACGGGCGCCCGGTCGGCATGCTCACCGTCGACGACCTGCTGCGCGACGTCGTCCAGCGGCTCTTCGACCTGCTCGTCCCGGTCTCCCGCAGCGCGCTGCCCGAGACCGCGGCCTGAGCCCATCAGGAAACACCACCGCCCACAGGAGGACATCATGGCCGGCGACCTGCTCAGGAGATTCCCCTTCGGCTACCGGTGGCCGTCGCTGCCGGACCTCTTCGAGGACTTCCCCGTCGAATTCCGCATGCCGGCGGGCGAACACGTGATCCGCATCGAGGAGTCCGAGACCGACGGCGTCTACCAGCTCAAGGCCGAACTCCCCGGCGTCGACCCGGACAAGGACATCACGATCGGCGTCGACGACGGCGTCCTGACCGTCCAGGCCGAGCGCAGCGAGGAGAAGAAGGACAAGCAGCGCTCCGAGTTCCGCTACGGCTCGTTCACCCGCAGCGTCCGGCTGCCCGCCGGCGTACGGGAGGAGGACGTCACCGCCGCCTACGACAAGGGTGTGCTGACCGTCCGCGCGCCGATCGGCGAGGAGAAGAAGCCCGCCCGCAAGGTCCAGATCACGCAGGGCGACTGACACCCGTCACGGGCCCGGGACAGCGCCCCGGGCCCGGCCGAGCCCGGGAGGCCCGTAATGAACCCGCACACGACGACACTGATGCGCACCAAGCAGTGGTCACTGCGCATCGACCTCTTCGAGGAGGGCGACACCACCAAGGTCCACGCCGTCCTCGACACCGGCGACAACAAGCTGGAGGCCCGCACCGCCGCCCACCGCAACCCGAACGACCCACCCGCCCCCGAGATCGGCGACGAGTACGCCGCCGCCCGCGCCCTCATCGACCTCGGCCACCAGCTCCTGCGCGCCGGCCTCTCCGACTCCGCCGCCAACGCCCCCTCCGAAGCAGGCTGACCGGGCTGGCAGTTCAGCCGTCCTCAGTGTCCAGTGACGCAGGGAGTCCGACGATTCCGCACCCGGGCAGGCCGCGCGACCGGAATCCCCTCTGCCCTGTAAAGTGCGCACATCTCGCAGGTGGGGCCGAGGCCGAACTGATCCAGTTGTTCACAGCGCGAACGGCTCCGGCAAGTCCACCCTCGCCGACATCCTGGGCGGGGTCTACCCGCCTCACCAGGGCCGCGTCCGGTGGGACGGCATAGACACCACAACCGCCGACCGCCACCAGCTCTTCAGCAGCGTCGCCCTGCGAGCAGCACCGGGCGATGGTCCGGGCCCTCCTCTCCGGCGACAGCGACAGCGACAGCGACGCCGCGCGCCGCGCCACCGAGGAACACCTCGCCGCCACGGCCGCACTCCTCCGGGGCTTCCTGGCGTACCCTCCGGCCGCGAACTCCGGTGTGCCGCAACTTGACGGAAATGATTATCCGTCAGTATTTTCCGCCGCGCATCGGAATGGTCATTCGACTTCGTTATCCAATTCACAAATACTTCACCGAATTCTGGTTGCCAGCCCGATCGCAGGCATGTGCAAGATGATGCCCGTTTGCCACCCGTGATCGCCCTGGAGAGTATTCGCCGTGAGCTTCCGCACCATCGATGCCGGCCTGTCCGACCAGGAGATAGCCCTGGTCAGAGCCAGTGTGGCCGTGGTGGAGCCGTATGTCGCGGATCTCCCGAGGTACTTCTACGACGAGCTGTTCCGCCGCTATCCGGGAGTGCGTGATCTTTTCCCGCCGAACCTGGACGTCCAGCACGACAAGCTGGTGCGGGCACTCCTGCTCATTGTCGATCTTGTCGACGATCCGGCGTATCTGACGCGCTTCTGTGCGGATCTCGGGCGGGACCACCGGAAGTTCGGAACGTTGAGCGCCCATTACCCGGCGGTCGGCGAATGCCTGCTCGCCACCCTCGAACACTTCGCCGGCCCGGCCTGGACGCCGGACATCGCCGCCGCCTGGACCCGGGCCTACACCACCGTCGCGGACGCCATGGACCAGGCCGCCACGGCCGACGCCGAGGTACGGCCGGCGGTGTGGGAGGCGCGGATCGTCCGACACGTCCGACGCGGCCCGGACCTGGCGGAGATCACCGTGCGGACCGACCAGCCGTACCGGTTCACCGGCGGCCAGTTCGTCAGCCTGGAGACCCCGTGGTTCCCGAAGATCTGGCGCTACTACTCACCCGCCAACGCCGCCCGGCCCGACGGCACCCTCACCTTCTATGTCCGAGCCGTCCCCGGCGGCGCCATCAGCAACCTGCTGGTGTTCCGGGCGAAGGTCGGCGACGCCCTCCGGCTCGGCAGGCCGCTCGGGGACCTGGCCATCGATCCGGCCTCGACCCGGGACGTGGTGTGCGTCGCCGGCGGCACCGGGATCGCGCCGATCCGCGCGCTGATCGAACAGGCCGTCCTGGACGGGGCGGAACGCCGGGTCGAACTCTTCGCAGCCGCCCGCACCGGCGATGCACTGCACGCGGCGGAGGACCTCCTGCGACTGTCCGAGCGGCACCACTGGCTCAGCGTCCGGGCCGTCCTCACCGACGCCGACCGCCCGCTGCCCGAGTTGCTGGCGCAGTGCGGGCCGTGGCCCCGGCACGACGCCTACCTGTGCGGGCCCGGCCCGATGATCATCGACTCCGCCCGGGTCCTGCACCACGGGGGCGTCCCGGTCGAACGCATCCACCACGACCCCTTCGTCCGGCCCGACCTGTCCCAGGCGTAGGAACCGACTACCCCCCGCCCGGCACCAAAGGACCGCCGGTGGTGGGGGCGGGGTGGGGGGCGGGGCTAGGGACAGGGGGGGTGGGGTGTTGGGGGGGGGGGGCTGTGTTCTTAGTGGAGAGGCGTTGGGCAGAGGGA
>NZ_JBHTTU010000058.1:0-42698 GCF_042794375.1 Kitasatospora sp. NPDC056531 | reverse complement strand
CTTGCTTTGGGGGTTTTTCTTTTTTTTTTTGTTCCCGCGGGTTCCCCCTTTCCCGCCCCCACCACCCCGCCCGGGGCCCAGCCGCGCCCCTTCGGCGGCGTCACCCACTTCGACGAGCGGCAGCGGGTCGCCCTGCACGACGCCGAGGAGGGCCGGGTCGTCTCCTGCATGCGTGAGCGCGGCTTCGACTACCGCTCGCAGGGCCTCGCCACCGGTGACCACCTCGTCGACGCCAATCCGTACGGACTGCTCAGCGGCGACCAGGCCGCCGACGACGGCTTCGGCGTGATCAGCACGGCACTGAACCTGAAGCAGGCCGCCGACCCCAACCAGGACCACGCCGCCGACCAGGCCTGGAAGTCCGCCCTGTTGGGGACGGACGCACACCGGGTCACCGTCGACCTGCCCGACCACCAGCAGTTCTACTACAACAGCGACTCCTGCCTCGCTCAGGCCCGCGACACCCTCTACGGCCCCGACTACTTCCGGCTGTTCAACACCTTCCAGGTGCTCAGCAGCAAGGTCGTCAGCGACGTCCAGGCCGACGGCCGGTTCACCGCCGCCGAGGGCCGCTGGCGCGACTGCATGTCCGCCGCCCACCAGAGCGCCACCCACCTGGCCGACCCGGTGGCCGTGATCGACCAGCGGGTGAAGCAGGACGGCGGCGACCCGGCGAAGACCCACGAACTCATCGGCGGCGAACTGTCATTGGCCAAGACCTCGGCCCGGTGCCAGGACCAGGCCGGGCTCGCGAGCGCCGTCAGCCAGGCGCAGGGCGACGTCGAGAAGACCGTCCTCGGCGGCGACCAGCCGCTGCTCGACCGGCTCCGCGGCCTGCGGCAGCAGGCCCTCACCCGGGCGGACCGGCCGACCGGCACGCCCTGACGCGAGGCCCCCGGCCCGCCGAGCCCCTCGCTCGGCGGGCCGACTCCGTCGACCGATGGACCGTCAGCGTGATCTCGCCACCGCGTTCCGGCGTCGTACGGTCGGCCGTCGGCCCGCTCCGGGCCGACGGCTGCCACGATGACGACCACATCGAGCGGTCCGCCCGCGCGGAACCGCGCATCGAACGGCAACACGGCCCGGATCGGGGGACGCCTCCACGGGGCCCGCGCCCGGGCCGGCGGAACGAGGAGTCCATGCGGCCCACCCCACTCACCCGTCTCCTGCTCGTCCTACCCCTCATGCTCGGCCTGGCCGGCATCGCCGCGCCCGCGCAGGCCGCCGTACGGGCACAGGTCGCCACGCCGACCGACCCCGCGGCCGTGACGGCCGAACGCGCCTGCGCACCGGCCCCGGCCGCTGCGGCGGACGCGCCGACCGTGACGCTCACCGCCCCGTCCGGTGAGACGGCCGCCGTGCCGGCCGACCTGCGGGGCCCCTGTCTCGCCCTGATCCGCACCGACCTGCCCCGGCTGCGGGGCACGAAGCCCGGCACCGAACCGCCGGGCTTCGGACCGCGCGACCTCCAGTCCGCCTACGACCTGCCCCGCCACGGCGGCGGGGACCGGACGGTCGCCATCGTGGTGGCGTTCGACGACCGCACCGCCGAGAGCGACCTCGCGGTCTACCGGGAGCAGTTCCACCTGCCGCCGTGCACCACCGCCAACGGCTGCTTCCGCAAGATCAACCAGAACGGCGGCAGCACCCCGCCCCCGACCACCGACCCCGGCTGGGTGGCGGAGACCGCCACCGACCTCGCCTCCGTCAGCGCCACCTGCCCGGACTGCCACCTCCTGCTGGTCGAGGCCGACAACGACCTGCTCGTCAACGAGATCCACGCGGTCGGCCAGGCCTTCCAGCAGGGCGCCACGTTCATCTCGATGAGCTTCGGCGCACCGGAGTTCCCCAACCAGACCCTCGTCGACGCGTTCTTCTTCCACCGCGGTATCGCGTTCGTGGCCGCCAGCGGTGACAACGGCTACCCCAACCCGCTCTACCCTGCCGCCTCCCAGTTCGTCACCGCCGCCGGCGGCACCAGCCTGCACCGGGTCCGGCCGCCGTTCCTGCCGTTCAACCGCCCGGGCTGGTCCGAGAGCGCCTGGGTCGGCTCCGGCTCCGGCTGCTCGCTCTTCGACCCGAAACCGTCCTGGCAGCACGACCCCGGCTGCGCCAACCGCACCATCGCCGACATCTCCGCCGTCGCCGACCCCGGCACCGGCGTCGCGGTCTACTTCACCGACCCCACCGACGGCGCCGGCTGGCACGTGATCGGCGGCACCAGCGTCGCCGCGCCGCTGATCTCCGGCATGTACGCGGTCGCCGGCACGCCCGGCGCCAACGACTTCGCCGCCTCCTACCCGTACGCCCGCCCCCGGGCCTTCAACGACATCGTCACCGGCTCCACCGGCTCCTGCGGCGGCTCCTACCTCTGCACGGCGGTCCGCGGCTACGACGGCCCCACCGGCCTCGGCACCCCCCACGGCGTCCGCGGCCTGCGCGGCTGACCCCCGGCCACACCGACACACCGACGCACCGGACGCTCCACGGCGTCCGGTGCGTCGGCGCGAGCGGCTACGGGGCGACCATCTGCGCCTGGAGCTGCGGGGTGATCGTCTTGCCGTTGGCGACGAAGGGCACCGAGGTGGCGTCCTGGCCGGTGTTCTGGAAGACCGACAGGGAGATGGCGTCGCCCTTCTTCAGCTCGATGATCGTGGACGCCTCCTGGGTGACGCCCAGGGCGCCGTCCACGGTGCCCTGGAAGTCCACGGCCACCGGGTTGCCGTTGACGTTCACGGCCACCTCGCGCTCGCCGCCCGCGCCCAGGGCGGTGGGGATGAAGCTCCAGAAGAACCGCGACTTGAGCAGGTAGCGCCCGGGGGTGTGGACCACGAGCGTCGAGTTGGTGGGGTCGAACATGTGGTCGGTGTCGAAGTCGACGCCGTTGAAGGTGATCTGGACGGTCGTGCCGGTCGGGATGGTCTGCGCCTTCGACGAGAACACCCCGGCCCCCACGTCCTCACATTTCACCGGCTTCCCGTCGATCTTTCCGTCGAGCCATCCGTCGACGCACTTCCCCGGCCTTCCGTCGTCGGTCACCGGCGACCCCGCCGTCACCGAGCCGTTCGACGGGGCGACCGGCGCCGCGGCGAAGACCGGACCCGTGCCGACCAGCAGGGTCAGGGCGCTCGCGGCGAGCAGCAGGGGAACACGCCGGGCGTTCGAGGCGGACGGCAGGGACTTCCGGTTAGCGGCCATGTGGCCCACTTCCTTCCAAACACGGGGGCTGTCGAACCGGGCTCCCGTGACACCGCCTCAGTGCGGCTGTCACCCCGGGCCCCGCACCTTTGCTAACCCGCCCGCCGTCCCCCCGCCACCGCGCTCGGACCGGCGCCCATCGGCTGCCTGGCCCAACAGCCCCGCTCCGCTCCCGTGGCCTGCGGCGCACGGGCTCCCCGATCTGATGAGTCTGTGCACGACGGAGTTCCCCACCCGGACGGGCGCCGCCTTCCGCCGATCACGCGTGGCTAAGATCAACTTCCCGATCGTCGCAGCAGGCAGCTGCGACGCGGGACGAACGATCAAGAACGATCAAGGGGGAATCAGCGCATGGTCGCGCTCTCGGACAACCCGATGACCTGGGTGATGGCCGGAGACAGCATCACCCAGGCCGTCTACCACACCCACGGCGCCCGCGGCTGGGTCGAGCACGTGCAGGAGCGCGTCTGCTGGCAGCTGGACCGGCTGACGGACATCGTGGTCAACAGCGGCGTGTCCGCCTGGAAGGCCACCGACGTCCTCGGGGCGTACGACTTCCTCATCGGGCGGTTCGCGCCGGACGTGCTGTCGCTCTCGCTCGGCACCAACGACGCCCGCGCCGGACTGGACGGGGTCAAGGGGTTCCGCGACGCCATGCGCGAGATCATCGACCGGTCCGCAGGCGCGCAGATCGTGCTGCACACGCCCCTGGTGGTCAGCCACGCCGGCCGCGCCGCCCGCGCCGAACTGCCCGCCTACTGCCAGGCCGTCCGCGAACTCGCCGAGGAGACCGGCGCCCTGCTCGTCGACCACGAGGCCCACTGGCTCGCCGAGTTCCCCGACGGCGAGGCCCTCGCCTGGCTGGACGACCCCGCCCACCCCAACGCCGCCGGCCACCTCCGCATGGCCAACCACACCCTGCGCACCCTGGGCCTGGGCGAACTCACCGAGCTGTGACGGACGGGTGCCGGTGGCCGACGTTCAGACATGGGCGGACAGTCACCTGCTCGGGATCTCGTGGACCAGCCTGGCGTCCCGCTCGTGGCCGGGGAGGACGTTGAACCCGCCGCCGTACGCCGTGCCACCGGTGATCCGCCAGGAGTCCCAGATGTCCAGATCCTCGGAGTGTGTGTAGTCGATCTCGAACGGCGCCATCGCCTCCGCGACGGCCTGCTCCACCCGGCCGGCCGCTCGCGCGGGCAGGCACACGGTGATGCTCATTCCGGCCATGGGAGGCATCAGACCCTGGGGCCCCGTCAGCCAACAGATTTCGGGCCCGGGGTCGAGGAACTCGCTCGCCGCGCCCGGCTGTCGGGCGCGGCGAGCGAGGTGGCCGACCGCTGAGTGGTGGTTGTCGGCTTGAGCGCGCTCGCCGGGGCTCTCACCGCCCGACCCGGTCCTGTTGCACGGCTCGGTCCTCGAAGCCGTCGAGGACCGAGCCGCAGCATGCGCGGTGTCGTTGCGGTCGAGCGCGCAGGCGGCCTTCCACCGCAGATCGCAGCGCAGCTCCTGGAGCGTGTCGAAGTCCGACAGCCCGTGCAGGCACTGCAGCACGATCGTGGCGGCCAGGACCTGCGGCGGCATACTCGGCCTCCCGTTCTTCGACGGGTACATGTCCGCGAACATCGAACCCGGGAACAACGCCTCCCGGTGCTCGGCCAGGAACGCGAACACACTCCCCGCCGGGATCAACTCCCGGCAGGTCTCCCACACATCCGGCCCGACCAGTTCCCCATCGCCACGAAACGAGTCCGGCCCCACCGCTCCCTGCGGTGGGGCCAGAACCCAACATCTTCATCAGACTTCTACTGGTGCTGAATCGGGGGGAGACTGCCAATCCCGCTCGGCCCGACCCCCTCGGGCCGAGCGGGCTCGGCGGGGTCATGCGACCAGTAAGGGTCGTCGACCGTCGCGCACTGGGCGGCGTAGTTCAGCGGTCCTTGACCGAACCCGCCCTCCAACTTGTCATCGGTGGTGTCGGTGACGTCGGTCATGGTGGCCCGCATCTCAGCGCAACCGTTCACACCCACGACGAACCAGAGGGTGAATCCCGGGTCCTTCACCTCCACGGACCACCCTTCACGGCGAACCGGGTACCCCTTTGCGGCCCAGAGCGCCTGGACGATCTCCAGCGGCTCGTTGAACCGCTGTGAGCTGATCTGGACTCGGGCCGCCTGCTGGGCGATCATCATCGCCCGACCCGTCTTCTTGCACCCGGACGTACCGCAGAATCCGGTCAAGTCGGGGTCGCTGTAGTACCTGGCCTCGGCCCACTGGAGCCCCGGGTGGAAGGCCCCCGCGACATCGGCGAGTTCGGCCTCGATCCGGTGCTGCGCCTGCTCGACCGGCATGGTGGGTTTTGCGGACTCCGGCCAGGCGTACCAGCCGACCAGGAGCGCCAGCAGTACCCCTGGCACGGTCATGCGCCGTACCGTGGCCTTCACCTCGGATCCTCCCTGGTGATCGTGTTCCCGTGGCCGCTGACGATCTTCCCGATGTTGGGGAGAGAGTCGCCGCCCTTGTTCTCCTTGCCGAAGTAGTTGTCGTGGGAGTCGGTCACGGTCCCGTCCGCCACCGAGAAGCGCTGCGCGCCGAAGGTTTGGCTGGCCGGGTCCGTGCCGTGCCAGGACGCGTCCGGGTGCGCGAATGTCTCGTATATCGCCGCGCCCAGGCCACCCAGCATTGCAGGGCTCGGCGCATTGGCCACCGGATCGTACTTGGCCGTGCCGACGTACACGTGATCCGCACCGACCCCGAGCTGTGACGCCTTGTCCACCCCGACACCCGGGCTGCCGACCAGGATGATGTCGTCGGCGGCCAGACCGCCGGGGTGCTGGGTCGCCTGCCCGACGACCAGTGATCCGTAGCTGTGCCCCTGCGCGGTCACGTGCGCGGGCGCCCCTTCGTGGGTGGCTCGGAGCCCGGCCAGGAACTGGTTGTACGCGGCCCCGCCCTCGACCGCCCGGTCCTTCATGAGCACCGAGGGGCCGTCCAGCTGCGGGGCGTCGTACCCCAGCCAGAACACGGACGCGACGCTCGGCGTGTCGTGGTTGATCTGCGCACTGCTCACCGCGGAATCGTAGATGCGCTTCGCCGTCCTGGCGTCGCCGCCTCCGACGCCGGCCATGTTGCTGTTCAGCCCGGGCACCAGGGACGAGACGTTCCGGGCCTTGTCCGGGTCACCCCAGGACACGATCGCGCGGCCCTGCCCCTGATCACCGATTCCCAACAAGAGCAGGGGTGGGTCGTAGTGCGGCCCGCCCGCACCATCGTCGAACTTGCCGTCGAGCCGGTCCTGAATGGACTGGAAGCCGGCGAGCTGCTCCTTCAGGGTGTCGCGCTTGCGCTTCCACTCCGTGTAGTCGGGGTTCTCGACGGGCCCGCCGTTGGTCTCGGCGGGGTCCAGGTACTGCTTCGGCGCGGGGCCGAGGTTCTTGAGTTGATTGTTGCGGTCCTGGATCAGGTTCTTCAGGTTGGTCTGGTTGGCCTTGTCGCGGACGGCGGCGGGGATGCCGTCGAGGTTGCCGATCTGGTCCGGGTGGTTGAGGATCATCCGCTGCTGCTGGTCGTCGGTCAGGCCGTTCCACCAGGCCTTGACGCTGTTCGGGTCGGTGCCGGCGGCGGGGATCTGCTGGAGCGCCTTCGCGGCGTCCGTGTCGGCCTTCGCGGTGGCGGAGTCGAGGCCGGTTCCGTTGCTCGCGTTGGTGGCGAGGTGACCGAGCCGGGCATTGATGGTCTGGTCGGCGTGGTCGGCCTCGTTGAGGGCGGCGGTGATCCGGTCCTGGATCTGCTTGGCCTTCTCTGGGGCGCCGTGCCCGGCGAAGGTGGGTGATTTGGGATCGTTGTCCCAGGTGATCCCGCCGTCGGGGCCCACGGTGAGCCCCGCGGCCTTGGCGTCGTCGAGGGCGCTGATCAGGTGGGCCTGGGCGGCGGCGAAGCCGTCGTAGGCGTCCTGGAGGGCGCGGCTGACCAGGCCCAGTTCTTGTTTGGCGGACTGGAGTTCGGTCCCCAGGTTGGTGATCCGGGTGTTGGCGTGGCCGGCGGCGGTGCCGGTCCACTCGGAGTGGCCCAGCCGGTCGACGACGTCGTGCTGCCAGTTCTCGACGTGCTGGCCGAAGGCGGTGGCCAGGGTGTCGAAGGCGTTCTTCGCAGTGGAGATGCCGATGATGTCGGCGTCGTGGAGGGTCTTGATGTCCATCGGTTACTCGGCCGCCTTCGCGCTGCTCGGCTTCACCGGGCCGGGGACGAAGGTGGTGTCGAAGGGATCCGGCTCCTGCCCGTTCGCGACGGACGCGCTCGGGTTCCGCATGCTGTTGTGGGCGTTCTGCTCGGCCTGGCGGTAGTAGGCGGCCGAGGTGCCGAGCTTGGTGCCGACGTCGCCCATGTCTCCGCCGAGCTTGTCCAGCAGCGTCTTCCAGTTCGTGCCGCAGTTCGTGATGGCGGTGGCGGTCAGCCAGCCCTTGAGGCCCCCGGCGGCCTGGCTGCACGGGTCGGTAATCTTCGATGTCTCGCCCGGTATGAGGCCGCCTATGTGTTGTGCGCTCTGTCCGCAGCCATCCAGTTCGGCCGGCTTGACCTTGAACTCCAAACCCGCGTCAGGATCTGCCATGCTTCGTTCCCCCGTCAGATCCGGACCGACCGGTTGCTGGGCCGGTCCGCAATGATCAAAAACTGACGATGCATATTAGCGAAGTATTAATACGTATCCCGACGAGCAGGGGCCGGGTGGACGCGGAGCGGCCGCGCCTCCGGGAAGGTGTAGCCCCGAACCGATTCGGCTCAGGCCGGGGGTCCGTCGGACCGGACGCAGGGGGAGCCCAGCCTGGCCCTGCTGCACGACTTGGTCCTCGAAGCCGTCGAGGACCGAGCCGCAGCATGTTGGCTCACGCGTCGAACGTGATCACTGGTGTCCCGGCGTTCCGGGCGAGGAAGTGCAGCAGGTTGGCGAAGCCGCGCGCGTCGTCGATCGCCTTGTGGGTGTGTTCCACATCGCCGAGCCAGTGCGGGGGCAGCTTCGGCGCCGCAAGGTCCGCTGCCGGCTGCCCGGTCAGTGCCGCCGTGTACGAGCGCAGGCACAACGCCGGTCCATGGAAGAGGGGATCCTGCTCGTACGGGCCCTGGTGCAGCCCGTACGAGGTGAACCGACGCAGGTAGTAGTCGATCCATGTGCCGTCGAACGACAGCGGCGCCGCGGCGAATGCCCGCTGCCCGGGCAGTGATCGAACCCACTCCACGTACCTGCTCATCACGTCGACGACGGGCTCCGGGTCCGCGGTCGCGGCCTCCCACGTGCCCGGCTCGGAATCGAACCATTCCTTGGTGCGCGGGTTCGGTGCCGAACCGGGGAGCGGTTCAAGGATGGCCTCGAACTCGCCGAACGTCCGCCCGTCCATCGTCGTGGCAATGGACGCGAAAGACCTCATCGAGTTCGGGCCCGCCCACGGACCGTCGACCTCGATGTCGGTCACCACGTACGTCCAGTCGCTGAGTTCAGTCATGCGGTCGACGGTACCGCCACGCCCACCCGGCGCTGCCGGAGCTCGCACGAACGGATCAACTACCCGGCCGCCGAGCCGACTCGTCAGTCAACGATCAGCAGGCTGGCCCCGTTCGGCGCGCTGGAGCGGTGCGCCTCGGCATCGTCGGCCACCTGGTAGCTGCCGCCCTTGCCGGTGACCACGACGCGGCCGTCGTCGAGCGTCGTGACGAGCTCGCCCTCCAACACGTACAGCACGTGACCCTTGTGGCACCAGTGATCCGCGACGTACCCGGGACTGTAGTCCACCCGGCGGACCCGAACCCCGCCGAAGTGCTGCACGCGGCTGGTCACCTCCCCGCCCTCACCTGGTTTGCGCTCCTCACGGACCTGGCTCCAGTCGGTGGCGGTGAAGGGGAAGCCGCTGAGATTCATACGGTCACACTACCCAGCTTGGCGCGTACCGGCGTCCAAGTTACGGCACCACCCGGCAAGTTGGTCCTTCACGGCCGTAGCCGCCCGTGAACCCGCGACCTGGCCGCCTGCCCCAGCCGGGGCGTCGGCTCGCTCACCGCCCTCTCAGGCCTGCGGGTGGCTGTGCCGATCCCGCGCGGACGTCAGGTCGGGTTCGCCGAACCGGGCGCGCAGCAGGGCGAAGGCCTCGACCTTGGCCGCGCCGAACCGCGCCACGTACGTGGCGTAGGAGTCGGCGGTGAGGAAGGTCGGGGGCGTGGTCTTGCTGTGGAACTTGTCCGCGTACATCACGAGTTGCTCTTCGGCGGTCTCGGCGAGGTAGTCGGCCTCAGGTATGGCCAGCCCCTGTTCGCGGATGTCGTGCCGGCTGAGGCCGACGCCGGTGTGGCGGCTGCAGAACCGGCGCAGGCGCTCCGGGTAGCCCTCCTCGCGCAGGATCTCGTGGCCGAGTACCCCGTGGCGGATGTAGCCGCGGTGATCGAGCCGGCCGGCTCGGTCGTAGAGCCGGTAGACCCCGATGTCGTGGAGCAGCGCGCCGACCCGCACCAGGTCGGCGTCGAGCGGGAGGGCGGCGCGGGCCAGCAGCTGCTCGGCGATACCGCTGACGATCTCGCAGTGGGTGAGCACCAGATCCAGCGCCTCGTGCGTCGGCGCGTGCCGCTCGTGCAGCGCGCGTACTTCTTCGATGGTCGGAAGAATCACCGCGGCAGCGTAACAACCTGCTCCCCGGCCGTCCCGAGTTACGCCCTCGGGCGAGATCCACAGGCCGGTGCCGGTGAAGCCGTAGTGCACTCAGCCGTGGTCGGCGACGCCGGTGCCGTGTGCGGGGAGTCGGAACAGGCGGCAGACGGGCTTGAGTTGGTCGGTGTGGACGGTCAGGGATTCCCCGGTTCAGGCGGGGCCGAAGCCGGGCCGCACGGTGGCGATGGTGGGGGCGAAGAGGTAACGGAGGAAGCGGGCTGTCCTGTGACAGCTGATCTCGACTGTTTGCCAAGCGATCTCGACCGCCGGACTATCAACGACAGATCCAGTAGCTGTTGCGGGCTGGCTGCCTGCGTCACCCACCGGTCGGGCGAGTCACCACAACGCCGCCGTCCTCGTACGAGACCCGGTCGCCCGCCACGACGAACACCAGCCTGTCCGTTGACCAGCCGGGGGCCATGGCTTGGGGGACTGCGGACACCCTGCCTAACGGCACAGCCCGGGTGCCCGCGGACTCCGACGGTATGCCGATCGGCACATAGTCCCCTCCCAGCTGTTGGACGAGGCTGGAGTCGGCACCGCATCTGTTCGGATGTGCCCCACCGCTCGGCCGTACGGTCTCCCGATCGACCTCTCTGGACCGGTACGCGCTCGACGGCAGCCTTTGACCCACGAGACGACTCCCGCCCAGGGCGGTGAGGGAGAGGACGCCCGCGATGACCGGACCAGTCGTTGAAACGCACCAGGAGGAAAGTCCGACGGCGACCGCGCAGGCCGCTTCCCGTCGCTGGTGGTCCAGGTGGCCCGAGTGGTCCTCGTACCTGGCGGTGGCGTGGTCCCTGCTCTACGGGCTGGCCAGCCTGTACTGGGCCCTGGGAGGTGCCGGGTACCCCTTCCGAAAGACGGTCAACGACCGTGCCTCGGCGTCGGTCCTCGAGCCCAGCAGTGCCTCCGTGGTCGCGCCCGTGATCGCGGTGTTCTGCGCGGTCGGCATCCTCGTCGGGGTCCTCATGATCCGCGGCTGGGGAACCGCCTGGCAGCGCAAGGCACTGCTGGCCTACGGATGGCTCTCCGCCTGCCTGCTGACCTTCCTGATTCCGGACTACTCACTGCTCGGTCTGCTGGCGTTCTCGCCGCTGCTCCTGGTCTTCGCCTTCACCGGGGTGCCGGGGCACCAGACCATGGGCGACATCCTGTACTGGCACCGCGAGAACCTGGTCATCGTCTTCGCTGGCGGTCTACTGTGGGGCGCGATGACGCTGGCGTACCAACGGCGCACCGGCGGGCAGTGCGTGCGGTGCGGGCGCGGCAGCAGGGCTGCCGCCGCGTGGACCGAACCGGCCGCGGCACTGCGCTGGGGCCGCTGGGCGGTGTGGACGGCAGTGATCTCGACCCTCCCCTACGACATCACCCGACTCGCCTGGTACTTCGGCTGGCCGCTGGGGATCACCGACGCGTTCCTGAAAAACATGCAGGACACACCCCGCATACTGGGGATCGGCCTGGGGCTCGGGTGCGCCTCCACGCTGGGCAGTCTCCTGACGCACGGTCTGGTCAGCCGCTGGGGCGAGGTGTGGCCCCGCTGGGTACCCCTCAAGAGGGGCAAGAGGATCCACCCGGCCACCGCGATCGTTCCAGCCTCCATCGTGTCGGTCGTCCTCATCCCCGGCGGGCTGATGAACATCCGGGACTACGATGCCGCGATGCCGGGCACCAACGGACCGGGCATCTTCTGGATGGTCTGGGGAGCGGCCCTGGGCATCGCGACCTACTCGTACTACCTGCGACGCCGTGGCGGGTGCCGGTACTGCGGACAGGGACAGCACTTGTCCACGCTCTGACAGACGGCACCCCGGCGCCCGCAGTTTCGGGAATCGATCTCCTCCGGTCCGGGAAACGATCCCCAGCGGCTGCCATCCCGCCCTGCTCACCGCCACCCGTGAAACGCCCGCGCTGGGAGACAGCAGTCCGCACTCGCCCCGCACGCCGTACGCCAGCGCGGCAACAGCCACCGTTCCCGCACCCCCACCGGTCGACGAGTCGCCGGTCGGCCTCAGTGGTCAGTTGTCCCCGAGTGCAAGCTTGATGCCGAAGCCGACGAGTACCGTGCCGGTGATCCCGTCGATGACCCGCTGCACCGAGCCGCGGTTCAGCCACCGGCGGACGAGCTGGGTGCCGAATATCAGCGCGCTGAACCAGACCAGCCCCTCCAGATCATGCACGGTCGCCAGGACGACCCCCATCAGCAGATGCGGGGCGCCGCTGGGGATGAACTGGGGCAGCATCGCCATGTAGAAGACACCGTTCTTCGGGTTCAGCAGGCTGGTGCCCAGCCCGCGCGCCCAGGACCGTACCCACGTCGCCTCCGCGGTCGTGGCACCCGCTCCACCCGCCGCATCCCCCGACACGGGCCGGCCGCGCTCCTTGAGCGTCCGGCGGATCATGCCGATCCCCAGCCACGCCAGGTACCCGGCACCGGCCAAGCGCAACGCGTCGTACAGCAGATGGGATGCCGTGAGCACCGCCGAGGCACCGACCGCGGCGGCCACGCCCCACACGAGCACGCCGCAGAGGATCCCCAGGGCCGTCGCGAAGGCCCGGCGCCTGCCCAGGGTGATGGCGGAGCGCAGCACCAGAGCGGTGTCCAGGCCCGGCATGATGGTCAGCATGCCTGCCACGACGGCGAAGGAGGCGATGGCAGAGGAAACGGTCATGCGGCCATCCTGAAGTCGCGGCCGCGATCACGTCCAATGAGGTCTGCTTCACTGCGCATGAGCAGGACTGATGCCGCTACTCGCTCAGCTGCGGATACGGGAGCTCGTACGGCAGGACGGGCAAGGATTCCCTGCCGCCGAGCCGAGCCGTGGGACTCGGCTCGGCCGCGCGGCGTCATGGTCAGACGGGTATGCCCCGGGTCGGGTCCTGGTCCTGACGTTCGGGGTCGGTGCGGTCGTCGGGCTTGGGCATCCGGAGGGCCGTGATCACGCCCAGGGCGACGGTGGCGAACGCGAGCGCGAGGAGCACGGCGAAGGCGGCGCCGATCAGGAAGGTGGCGGTACTCGGTCTCATCCCCGCTCGCCCCCTTCGAGGTCGCGGAGGAGGTGGAGGAGGTTGAGCAGAGTGCTCACGGGCGCGTTGCCGAAGTCGACCAGGATGCGGCCGTCGAGGGTCGTCTCGGTGACGGTGGCCGAGCCCCAGAGCAGGCCGAACTCGCGCCCGCACTCGTGGAGTTCGCGGAGGAGTGCCGTGACCTGCGGTTCGGTGTGGTCGCGCAGCCGGGGGTCGGTGGGCGCGATGGGCGCGTGGTGGGGGCTCACGAGACGGAGTCCAGCTCATACCAGACGATCTTGCCCCGCTTCTGGGGGTCGACGCCCCAGCGGTGGGTGAGGCCCTCCACGAGCTGGAGGCCACGGCCGGACTCTCCGAGGTTGGCGGGGGTGCGCTGCTCGGGGAGCGCGTCGTTCTCGTCCGAGACGCAGACCCTGAGGGTGCGGGTGAGGAGGGAGAAGTAGACGACGGGGGCGGCGGTCTCGCCGTGCCGCCAGGCGTTGACGATGAGCTCGCAGAGGGCGAGTTCGGCGTTGAAGATCGTCTCGGGGTCCCAGCCGGCGCGGGTCAGGACCTCCCGCAGGGCCTGCCGGGAGAGGGCGAGCGAGGGCGTGTTACGGGTGCACATGGAGACCTCCATGAGGCAGTGGTGGGGAGCGAAGAGAGGCGAACCGGTGGATTCGTCGCCGTGAGCCAGGCCATGGGTGGCTGCTCTTCGGTGCCGGGGCAGCAGGCGCCTACTGCCCTTGAAGACAGGCGTTACTGACGATCCATCGGATCGATGTGACATCGACCATAACGCAGTCCCATGGCAAATTTTCCATGGATTCGCGATATTCCCTCTAAGGTGGCATCGCAAGCCCGAAATGGACCGTCGCCCGACCGGCGCGGCAGACTGGGATCACCCTTGTCGCGGAAGGACCCAATGGCTCGCACCAACCCAACACTCCGCCAACGCCGACTGGGCGCAGAGCTTCGAAGGATGCGGGAGCAGGCTGGCTTCGGCGGCAGCCAGCTCGGCCGCGCCGTCGGGATGAACCCGGCCCAGGTGACGCAGATGGAGGCCGGAAAGATCGGCATCAGTGTGGAGCGGCTTCACACGATCGCCGCGACGTGCATGTGCGTCAATCAGCCCCTGATCGACGCGCTCTCCGAGATCATCACGAACCGAGGGAAGAGCAGCTGGTGGGAGGAGTACCGGGACACCCTGGCGACAGACTTCCTTGAGGTCGCGGAGCTTGAGAGCGGCGCGGAGCGGCTGACCACATACTCAACGTCCTTCATCCCTGGCCTGCTTCAGACCGGCGCTTACGCCACCGCCCTGTTCGCCCAGACCTTCCCTCCGCTGCCCCATCATGAGATCGATCTCAGGACAGCCTTCCGCATGCAGCGGCAGCGAGTAGTCCGATCCGGAGTTGCGCCCTACACGGCGTTCATCCACCAAGCAGCCCTTCACATGCAGTTCGGCGGACCGAGAGTGCTCACCGAACAGCTCAGGACACTCGGCATAGACTCGGAACATCCGAGTATCTCCGTTCGAGTGGTGCCGTTCAGCGCTGGCGTCGTCCCAAGCCCCAGCGAGAACTTCACCTACGCCGAGGGGCCGATCCCGGAGCTGGACACCGCGCAGATGGACACTGGCCACGGCATCCATCTGTTCGATGCCCCAGCGCACCTCGCGAGGTTCCGTGCCCTGATCTTGCAGATGGACTCCACGGCCCTCTCCGAGGAGGACTCACGAGAGTTGATCCGATCTGTCAAAGAAGAGATGGAACAAGAGCATGGCTAGCTCCGCATGGCAGAAGTCCAGCTACTCCGGTGCGAGTGACAACTGTGTCGAACTTCGCGTAGACAGCGGTCTGGTGGAGCTCCGCGAGTCGGACGACTCCGGCATAGTCATCCGATCCTCCCCCGCCAACTTCGCCAGGTTCCTCCTAGCAGCCAAGGCCGGCGAGTTCGACCATCATGCCGACTGACTCGGCGGCCCTTCGCTCCACGGAGCGAAGGGCCGCCTCAGACGCGAGGCGGCAGAACCTCGATGATCTCGGCGATGCCGACGACAGGTTGGGCCTCGTGCATGGTGATCACATCACCGGGTTTCAGGTGCCGCCACTGCTCGGGGCGCAGCGGAGCCAGCCGGATGTCAGCCGTCTCCCCGGGGCCGAGCTTCGGCGCGAACTCCACCCAGAGCCTCGCGATGTTCAGATCCCGTTGTCCGTCCTCCGTGCGGTTACCGATGTCCCACAGCGGCCTGAGCCGACCGTCCCCGTCGAAGGCACTGCGGCGTCCGCCCTCGTCGGCGCCCAGCAGGGTCAGCCTCGCGCGGATGGTGCCGTGCTGGACTTCCAAGCCCCGCCACTCGCACCAACGACGATTGGTGTCCAGCATCATCTGCCGGGCTGCCTCGGCGAGCATCTCCCAGAGGGAGATCGGCACAGGATGGGCATCCGCGATCTCGATCAGCATGTCGAGCGCCATCTCCCACTCCTGGAGCCCGAGATCCTTACGGACATCTCCGACCGTCTGCCCGTTCTCCGCCACGGCATTCTCGGGCACCAGGTCGACAGCCCGTCGAAGAAGTGTGAACGCGTCATCCATGCGGTGGATTGTCGCCTGGTCCCGGGTGTCCTGTCACAGTCGGCCTGACGGGACGCTGAAACGATCGGCCCCTCGCTCCGCGGGGCGAGGGGCCAATCCAAGGCGGAGTTCCGCGCGTTGGTACCGCAAATCAATAGACTTTGAGTTGTTCCATGAACTCCTGGACGCCGTCGACCTGGCGGTAAGGCTTGAAGGCCGGCACGAGGTCGCGTACGAGGGCGACACACCGTGGGGCTCCGATGCGTGTGGCCAGGTCCAGCGACTCCCGGGTGACGGCAAGCGCCTGCTCGACGTCGTTCGACTGCAGGTAGCCGCTGGCCTGGTAGGTCAGGAAGATCCCGCGCGTCTTGTCGCGGGCCCTGGGCAACAGCACCATCCCCTCGGCGATCCGGGCGTGAGCCTCCTCGGTACGGCCGAGGTCGAGCAGGCACTGGCCGGAGTCAACGGCAAGGTCGGCCGGGCCCATCCATGCGCACCAGCCCGGTGCGGGGTCGGCGGCATCCAGGTTGAGAGCCGTCTCGGCATCCGCCAGATCCCGGTAGCAGGCCGTACGGTCCCCGAGGGTGGCGTGTGCCCGAGCGCGGCGCAGGAACAGCAGCGACCGCGCGGTGGGATGCCGGGTACCCGACAGCGCGTACCCGAGCTGGTCGACCGAGACCTTGGGTTCACCGAGCCAGTTCGACTGGTAGGCGAAGTCCGAGAGCACTCCAGCACCTTGGTCACGGTCCCCGGCGGCGTGGGCGGACTGCAGAGCAGCTCCCCAGAGCTTGCCGGCCGCCCAGTGCTGGCCGTGGTCGAAGCGGTACCACCCACACGTGGTCGCGAGTGATGCCGCCAGCAGGTGGAGGCGCCGGCCGATGGACTCGCTGTAGCGGCCGTCAGCAATCAATCCGGTCACCGTTGCCAGCTGGGCGTCCATCAACCGGACGGTGTGCTGCCGCTGTTCGGTCGGCAGGGCCGTCAGCTGCTTGCTGGTCGCCTCCAGCCAGTCCACGAGTTCGGCGTCCACACGTTTGCCGTCCAACGCGGAGCGGAGGTGTTCGGGCTCGATCACGGCCCACTGGGCGGCGAGTCCCGCCAGGGAAACGGCACTGTACGTCATGAAGGTGCGGCGGTCCATCAGAGCCCTCTGTGCGTCGTGGAGTGCTTGGACTGTGTGGGCGGAGTCCAGCGGCAGCGGCTCGTCGCGCCCGGGCAGCCAGTACGGCCAGCCGTAGGCCTCCATCTCCGAAACCGTGACGCCGAAGACTTCGGCGAGCAGGAGCTGGGAGTCCAGGTTCGGCGTCTTGCGCCAGTTCTCCCACCGGCTCACGGCCGCCTTGTCGGCACCTGAACGCAGCCCGTGGCCACGAGCAGCCTTGTCGAGGTGCGCGGCGAGATCGCCCTGCGACCAGCCGCGCAGTTCGCGCGCATAGGCGAGGGGATGCCGGATCGGGTCGTCCACGGGCCAATCCCATCATCGACAGTGCCCGCGAGCCTACCGTCAGCGCTAGCGGGACAACCCCGGGACTACCGGCAACGCCTGTTCAGTGATGACGAGTTGGGTTGTACTCGACACACACCGAAGAACTTCCTTCACGAAACGGAAGGAGTCTGCGCATGAAGCGACAGATGACGAAGACGCCCGCGCCGTGGGGTACGCAGCGAATGGGACCGTACGCGGTCACCACCACGGTCCCGCAGTACACGCCCGTGATCGACCCCGAAACGCAGATCGCGGTCATCCTGGACGAGCACGGCCGGACGGTCGAGCTGGGCAGCCACGGCACCAGCACGAGTGGCCTGACGCCCACCACGACCACTCCGGGTGACGGGTCCGGTCCGGGCGGTGCGACCGACGCGGACAGCACCGAGTCGTACGACCAGGACCAGAGTTCCGGCTGATGAGCGACAACAGGTCGGTCCTGGTGCTGACCAACCCTTATGACGTGACGGCGGACGTGGTGTTGCGGCTTCTCGCCGAACGCCGGGTTCCGGTGGTCCGTCTCGACCCCGGCGCCGACCTGCACGCGGATGCCTCGCTGACCGTCACGTACGACACGGACGAGCAGCGGGGCACCCTGCGCACGGCAAGCCGGGAACTCGACACCACCCGGATCCGGTCCGTCTGGGTACGCAGGCCCTCCCCGTACGAGGGGCCACCCGGGTTGAACGACCAGGACCGCCGGTTCGCCGCAGAGCAAGCGCTGTGGGGCACGAGGGGCATCCTCGCGTCCCTGCCGGGTGCGTCCTACCTCAACCACCCGTGGAACAACCGCGCCGCCGAGTTCAAGCCTGCACAGCTCTCGACCGCACGACGCTGCGGATTCCTGGTGCCAGACACGGTGATCACCAACGACCCGCACGAGGCGCGGAAGTTCGCCACTCACCAACCCGGCGGAGTGGTCTACAAACCGCTGTGGAACACGCTCTACCGCGTGGACGACCGGCCGCACAGCGTGTGGGTCCGAGAGGTGCATGCGGCCGAGATCACCGATGCCGTGTCCGTCTGCCCGCACATGTTCCAAGCCAAGGTGGACAAGGCGTTCGATGTGCGGGTGACCGCCGTAGGCGGCCGAGTGTTCGGGGTCCGGATCGACAGCCCCGATCTCGACTGGCGCCACCGCCAGGACCTCATGACGTGCACGCCGGTCGAGGTACCAGAGCCGATCGCGCGTGCGACCGTCGCCTACCTCGCTGAACTCCGTTTGACCTACGGCGCCTTCGACTTGGCCGCAACCACCGCAGGTGACTGGTATTTCCTTGAGTGCAACCCGAACGGCCAGTGGGCGTGGCAGCCGGCAGAGACCACCGCAGCAGTCGCCCACGCCATCGCCGACCAGTTGGAGAAAGGCCCCGACACATGAGCACGGCAACTCAGCTCCGCACTGCCCTGGCGGACACACTCACTGAGGACGGCACCCTCACGGAACCCGAATGGAGCAGCGCCGCCAGGGCGGTGCCCCGCGAGCTGTTCACGGGGTCCTACTTCCTGCCGGTAGCGGGCAGCGTCCCGACCAGCTACCGCCCCGTCCGAGCTGGTGAGCCCGGATGGCTGGAGGGGGTGTACTCCGATGAAACGCTGATCACTCAACTCGACGGCCGCACCCGGCCCGACGACGTGACCGAGGGGACCGTGACCGGCTCCCCTTCGTCCTCGTCCACCCTGCCATCGCTGGTGTTGCGCATGTGGCACCAGCTCGGCGCCGAGGCCGGACACCGGGTACTGGAGATCGGCACCGGAACCGGCTACTCGACCGCGCTCGGCGCGCGCCGCCTCGGGGACGCCAACCTCACCAGCATCGAGTACGACCCGGCGGTGGGCGGGGCTGCGGCGGCGGCACTCAAGGCCGCCGGTTTCGCGCCCCGACTGATCATCGGTGACGGGCTGCGCGGCGACCCGGACGGCAGGCAGTATGACCGGCTCATCGCCACCTGCTCGGTCCGGTACATCCCACTCCCGTGGCTGCACCAGGTTAAGCCGGGCGGAAAGATCCTGGTCACCCTGTCCGGGTGGAGCTACGCCAACGCCCTCGCGCTGCTCGACGTGACCGGCCCCGGACAGGCCACGGGCCGGTTCCTGCCCGGCTACACCAGCTTCATGATCGCCCGGCCCCACGACCGGCCGCCCCGCCCGACGCTGGCCCTGCTGCCCGGGGAGGAGCGCCTGAGCCTGATCGACCCGGCGAAGCTCGACGACTGGACCGGCGGTTGGGTCGCGCAACTCGCGGCGCCCCCGGCCGAACGCATGGGGGCGGGAGCGGAACAGGTCCTCTGGGACGTGTCCACCGGTTCGCAGGCCCGGACGGCACCCAACCCCGATGGCGGGTGGACCGTCGTGCAGCGCGGTCCCGTCCGTCTGTGGGATCGGGTCGAGCAGGCGGTGCAGCGCTGGCAGGCCGCCGACGAACCTCACCAGGGGGAATTCGGCATCACGGTCTCGGCCACCAGACAGCGGGTCTGGCTCCGCACCGAGGACGGGCCCGGCTGGGACCTGCCGATCTGACGCACACCGTCGTCCCGCCCAGGGTGGCGTGGGACAGCCGGCGACAGGGGCTTCTGCCTAGGGGACGACCGCGCGGCCTTCGCCGCTCGCCTCCCTGATCCGTTTCGCGAGCAGCACAATGTCCACCGGGCGGCTCGTGTCGACGCGATGTACCGGCCCGAGGCCCAAAGGCTCGGCCGTCCGGCTCCACAGCTCCCACCGCTCGTCGGAGTCCGGCCGGTCGTCGAGGTGCACCGGGTGCCTGCTCGCGGCTCGCTCGGCGTAACGGCGTCGCACCACCTCCAACGGCACGTCGCACCAGACCTCTTGGACCTCCTCCACCCCCGCCCGGGCCAGTCCCGCGATCGCGAACTGGCGCACATGGCCCAGCCAGGGACTCTCCAGCACAGCGCCGTCAGGCGCGAACCTCAGCAGCGTCCACAGCGTCTCGGCCGCGGCGCGCCCCAAGACGCCGCTCCACTCACGCGCGGAGGTACCGGCTGCGGGTTCCACCCCGAGAACGTCCGCCAGGGTCTCCTTGACGGAATCCTTGCTGAACAGCGGAAGTCTCAACTGCCGCGCCAGATCCCGAGCAAGAGTGGTCTTCCCCGCGGCGGGCAGTCCGTTCACGAGTACGGTCACCATGCGGCGATCCTAGACCGATCGGCAGATCGGCCACTTCGGGCACCAGCCCGGAAAGCCTGCCACGGAGGGTAGCCGCCTCGTCGCCCGTCGCCGAGCTCGACCTTGCCGCCCCACCGCTCCACCTGATCCGAACTCACCACGTGGCGAACGCTGCAAGCAGAATGGCCAACGCAGCAAGTGCCGCCATGGCATCAGGGAGACCCGTATGGCTGACTACTTTCCGTACCGCATCGTGACCAAGAGAGGGGACTTGACGCTGATCTGGCGGCCCGGAGAAGGCGATGCCCCCGATGAGCTCGTCGTCGACGAACTCGGAAGACTCCTCGCGAAGTGGCGCGACTCTCAGTGACGATGGTGGTTGTCTGGTTGGGCGGGGTCGCCGGGGTGTTCCAATCCCTCGACCAGGGTGAGGCGTTGGGCTCGCTCGCGGTCGAGCCACCGGACGAAGGCGACTCGGCGAGCGGCTTCGCGGAGGGTGGGCGTGGGGTCGGTGTTCTGGGGGATGGTCAGGGTGGCGAGGAGGGCGGCCTTCCAGGGGCCCACGGTGACCAACTCGCCGGGCGGGGCCGCGCAGAGGGCCTCGGAGAGGGCCACCGGGAGGGTGTCGGGGTCGGCCTCGAAGCCGCCGTCGGGGGTCGCGATGTGCCAGCGGGTGGCCGGTGGGTGGGTGGTCAGGGCGCGGTAGTGGGCGATGTCGGCGAGTGAGGGCTCGATGTCGGCCGTCACGGAGGCGTAGACGGCCCGCACGGCTGCGCTGCCCTCGTAGGCGGCCGCCGTGATGGAGCCGAGCTCTACGGCGGCTTGTTGGTCGAGGTGGGCGGGGCCGCCGGGGCCGATGGGCAGGTTGCGTTCGGCGGCGACTGTCTCACACAGGACTTCGGTGAGGAGCACCTGGGCGACCCACCGGGTGAGCTGGCGGTCCTCTGCACTTCCGGGCTGGGGAAGGGCGGTGGAGCGCGGACCGTTTCGGAGGGCGGCGAGGCGCTGGTCGAGAGCGGTGCGTGGGACGGGATGTCCGTCGAGCAGACCGAGAGTCATGCTTCCACCACCAGGGCGACGGTCGGGGCGTACTGGCAGCGGCCGAACCACATCACCTTGGCGAGGGCCCAGTACGAGCCCGGGTCGGCCGACTCGGGAGCGGCGAGGTCGAAGTCGACGGTCGTGGCGGAGCCGGCCAGGACGGTGAAGCCTCGGACGGGTTCGGCGATCGCGTCCCAGGTGCCCCACGGCGAGACCAGCTGCAGTTCGCCCCGGATCTCACCTCGGGTGCGGTTGGTGAGCGTGAGGCCGAGGGTGGCGCGGCCGCCGGGGGTTAGGCGAAGGGACTGGTCGGAAACGTCGACGGACAGGCCGGTGTCGCGGCCGGTGGTGGCCTTGGCGCCCTGGGCGGCGGTCCAGTCCTCTGGGACGTCTCCGGGGACCGGCAACAGGTCAGGGAGGTCGCCGACGGCGATGGTCACCACGTCCTCGACCTGCTGACCGTCGTGCTCGATCCGGACGGCCGTGAAGTAGAGCCCGGGTTCGGTGTCCGATGGCGGGGTCAAGGTCACCGGGAAGCGCAGGTGGCCGCCGGGCTCCAGTCGGTACGGGCGGCTGCCGAGGCTGGTCGTCCAACCCTCGGGCGGCAGGACGACCGCCGTGCCCTCGACGGCGGCGTCGCGGAGCTGGGAGGAGAGCGCCACCGAGAGTGTCACCGACTCCCCCGCCGTCCGCAGCAGCCCCGGCGAGGCGCCGACGGACACCGGCAGATACCCGAGCGGTGCCGGGCCCCGGTTGTGCAGCCAATAGCGGGCGTGGACCGGCTGGGCGGGCTCGGCGACCGGGCCGAGCACGGGGTCATCGGCTGGGGCAGTCAGAGCAGGAGCCGCGAGCAGGGTGATGATCTGCGAACCAGCGAGGTCCAGGACATCGGCCGGCTCCCCGAGCGGGCGTTCCAGCAGGTCGGCGGGCCGCACCTCATCCAGGCCGAGCGCGCCGCCGAGCTGCGCCGTCCGCCCGAGGCCGGTCGACTCGACCAGCCGGACGGTGAGGTCCCGCCCGCCCTCCGAAGAAGCCGAACCGTGGGCGATCGGGTTCCCGGCCGGCTTGAGCGCGCCGAGCAGCACCTCGCGCTGCGGTTGGACCCGCAGCCAGGACAGCGTGGCCGGCAGTGGCCCCTCCTGGGCCTCCACGATCCGTGCGTACAGCGGGTGGTTGAACTCCTGCCCCTGCGCGGGCAGCGTCTGTGCCCGCCAGTCACCGCCCCCGCCGACCAACGCATAGTTGAACTCGTGCGTCCAGTGCTGGAGTTGGAAGGAGGCCCCGTCCGGCAGGGTACGCCGAGGCGGATCGATCCACACGCCCGACGGCCAGCCGGTGCAGGAGCGCATCAGCGACAGGTGGAGCGCGCCGGTGGCGTCCACCGCGAAGCCGGGGAGGCCAAAGCTGAGCAACGCCACGGTGTGGTCGGCGAGTTGGTCCGGGACGGCCACCGGGCAGACGGCGGTGATCCGCGCATCGGCGAGGTCGTCCACCAGCGCCGGCACATCGGACACGACCAGGGCGGGAAGGGATCGCAGGTCGCGCAGGTCCGCATCCGGCCGCCACACCTCGGCGAGCGGCGTCAGCGCCGGCACCCACACCGCGCCGTACGCTTTCAGTACCGCCGCGTACTCCTCCCCCGCCCGAGCGATCAACTCCCGCGCAGTATCGTTGACTTCCGGCCCGCCGACCACGATCCGGAAGTCCGGCAGGTTGGAGTCCACGTCCAGCCACCCGTACCGAGCCCAGTCCGCCCCCGAGGTCGTGGCGGTGACCCCGACCCGGGCGAGGGCGACCACCAGCGGACGGACGTCCGCCGCGTCGTCCAGCGTCGGCACCACCACCTCCGCCACACCGAGCGCCCGCGAGCCCACCACCTCCCCCGCCGGGTCGGTGAGCTCCACCCGCGCCGTAGCGCCCAGCCCGAACCAGGTGTTGGCCGGGTTGTCCAGCGTCCACGGCGCCTCCACCGAGTCGACGTCCGGCATCGCGAAGCCGCGCCCGATGACCGCTCCCGCGACCTCGCTGACCGGCAGCCCACCGGGCACATCCACCGGGAAGCGCAGCCGCAGCAGCCGGTCGGCGCCGGAGTAGTCCACGACCCTCGTCCGGCAGTCCACCCGATCGAGGCCGCGCCACAGCGTGACCGTCTGCTCGTAGCGGACCCCGTCGACCGTCCCGCCGATCACCAGCCGCTCGCCGAGCGGACCGGTCTCGCGGCGGATCGACGCGGCAGCGTCCCCGGAGCCGAGCACCGGCCCGCT
Organism: Kitasatospora sp. NPDC056531; assembly: GCF_042794375.1. NCBI lineage: Bacteria > Bacillati > Actinomycetota > Actinomycetes > Kitasatosporales > Streptomycetaceae > Kitasatospora > Kitasatospora sp. NPDC056531. The sequence goes on along the minus strand of NZ_JBHTTU010000058.1, from coordinate 19,309 downwards.
CGGCACCAGGTGCCAGGGGCCTTCGCCGAAGTCGGGGTGCTGCGGGTACTCCTCGTACACCCGCAGCTCGTTGCCGATCCGGCCGTCCTGGATCAACTCCCGTTCGTGCAGCAGGTCGTAGACGGATGTCAGGCCGCCTCCTCGTGCGGGGTCGGCGGAAACGCGGTACCGCCCGTTGGTGATCGTGGCACCCTCGGCGGCGGTCCAGGCGTCCACCGATTTCCCGGAGACCAGCCGCCAGGTGCGCCAGCCGAGCGCCGGAACGTCCTCGGCCAGGAAGCGAAGCGTCCCCCGGTCGACGACGCTCGGCACCGGCGAGCCCGCCTCGTCGAGTACCCACACCGACCGTACGCCGTCCGGGAGTTCGACCACCACCAGGTCCGTCCGGTCGAAGGACAGCGTGTTGGTCACCACCACCGCCGATCCAGCCCCCATCGTCGAGATCCGCGCCGTCAGCGCGTCCAGCGCCGCGTCCCGGACGGCCGACGCCAGGTCGTACGCCTCCCGCCAGCCGCCCAGCAGGTCCAGGTACACCTGGTCCGACTCCGAGCCGGTGATCGCGTCGTGGTGTGCGCCGTAGGCGAGTTGGCGCCACACCTTGTCGAGCGCGGCGGCCGGGTAGCGCCCGAGTCCGTTCACGACCGCGAGCGTGGCGAGCTTCTCCGCGTCCACCGCCGCGACCTCGCCCGCCCGCTGGGCCTGCTTGGTGTCGATGTACGAGACGTCCTTGCCGGTGTACACGGGATTCATATCGCGGGTCTGCGGGCTGAGTCGGCGGCCGCCGACCGACAGTTCGGCCCGGACGGCGTCGAGGAAGTCGCGCGGGGTGGCGCAGACGAAGCGCGGCCACAGGTACTTGGCGGCCCAGGAGCGGTGGATCTCGGTGACCCACTTGTTCGGCGGGGTGTAGTCCGTCCCGACCGGCAGTAGCAGGTTCTTCGTGGCGCCAACCGGCTTGAGCTTGCGGTACAACTCGTACACGGCCTGCTCGGCGGTGGCGAGGTCCGGGGAGGAGTCCATCCACCAGCCGGCCGAGTAGTGGTGGGGCATGTAGTGGGTGAGCACGCCCTCGCCGCCGGGCGCGATCCACTCGAACTCGCTCGGGAACTGCATCGCCCGGGCGTCGTCCTTGGCCTCGCGGAAGTTCTTCTGGATCGGGCCCCACTGGTGGAAGGGCCCGCGGGCCCAGGCGCTGCCAGTCAGGCCGGCCGCGGCGAGGTGGCCGGGGAACTGCGGGTCGTGCCCGAACACATCGAGCTGCCAGGCGGTCTGGGGATCGCCGCCGAGGATGTCGCGCTGGTAGCCGATGCCGTAGACGATGTTGCGGATGGTCGTCTCGGCGCCGGTGAGGTTGGTGTTCGGCTCGTTGTACGTCCCGCCGACGAGTTCGACCTGGCCGCGCTCCAGCAGCAGCCGCAGGGTCTCGCGGCGCTCCGGGTGCTGGTCGAAGTACGGCTTCAGGTAGTCGACTTCGGCGAGGACGAACTTGTACACCGGGTCCCGCAGCGCGAGGTCCAGGTGCGCGTCGACCAGCGCGAAGCCGTTGCGCTCCCAGAGCGGCCGGGTGGTGGCGTCGGCGGAGAGCAGCTCCCACGGCGAGGTGTAGGCGGCCTGGGTGTTCCACCACACCGGGTCGTAGTGGAAGTGCGAGACCAGGAACATCGTCCAGCCGGGCTCCGCGACCGCCACGAGCGCCTCGGCCGCTGCCGACCCCGCCCGTACGGTGACGGGCAGTTGGTCGCCGACGTCCGCGCCGGTGATCTCCAGCGGGACGTCGACCAGCCCCGTGCCGGTCGCCTCGCCGTGGACGCCCGGGCCGCGGACGGTGATCCGGGCAGCCGGGCCCTCGATCGCCACCCGCAGGATCTGGCGCGGGGTGTCCTCGGGGCCGACGAACAGGTCGGTGCTCTCGACGGCGGTGATGGTGGTGACCGGCACGGGGGTGGTTCCTTTCCGGAGATCCGAGGAAGCGGGCGGGTCTAGGCTCCCCAGGCCTCGAACTCGTAGATGCGGGCGGCCGGATCGCTGGTCCGGGTCGGCTTGGTGACGACCAGCCGGACGTAGCGGGCGGTGGTGTTCACCGGGTGGGTGGTGGTTCCGGCCGTGTTGCCGGTCACGGTGGCGACGGTCGTCCAGGGGTCGGTTGTGCTGGACCGGACCTGGATGGAGAAGTCCCGGGTGTTGTACGAGGCGCTCTCTCCGCCCGCCTGCGCGTGCTTGACTACGAACTTGTTCAGCTTCTTCGCCGAACCGAGGTCCACCTCGAGCCATTTGGACGAGGTCAGCGTGCACCACTTGTCGCTGTTGCCGCCGCTGACACTGCCGTTGACGGCCTTGGCCGGTCCCTCGTTGGCGTTGCACTGGCCGGAGGCGGTCGCCGGGCGGTTCAGCGCCAGGTTGGTGGAAGTGGACGGCGTTCCGTTCCAACTCACCACCGTGGAGGCGACACCCGAGTGCCCGTACGTGGTGGACACCGCCTCCACGTCCAGCGTGGTCGTGGACTCGCCCCCGGCCCGGTCGAGCCGCCCGACGAAGTAGGCGTCGTTGGGCGTGGCGCCCAGGAAGGTCCGGCTGCCGTCGGCATTGCGCCGGTACACCTCGTAGTGGTGGACGTTGCCGCCGGGTGCGGCCGTCCAGGAGAGCCGCAGCGACTGGCTGGCGCCCGGGGTCACGTCGCTCGCGCCGAGAACGGTCAGCCCGCCCGGCGCGGCCGGGGTTTCCACCGCCCCGTCATGGATGGCTACTTGGCCGACTCGGAGGTCGTACGCCGGGTCGGAGCCGTCCACCTGGAGGGCGACCTGGGAGATGATCCGGCCCGCGTACGGGGAGAGGTCGAGGGTGTGGCGTTCCCAGCCGGTGCCGGAGTCGTCGCCGACGTCCACGGTGGTGAAGCCGCCCGGGGAGTCGGTGAAGGAGAGGGCGGCCTTGAGCTTGGTCGGTCCGGCGGCCGGGGTCTTGACCACCAGGTCGAGCTTGGTGTTCGCCGCGACCGGCAGGCTGGTCTCGTACAGCCGCACGGTGTTGGCAGCGTCCAGGGTGCCGGTCAGCCGCAGCGAGGAGCCGCCCTGATAGGCATCGGTGAAGTCGACGGACGGACTCAGCTTGCTGCCACTGGAGTTGAGCACCCAGTGGTAGGTCGGCGGGACGTCCTGGAGCGAGAGGTTGTTCCAGCCGCCGGTGGCGACCCGGGTGCCTGCCGCGTTGTAGAAGTCGCCCTGGCCGGTGTTGAAGTTGGTGACGAAGGGCTTGGCGGTGATCGGCGAGGACTCGGCGACGTAGCCGGCCAGGCCGGGCCAGCTGCTGGAGGGGTCGGTGTTCGAGGGGTCGTTGTTGGCGCCGACCCAGTAGCGGGCGTCCTTGGCGTAGAAGTCGGCGCGGTCGGTGGCGGACTTCCAGGTCCACTCGGGCCGGTAGAGGCCGAGCGAGGTGGTGTGCGGCTGCCCGGACGGGAAGAGGGTGTTCCAGTCGACGGAGGTGTTGTAGCCGTTGGCCTCGGTGTCGACGCCGGAGTACAGCTCGTACTCGCTGCGGCCGAGCTGCCGGGCCAGCGTCCGGGAGGAGTCCAGGCCGTCGGGCGTCCAGCCGAAGTTGAGGAACATCGAGTCCGAGGTGCGCTTCGGACCGTCCTGCAGGAACGGAGAGTTGGCCGAGGTGAGGGCGTTCTGCCAGTCGACCGCGCCCGATGTCGTCATCGCGTCGTACCACATGAAGTCGGTGCCGCTCCGCGCCTTGGTGTACTGCATCAGGTTCTGCAGCTCGGTCGCGAGGCCCGAGTCGCCGCCGCCGGTCTCCTGGTTGATGAACCAGCCGTCGAAGCCGTAGTACTGGGCGGCCTGGGCCAGCTTGTCGGCGACGGGGTAGCGGTCGCCGGACTTCTGGACGAAGTCGCGCACCCACTGGAGCTGGCCGCCGTACGCGGTGGGCGGGAAGAAGACGGTGCCGTAGACCTTGACGCCGTTGCGGTGGGCGGCGTCGATGACGGTCGGGTTGGGGGCGAGGATCAGGCCCTCGCCGGCCGAGCCGCCCCAGAACACCAGCTTGTCGACGTACTGCCAGTAGCCGAAGGCGTAGTAGTTGGGGTCGGCGGAGCCCTGGGAGGGGTTGTTGGAGGTGGGGGCGAAGGAGACCAGCGAGGCGATCTTCCCTTCGCCCGCATGGGCGTTGGGGTTGGCCGCCAGGGCCGGGTCGCTGGTGCGCGGCTGGAGCGGGACGCGGGAGCGGTTGAACCGGGCGTCCGGGTCGGTGGCCGGGTCCCAGTTCAGGATGGTGCTGGGGTACCAGTAGGAGGCGTAGGGCTGGTTCCCGGGAGCGGCGACGACCGGCGAGGCCGGACCAGGAGCAGAAACAGGAGCAGCAGCAGGAGCAGCCTGGGCGGCGGGTACGACGCCCAGCGCGGCCGTCGCGAGCGCGGCGCTGAGCAGCAGGGGGAGACGTCTTGACATGCGGTGGCTCCGATCGAGCGGAGTGGGTGGAGCCGGGCCCACCGGCAGCGGCAGGCCCGGGTGCATGCGGGCGCGGCGGTGCTCATCGAGAGGGGGAATTCAGTGAACATGACAGCGGACGGTGCGCAGGACCGGGCCCCCTCGGCGCAGCGAGGCTAAACCGGTTCAGAACCCGTGTCAACGACTCGCGCAGCAATCACACCGACCGGTGACGGCGGCGCGGCACCCGGCGGCGAGGTGGACTCCCGTACGGTCAGCCGGGGCGTGGGCATCTGCAGGTCCCGTCCGGGCCCGGTCCCGTCCACCGCCTCCAGCAGGCTGCGCGCGACCTGCTCGCCGAGCGCGAAGGTGTCCCGGCTGAGCGCGGTCAGCGGCGGGTGGACGATCCGGGCGAGCACCGAGTCGTCGAAGGAGACGATGGACAGCTCGCCGGGCACCGCGACGCCCATCTCCCCCGCCACGCCGAGCCCGGCGACGGCCATCACGTCGCTGTCGTAGACGATCGCGGTGGGCCGCTTGGCCCGGGAGAGCAGGGTGCGGGTGGCCGCCGCGCCCTCGGCGTCGCTGAAGTCGGTGGGCACCGAGACCGCCTCCTCCAGCCCGAGCCGGCGTGAGGCGTCGCGCAGCGCGCGGATCCGCCGCTGGGTGTGCTGGAAGTGCGGCAGCCCGGCCAGGTGGGCGATCCGGCGGTGCCCGATGGCGGCCAGGTAGTCGACGATGGAGAGCATCGCCTCCCGGTCGTCGGCCCAGATCCGCAGCTGGTTGCCGCCCTTGCCGGGCCCACCCAGGACGACGGCGGGCAGCCCGAGCTCATCCAGCACCGGCAGCCTCGGGTCCTTGACCTGCAGGTCGACCACGATGAAGCCGTCCACCCGGTGCTCGGAGGCCCAGCGCCGGTAGACCTCGATCTCGGCGGCGGTGTCCTCGACGACCATCAGGTGCAGCGCGACCGAGCTGGCCGAGAGCACGGCCTGCAGGCCGGAGAGCAGTTGGCTGAAGAACGGCTCGACGCCGATGGTGCGGGCCGGGCGGGCGATCACCAGGCCGACGGCGTCCGCCTTGGCCCCGCCGAGGGCGCGCGCGGCGCTGTGCGGCCGCCAGTTCATCTCCTCGGCGACCCGCAGGATCCGGGCCCGGGTGGCCTCGCTGACCCCCGGGCGGCCGTTGAGCGCGAAGGACACCGCGCCCTTGGAGACACCTGCCTGGCGGGCGATGTCGGCGATCGTCGGTCTGCCCACAGAACCCGACTCCTTCTCTTGACAGCCAAGTTTAGGCGGGAGCATAGTCCCTGCCATAGCTAGACCGGTTTAGTTATGCCGATTCTGATATTCCGCACCATCCCCCACCCACCCCAGGACCGGGAGACCCTCATGCGAAGAATCTGGGCGGCACTGACGACAACGGCCTTCACCGCGGCGGCCCTCACCGGCTGCGGACTCGGCTCCGGCGACGGCAAGAGCAGCGACAGCGTGGCGAGTGCGGCCGCCACCGGTGAGGTCAAGGGCAAGGTCTCGCTCCAGACCTGGGCGCTCAAGCCCAAGTTCACCGACTACATGCAGGGCGTGATCGACGGCTTCAAGAAGAAGTACCCCGGCGTCGAGGTCGACTGGCTGGACCAGCCCGGCGACGGCTACTCCGACAAGGTGCTCAGCCAGGCCGCCTCGAACACCCTGCCCGACGTGGTCAACCTCCCGCCGGACTTCGCCCTCCCGCTGGCGAAGAAGGACCTCCTGCTGGACGTGGCCAAGGCCGACCCGAAGCTCGCCGACGAGTACGTCCCCGGCGGGGTCGACGCCTACCGCTTCACCGGCCAGAACGGCACCTTCGGCTACCCCTGGTACCTCAACACCGATGTGAACTACTGGAGTTCGGAACTCCTCACGAAGAACGGCCTGGACCCGAAGAAGCCCCCGACCACCCTGGACGAACTGATCGCCCAGGCCCGGGTGATGAAGGAGAAGTCCGGCGGCCAGACCTACCTGATGAGCCGCAAGCCGGGCCTCGGCGACCTCTACAACGCCGGCGTGAAGATCATGGCCGACGACGGCAAGTCCTTCACCTTCAACACCCCCGAGGCCGCCGCACTGCTCGACAAGTACCGCGACGCCTTCAAGGAGGGCCTGCTCCCCAAAGACGTGCTGACCAACACCTACGCCGGCAACTCCAAGCTGTTCAACGCCGGCACCGCCGCCTGGACCACCGCCGGCGCCAACTACATCACCAGCCTCGCCACCGACAACCCGACGCTCGCCCCGAAGGTCGTCCCCTCCCCCGCGCTGGCCACCCCGCCGCTGTACGTCCAGGGCCTGTCCATCCCCAAGAGCACCAAGAACCCGGCCGCCGCGGTCGCTCTCGCCCGCTGGGTCACCAGCCCCGAGAACCAGGCCGCCTTCGCCCACCTGACCAGCATCTTCCCGTCCACCAAGGCCTCGTCGAACGACCCGTTCTTCAGCAGGAGCGACGGCACCAACGCGGGCGACGCCAAGGTGATCGCCTTCAACTCGCTCGCCAAGGCCGAGCTGATCCAGCCCGTCCAGGTCGACGACGCGATGAGCACCGTCATCAACCAGCAGATCGCCCTGGCCATCAGCGGTGACGCGAGCTCCAAGCAGGCCCTGGACTCCGCCGTCGAGCAGTGCGACAAGCTACTCAAGGGCTGACCACCCGCTCCGAGGACCGTACCGGCGAAGCGGCGGGTCTCCCCCGCACCCGCCGCCCCGGGAATGACCCGTACCGCCCCCAGGAAGGCAACGGCATGACCCACCGGCGCTGGTTCACTCCCTGGCTGCTCGCCGGGCCCGCGATAGTCTGGCTGGCCGTCTTCAACCTCTGGCCGGCCGTCAACACGGTGATCCTGTCCTTCACCAACGCCAAGCCCCTGGGCGGCGGGCAGTTCACCGGCCTGGAGAACTACGGCCGCATGCTCGACGACGACCAGCTCGCCGACGCCCTGCTCAACAGCATCGTGTTCATGCTGGTCTGCCTCCCCCTGCTGACCGTCCTGCCGCTGCTGCTCGCCCTGCTGGTCCAGCGGCGCATCCCCGGCATCACCTTCTTCCGCACCGCGTTCTACACCCCGGTGATCGCCTCCGCCGTGGTGGTGGCGCTGATCTGGGGCTGGGTGCTGGACGACCGCGGCCTGGTCAACGGCCTGCTCCGACAGAGCGGCCTGGCCGACTCCCCGGTCTCCTTCCTCACCGACCGCTGGCTGCTGCTGTTCAGCGCGATCGCCCTGACCGTCTGGAAGGGCCTCGGCTACTACATGGTCATCTACCTGTCCGCCCTCGCCAACGTCCCGCGCGAACTGCACGAGGCGGCGGCCGTGGACGGCGCCAGCCCGGTGCGCCGGTTCTGGCACGTCACGCTGCCGGGGGTGCGGCCGACCATGGTACTGGTCTCGGCCCTGATCTCGGTCAGTTCGCTGCGCGTGTTCTCCGAGCTGTACGTGCTCTCCAACGGCCAGGGCGGGCCCGGCGGCCGGGACATGTCGGTGGTGATGCTGATCCAGATGTACAGCCGCGGCTTCAACGGCCACCTGGGCTACGCCTCCGCGCTCAGCCTGCTGCTGTTCGTCATCACCCTCGGCCCGATGCTGTTCCTGATGCGGCTGAACCGGAAGGCGGCCTGACCCCGTGACCACCGTCCACGCCAAGGCCGCGCGGGGCTCCCGGGGCTTCAACACCCCCTCCCCCGCCCGGACCGTCGCCCGCTACCTGCTCCTGACCCTCGTCCTGCTGCTGGTCATCGGCCCCTTCCTGTGGCAGCTCTCCACCTCCCTCAAGGGCCCCGCCGAGGACGTCTTCACCCGTACCCCGAGCTTCGTCCCCGACCAGCCCACCCTCGGCAACTACGGCAAGGTCGCCGACACCATCCCGGTGTGGACCTACGCCCTCAACTCGCTGATCGTGGCCGCCGTCTGCATCACCGGAAACGTGGTCGGCTGCACCCTCGCCGGCTACACGCTGGCCCGGCTGCGCTTCCGCGGCGCCAAGCTGGTCCTCGGCCTCTTCCTGGCCACCCTGGTCCTGCCCGGCGAGGTCACCATCGTCTCCCAGTACGTGCTGGTGCGCAGCCTCGGTCTGGCCGACAGCCTGGCCGGCGTCGCCCTACCCGGCGCGATCGCGATGCTCAACGTGCTGCTGATGCGCACCGCGTTCGCCGCCGTGCCGGCCGAGCTCGACCAGGCCGCGCTGGTCGACGGCGCCGACGTCTGGCAGCGGCTGTGGCACATCGGCCTGCCCAACGTGCGCGGCATGCTCAGTGTGATCGTCATCTTCACCTTCATCGGCGCCTGGGACGACTTCCTCTGGCCGCTGATCGTGCTCAACGACCCGCAGAAGTACACCCTCACCGTCGGGCTCCAGTACCTGAACGGCACCTTCTCCGCCAATCCCCGGCTGATCGCGGCCGGCACCATGATCGCCTTCCTGCCGATCGTCGTGGTGTTCGGCCTCTGCCAGCGCTTCTTCTTCAAGGGCGTCGAGGAGGGAGCCGTCAAGGGATGAGCCCGTCTCCACTACTCCCCGACCGAGTTGAGGACTACGTGACCACCCCTCCGCGCTTCGGCGTCAACTACACCCCCAGCGCCGGCTGGTTCCACCACTGGCTCGACTTCGACCTCGACGCCGTGCGCGCCGACTTCGACTCCATCGCCGCCCTCGGCCTGGACCACGTCCGGGTCTTCCCGCTCTGGCCGCTGTTCCAGCCCAACCGCACCCTTATCCGCCCGCGCGCCGTCGAGCAGCTGACCGCCCTGGTGGACGCGGCCGGCGAGCGCGGCCTGGACGTCGCGGTGGACGGTCTGCAGGGCCACCTGTCGAGCTTCGACTTCCTGCCCTCCTGGACCCGGACCTGGCACCGGCGGAACATCTTCACCGACCTCGAGGTCCTCGACGGCCAGGCCGCCTACCTGCGCACCCTGGCCGAGGCACTGAGCGAGCGGCCCAACTTCCTCGGGATGACGCTCGGCAACGAGATCAACCAGTTCTCCGGCGCCCCGCACCCCGACCCGGACCGGGTCACCCCCGCCGAGGCCGAGGCCTGGCTGCGCCGGATGCTCGCCGCCTGCGAGCAGGGCGCGCCCGGGCGGCTGCACCTGCACGCCTCCTACGACGCGGCCTGGTACCTGGACGGGCACCCGTTCACCCCCTGGCACTCGGCCCGGCTGGGCGCCGCCACCGCCGTGCACTCCTGGGTCTTCAACGGCACCGCCCAGCGCTACGGCGCCCGGTCCACCGCCACCGCCGAGCACGCCGCCTACCTGGTGGAGCTGTCCAAGGCCTGGGCGGACGACCCGGCCCGCCCGGTCTGGCTGCAGGAGGTCGGCGCGCCCGCCCCGCACATCAGCGCCGAGGACGCGGCCCGGTTCACCGGCGCGACCGTCGCGTCCGTGCTGGACTGCCCGGACCTGTGGGGCGTCACCTGGTGGTGCTCGCACGACGTGGACCGCTCCCTCGCCGACTTCCCCGAACTCGAGTACAGCCTCGGCTTGTTGACCACGGACCGGCGGGTCAAGCCGGCCGGCGCCCGGCTCGCCGAGGCCGCCGCCGAGGCCCGCCGCTCCTGGCAGCCGCCCAAGCCCCGCAGCACCGCCGTGGTGGTGGCCGCCGGCGACGAGGTCTCCTCCCCCCGGCGCTCGGTCTGCGGCCCCGGGGGCCCGGCGTACGAGGCGTTCATGCGCCTCGCCGAGGCGGGCGCCCGCCCGACCACCGTGCTCGCCGAGCGCGCCGGGGACCGGGCGCACCTGGCCGCGCGCGGCATCACCGAGGTGGTCCACCCCGACGACGTACGTTCCCTGTAACCGTCCCCCAGCACGCAACGGAGCCTGCCGACATGCACGATGACCGCACCCTGGTCGAGTCCCGCCTCAAGCGCGTCCTGGAGGAGCGCATCCTCCCGGCGGTCTACCCCGAGTCCGTCCCGCTGGAGGTCGGCATCTGGACCGCCCCCGGCGAGCCCGTCCCGGTCGCCGAGGGCCTGGCCGCGCCGCGCACCCCGATCGCGGTCGGCGACGCCTGGGGCGCGCCCTGGGGCACCAGCTGGCTGACCGTGACCGGCACCGTCCCCGAGGCCTGGGCCGGGCGGACGGTCGAGGCGCTGATCGACCTCGGCTTCGACGCCAACATGCCCGGCTTCCAGTGCGAGGGCCTGGTCTACCGCCCGGACGGCAGCCCGGTTAAGGGCCTCAACCCGCGCAACCAGTGGGTGCGGATCGCCGCCCCGGCGGCCGGCGGCGAGCAGGTGCTGCTGCACGTCGAGGCGGCCGCCAACCCGGTGATCCTGGACTACCACCCCTTCCTGCCCACCGAGTTGGGCGACAGGGAGACGGCGGGCGACCGGCCGCAGTACAAGCTGGCCCGGATGGACCTGGCGGTCTTCGACGACACGGTCTGGCAGCTGTCGCTGGACCTGGAGGTGCTCGGCGAGCTGACGGCCGAGCTGCCGGTGGACAGCGCCCGCCGCTGGGAGATCCTGCGCGCGGTCGAGCGCTGCCTCGACGCGATCGACCTGCAGGACGTCAACGGAACGGCTGCCGCGGCCCGTTCGGAGCTGGAGGCGGTGCTGGCCGCGCCCGCCGTGCCGTCCGCGCACCGGATCAGCGCGATCGGCCACGCCCACATCGACTCCGCCTGGCTCTGGCCGCTGCGCGAGACCGTCCGCAAGGTGGCCCGCACCACCGCCAACATGACCGCCCTGCTGGAGGACGAGCCGGACTTCCTCTACACCATGTCCCAGGCGCAGCAGTACGCCTGGATCAAGGAGCACCGCCCCGAGGTGTACGCGCGGGTCCGCAAGGCGGTGGCCGAGGGACGGTTCGTCCCGGCCGGCGGCATGTGGGTGGAGTCCGACACCAACATGCCGGGCGGCGAGGCGATGGCACGTCAGTTCGTCCACGGCAAGCGGTTCTTCCTGGAGGAGTTCGGGGTCGAGAACCACGAGGCGTGGCTGCCGGACACCTTCGGCTTCGCCGGCGGCCTGCCGCAGATCATCCGCAACGCGGGCTCCAAGTGGCTGCTGACCCAGAAGATCTCGTGGAGCCAGGTCAACAAGTTCCCGCACCACACCTTCCTCTGGGAGGGCATCGACGGGACCCGGATCTTCACCCACTTCCCGCCCGTGGACACCTACAACTGCTCCATGAAGGGCAGCGAGATCGCCCACGCGGCACGGAACTTCAAGGACAAGGGGGTGGCCCGGCACTCGCTCGCCCCGACCGGCTGGGGCGACGGCGGCGGCGGGACGACCCGCGAGATGGTCGCCAAGGCGGCCAGGATGAAGAGCCTTGAGGGCTCGGCCACCGTCCGCTGGGAGAAGCCTGCCGAGTTCTTCGCCAAGGCCGAGGCCGAGTACCCGAACCCGCCGGTCTGGGTCGGCGAACTCTACCTGGAGCTGCACCGGGCCACCCTGACCAGCCAGGCGAAGACCAAGCAGGGCAACCGGCGCAGCGAGAACCTGCTGCGCGAGGCCGAACTCTGGTGCGCCACGGCCGCGTTGCGCACCGGCGCCCAGTACCCGCACGAACAGCTGGACCGGATCTGGAAGACCGTCCTGCTGCACCAGTTCCACGACATCCTGCCCGGCTCCTCGATCGCCTGGGTGCACCGCGAGGCCGAGGCGACGTACGCGGCGCTGGCGGGCGAGCTGGAGGCGCTGATCGAAGCGGCCCAGCAGGCCCTGGCCGGGGTCGCCTCGGGCGGGCGCGAGCTGGTGTTCAACGCGGCGCCGCACGCGCGCTCGGCCGTTCCGGCGGGCGGGGCGGCGGTTGCCGTCCAGGACGGTGCGGCCTGCTCGGTGGCCCCGGTGGACGGGGGCGGCTTCACGCTGCGCAACGGCCTGCTGGAGGTCGTGGTCGACGCCGACGGCCTGATCACTTCGGTGGTCGAGACGGCGAGCGGCCGGGAGAGCGTCGCCCCCGGCAGCCGCGCCAACCTGCTCCAGCTGCACCCGGACTTCCCCAACATGTGGGACGCCTGGGACGTCGACCAGTTCTACCGCAACACCGTCACCGACCTGACCGGCGTGGACTCGCTCACCGCCTCGGCCGCCGGCGGCCAGGCCTCGGTCCGGATCGCGCGCTCCTTCGGCTCCTCCACCGTCGTCCAGACCCTCACCCTGCGGGCCGGAGAGCAGCGACTCGACATCGACACCGAGGTCGACTGGCACGAGACCGAGAAGTTCCTCAAGGCCGCGTTCCCGCTGGACATCCACACCGAGCGCTACGCCGCCGAGACCCAGTTCGGCCACCTCTACCGGCCCACCCACACCAACACCAGCTGGGACGCCGCCAAGTTCGAGGCCTGCAACCACCGCTTCGTCCACCTGGACGAGCCCGGCTGGGGCGTCGCCCTGGTGACCGCCTCCACCTACGGCCACGACGTCACCCGCACCGTGCGCGACGCCGACGGCGGCACCACCACCACGGTCCGCTTCTCGCTGCTGCGCGCCCCGCGCTTCCCCGACCCGAGGACCGACCAGGGCCCGCACCGCTTCCGGCACGCCCTGGTCCCGGGCGCCGCGATCGCCGACGCCGTCCGCGAGGGCTACCGGATCGGCCTGCCCGAGCGGCGGGTCACCGGCAGCGCCGAGCAGGTCGCGCCGCTGGTCGAGCTGGACAACGACGCTCTGGTGGTCAGCGCGGTCAAGCTCGCCGACGACCGCAGCGGGGACCTGATCGTCCGGGTCTACGAGGCGGGCGGCGGCCGTTCCCGGGGCCGGCTCACCACCTCCTTCCCGCTGGCCGGCGCCGTCCCCTGCGACCTGCTGGAGCGGCCCTGGGGCGGCACCCGCGGCGAGGTCTCGGTGGAGGACGGCGGGGTACGACTGGCACTGCGGCCGTTCGAACTCGTCACGCTGCGGCTCAGCACCACGGGCTGAACTCGTCACGCTGCGGCTCAACACGGCCGGCTGACCGGCTGATCCGCGTACGCTGTGCGGCGCCCCCGGCCCCCGCGGCCGGGGGCGCCGACCCTCCCACCCCTGGAGCCCACCGTGCCGCTCACCCCCCTCTTCGCCGCCGTCGACATCGGCGGCACCAAGATCGCCGGCGCGCTGGTCGACAGCGACGGACGGCTGCGGCACCGGCTCCAGCTGCCCACCCCGGCGCGGGAGCCGGGCCCGGCCGTGCTCGCCGTCGTGCACAAGGTGCTGGACCAGCTGGCCGGTACGGCCGACTGGGCCGCCGTGACGGCCGTCGGGATCGGCAGTGCCGGCCCGGTCGACCTCGCCGACGGCACCGTCAGCCCGGTCAACATCCCCGGCTGGCGCGCCTTCCCGCTGGTCGCCGAGGTCTCCGCGCACCCGGCGGTGGCCGCCCGGCGGCTGCCCGTCCGCCTGGCCGGGGACGGCGTCGCGATGGCCGCCGCCGAGCACTGGCAGGGCGCGGCCCGGGGCGCCGCCAACGCGCTCTGCCTGGTGGTCTCGACGGGCGTCGGCGCCGGGCTCGTGCTCGACGGCGCCGTCCGGCCGGGCCCCAGCGGCAACGCCGGGCACCTCGGCCACATCAGCGTCGACCTGGACGGCGAGCCCTGCCCGTGCGGCTCGCGCGGCTGCCTGGAGGGCCTCGCCAGCGGCACCGCGATCGCCCGCCGGGCCCTCGCCGACGGCTGGCGGGGCCTTCCCGGCACCGACGACCGGACGGCCCGGGCCGTCGCCGCCTCGGCCGCGGCCGGCGACCCGATCGCGCTCGCCGCCTTCGACCGGGCCGCCCAGGCACTGGCCGCCGGGATCGCCGCTACGGCCGCCCTGGTCGACCTCGACCGGGTGGTGGTCGGCGGCGGCGTCGCCACCGCCGGGGAGGTGCTGTTCACCCCGCTCGCCCGCCACCTGGACCGCTACGCCGCCCTTTCGTACATCCGCGGCCTGGACGTGCGGCGCGCCGAACTCGGCACCGACGCCGGGCTGATCGGCGCGGCCGCGCTCTGCCGCTGACCGCTGCCCACCGCCCGCCGCCCACTGGCACGACGCCCCGTTCGGAGACCCGTGCCATGCCGCCCTACGCCCTGCTCGACAACCCGGTCCGCCGCTACGCCTGGGGCTCCGCCACGGCCATCCCCGCGCTCACCGGCACCGGGCCCGACGGCACCCCGCAGGCCGAACTGTGGATGGGCGCGCACCGTTCCTCTGGACTGATCAGGAGTGACTCCCGATGAGCCGCACGCCCCGAACGGTCTTGGGCGCACTGGTCCCCGGCGTACTCAACCCCGCTGGGCGCCACACATCCCGTGCGTGGTCCGTCCCGGGAGGCCGGTTCCCTCACGACCTGGCCAAGTGGGCACGGCCAGAGGCGACGGGGAGGTCTCAAACCATCGCTCTGGTGGAGAGGGAGCCCCGCACGCTGGCGCCGTTCCCGGTGTCCCAGATCGCGAGCTTGACGCTACCGCACCACCGGATCGAGCCCAATCCGGAGGGCGCGAGCACGCAACGCGTGCGCCCTTAGGTGCGCTCCGGCTCACTCGCGGCCGCACAGCTCACAACCTCTCGGCGCCGTCCCGGCTGAACGGCCGGCCGCTCGACGGGCTGATCGCCGCGGACCCGGACGGCTTGCTCGGGCCGGACACCGTACGGCGGTTCGGCCCGGCGCTGCCCCTCCTGTTCAAGGTGCTGGCCGCCGGGCAGACCCCGGCGACCCCGGGCTGCTCGCCGCGCTGCTGCTCAAGCACGTCCGGCTCACCGCCCGGCAGGCGCTGTACCTGGACGCCGGGGTGCCGCACGCCTACCTCCGGGGCACCGGCGTGGAGTTGATGGCCAACTCGGACAACGTGCTGCGCTGCGGGCTCACCGCCAAGCACATCGACGTCGACGGCCTGCCGGCGGTCACGGCCTTCCGCACCAGGCCGCCCGAGGTGCTCACCGCCGACGCCCGGACCGCCGAATTCCCCTCCGCCTCCGAGGAGTTCCGCCTCTCCCGACTGCGCCCGGGCGACGCCCCCGTCCGCGTCGAACTGCCCACCCCGCGGATCCTGCTCTGCGTCGCGGGCCGCGCCCGGCTGCGCGCCCCCGGCCGTCCGGACCTCGACCTGCCGGCGGGCGCGTCCGCCTACCTGCGGCCGGGCGCCGGGCCGGTCGAGCTGACGGGCCCGGGCTCGGAGCTGTTCCGGGCCACCACGGGCCGGTAGGGCCTGCCTCTTGGATTTTGTCGGATCAGCGCGCGGTGTTGGGGTGCGTGCATCGCAAGGCGGAGGAGGGAGCCACTGCGGTGGGCGCACCTCCCGGCCGAAGGCTGGGGGACATTGGCGACCGACGACAACGCCGCGAGGTGCACTTGTGCCCTGGGGGCACCTCCCGGCCGAAGGCTGGGGGAGCGTCGCGGGCCCGGCAAGGATCCAAGAGACGGGCCCCAGGCCGCCCGCGCCGGCGAAGGAGGCCCTCAGGCCCGCAAGGGGTGGCCGAAGAGCAGGTCGTACCCCACCGGGAGTTGCTCGATCACCCGGTCGATCTGCTCCCCCGGAACCAGGTCCGCCACGGTGCTGAGCACCGCCCCGATGTCCCACTGCGCGGTGGCCGGCGTCGCCCCGTCGATCCAGCCGACCACGGCGTCCACGAAACG
Source organism: Kitasatospora sp. NPDC056531 (assembly GCF_042794375.1). Lineage (NCBI taxonomy): Bacteria > Bacillati > Actinomycetota > Actinomycetes > Kitasatosporales > Streptomycetaceae > Kitasatospora > Kitasatospora sp. NPDC056531. Next base: position 3,322 of record NZ_JBHTTU010000058.1, on the reverse strand, counting down.
CTCGGCGGTCAGCGGCTCGGCGGCCGGCTGCGCGTCGCGCAGCAGCGGGGCGTACGCCACGGGCAGCGCGTCGGCCAGTGCGAGGCGTTCGGCGCCCACCAGGTGCTCGCCGAGCAGACCGAGCACGACCCGGGCGGCATGGTCAGCCTCCGCTTCGCCCCGGTACTCGCCGCGCTCCACGATGCGGGCGAGGAAGTCCTCCCAGGAGATGGTCATCGCGTCCTCCATCCGGTCGGCGGGATCCGGCCGGACCGGCGGCCGATGGCCCGAGGGGCCTGCCTCATCGCAGCCCGTGACCGCCGGGGGACGTGCCGGTTCCCGTGCTGCTCAGCGTACTGCGGTCGGGCCGGGCCGATACCCGCGGGTTCGGGCGGGAGCTCCGTTCCCGAACGGAACCTTGACGCGGACGCCGGCGCCGGTCGGACGGACGGACGGACGGACGGACGCCGACGTTGTGCCGGACGGACGGATCGACGCCGTTGTCGATCACGCCGCCGGCCCGCGCCGTCACCGGCACGGGACTTCACGGGAACACACGGATTCGAGCGGCGGCGGTCAGCCCGCCGAGGCCCGACACCGTCTGCGCGCGCCGCGCTGGGAGCCGACCCCGCCGCTACCGGACCGGGCCGCCAGTCGCGGGCCCGGCGCCGTCGGCTGGCCGACCACGGCCAGGGCGTCGCCACGCGCCGTGTCCGTCATATACGCCGACAGAAAACGGCGCTCGTTCTCGCTGAGTTTGCGCGAACGGCCGGATTCCCGGTCCCGCGCGACCACCACGGTCCGCGCCCGCATAAAGGTGAGCGGCTCGCGGCAGACATTCACCTCGACCTGGGCGGAACTCCGCCCGAGCCGTTCCACGGTCAGCCGCACCGACAATGGCTCCGGCCCGTGGTGGAGCTGTTCCAGGTAATCGATCTCGTGCCGCGCGATAATGAATCCGGACGGGAAAAGGGATTCCCGGACGGCCGTCGCGTGGTGGCAGAACAGGTCGTAAATCCCCTCCTGGATGTAGCCGACCAGCCGGGCGTTGTTGATGTGCCCGTTCTCGTCGACGTCGCTCCACCGGGTGGGGCAGGACAGCACGTGCGCGCGGGCGTACACCGCGCTCACTGCTGCGTCAGCCCGGCCGCGACCCCGGCGGGGAGCAGCGCGCGCCGCAACCTCGCGTAGTAGCCGGAGTGTTCGGCCGCCATCCGGGCCACGGTCCACCCCTCCTCGGCGGCCTCGGCGGCCGCCTGGACGACCAGGCTGTCGAGCACCGCGTCGACCGAACGACAGAGTTCGGCGACGGCCGCGAGCCGCTCGGTGACATCGGCCGCGCCGGCCGCGTTCCCGGCCGGGAATTCGGCCAGCGAGTCGACCGCGAGCTGCAGATCGTCGATAACGTCCGACCGGCTTTCCTTGGGGGAATTTCGCATGCTTTTCTCCAGGACCAATTCGAGCCGTTACGGCCCGGTAACTAACGTTCGAATACACCGGCTCGGTGTCGACCCCCCGACGCCTTCGACGCTATCCCAGTCGGCGCGGGTCCGCAGATGGTTTTCGGACCGCGACGGGAAACTGACTTCTATTGGAGTAGTTTGCGGGAGTACACAATATGCCCCATCAGCCGATCGCGGTAAGCAGAACGGGTGGTATCGCCGACCCGCCGAGCAAGATCAACTGCTGTCCGCCGCTGATCTGCTAGTGCGACTCCCACCAGCGCGCCTTGTACAGCTGCGTACCGCCCAGCGTCCACGTCCCCTCCGGGCGGTCCAGCCGGATCACCGAGGTGCACCAGTCGCACGGGCCGTTGTGATCGGGCGCCACCGTGAGCAGCCGGCCGGTGCGGGGGTCGTCGCCGATGCTCTTGACCCCCCGCTCGGCGGCGGGATCGGCCAGATGGACGGGGGTGAACCGATCGGCGCCGGGGTCGTACGTCCAGATACCGTTCAGCGTGCTCACCCAGAACCGGCCGGGCTCACCCAGCACGGGTGCGAGGTCGTGGCCGCCCTGGTCGGGCAGCGGGGCGCTCCGGACGGCGGTCAGGGTGGGCTCGGCCGCGGTGCCGCCGACCCGCAGTGCGGTCAGCCGGTCGTCGCCGAGCACCCAGAGCAGGCCGGTCCGCGCGTCCCGGAGCACCCCGTGCGCGCCCGGGAGGAGGAAGGTCGCGTGGGTGTTTGTCCGGGGGCCCTGCGAGGCCGCGTACAGCCGCACCCACCCGCCGCCGCTCGCGACGACCGCGACGTTGCCGTCCGGAAGCAGCTCGATGCTGTGCGGATTGGCGGCCCTGCCCAGGTCCGCCGCCCAGCGGCTGCCACCGGTGGCGGTGTCCACCACCGCGGCGAGCCCGCCGGAGGCGGTGGTCAGCAGGTAGCGGCGGCCGTCCAGGATCCGGCTCTTCGCCTCGTCCGGGTTGGTCCAGCTGTGCTCGCGATCGAGGTCACCGAGGTCGTCCGCCCGGTCGGCGCCCCAGGACCACACCACGGGCGGCCGGTCGGGCCCCTGGTAGTCCACCAGCTCCTCGGCTCCCCGCAGGACGAGGACACGGCGGGACGCCTGGTCCACGGCAACCACCTCCCCCTGCGACGACCCGGCGTACGCGCGGCTCGCGGGCGCGCAGAGCAGCAGGGCAAGGCCCAGGACCGGCAGGGTTCTCCTCAGCACGCCCCAACGGTGGGCGGCTCACGGCGGACCGCGCGGCAGCCCGGCCGCACACATCCTCCGAACGGACCGTCGGATTCGCCCGGAGACCGGGTCCGCCACCCGGGCGATCGGCGAGGTGACGGCCCGCCCGGCCGCTTCCTGCCGGTCGGCGGCGTGGTACGCGGCGTACATCGCGTGCACCCCGGGCCGATCACGGCGGGCCACCCCTCAGCCTGCCAGGATCCCGACGCCGGACCAGCCAGCCTGTCAGCTGTCGAGCAGGTCGAGTGCCCGCGTCCAGCTGTACGCCCCGGGTACGTACTCCGCGATCCGCACCCCCATGCGCCGCAGCTTCGCCAGGCTCTCCTCGTACGCCGGATGCGCCGCCTGAGCCGCACTGAGACAAGGCTGAACCGCCACCGGAATCCCCCACCCGTACGACTCACACAGAATCCCGAGCGCGAGCGTGTCCGAAATCCCGGCGACCCACTTGTTGATCGTGTTGAACGTCGCCGGCGCCACCACGATCGCATCCGGATCCGGCAACGGCCGCGGATCCCCCGATTTCCGCCAGGCGGAGCGGATCGGATCGGATACCCCGTCTGAGCTTGGCGTTTAACCTCGCAGGTCACCCGACCTGCTGATCTGCGGTTCTTCCCGAGACAGCGGAGGCGGCCGTTCTCCACGCTTCGAGATG
>NZ_JBHTTU010000057.1:0-43320 GCF_042794375.1 Kitasatospora sp. NPDC056531 | reverse complement strand
CCGTCGCCCCCGTGAACCCGCTGCCCGTCAGCGTCACCACCGACCCCGCCGCCCCCGACACCGGACTGACCGAAGCAATCACCGGAGCGGCGACCATGTACGTGAACGCGACACCGTTGCTGGTGCCGCCGGGGGTGGTCACCGTCACCTGCACCGTGCCCGAGCCCACCGGCACCGTCGCAGTGATCCGCGTGTCCGACAGCACCAAGAACGCCGTAACGGCGACGGCACCGAACCGCACCGCCGTCGCCCCCGTGAACCCGCTGCCCGTCAGCGTCACCACCGACCCCGCCGCCCCCGACACCGGACTGACCGAGGCAATCACCGGAGCGGCGACCATGTACGTGAACGCGACACCGTTACTGGTCGCCCCCCACCACGACGCCACCACGGTCACCTGCACCGTGCCCGAGCCCGCCGGTACCGTCGCGGTGATCTGTGAGTCCGAGACCACCGTGAACGACGAGGCGGCGACGGCATCGAACTGCACCGCCGTCGCCCCCGTGAACCCGCTGCCCGTCAGCGTCACCACCGACCCCGCCGCCCCCGACACCGGACTGACCGAAGCAAGCACCGGAATGTTGTGATCAACCATGACTTACCCCCATGGGTTGTACAGTCTCCGAGTCGAAGGATGTCGTGCGTGTGCAAGGCGCCTGCAGCGTCGGCTATTTGCGCAGGGACGCGACGGGCGCCGAGACGGGGAGCCCCGGTCGACGGAGGGAACATCGACCGGGGCTCGTCAGGGGTGGTGAGCCGCTGGGCTGTGGGACAGCCCCGCCCGAACCGGGGCTTGTGTCGACTCCCGACCGCCGTGTCGAGCGCGAGCGTGGGCCGTCGGTCATCGGAGTCCGGGCGGCGAGACGCAGGTGAGTGCGCTCGCTGGGTCCTACCAGTGGTGGGTGTGCTGGGCATCGGCGGTCCCGGGTACGGTGACGACCATCGGCCCGGCGTCCGAGACGTCCGCGAGCGACGCGGGCGCATCCCGGTCAGATTCGGAGAGGTCGCCGGATTCATTCCGGGAAACCTCACCGGCGGGCCTCGGAATCGGGCCCGAGCGGCCGGCCCGACAGCGCCTGTCCGACCGACGCTTTCGTTGTCCGGCCCGTAGGCGGTCTAGGTACGACATGGTCTGACGCCATGACATGTAGCCGGCAATGTCGTTGATCGACGTGGGCTGACACGAAAGGGCCTGTTCGTTCCTGTGAAGGAGTTCACGGCCGTTTGCCCGGGTCGCTGGAGCCGGGAGGCCCGTCTGTGCGGCCGAAACGCCGTCCTCGGCCGATCCGCCCTCGGCGCCGCCTGTGTTTACCACGGACGGACTCGCTCGAGCGCATCCTGCAGGAGTCCCGCTCGGAAACCTGGTCGTAGGCGGCTGCGGTCACGCTTTCCGTCGTCGACGGTTCGCGCACGGATTGACTCCCTGCCAACACCGTGGGTACGTACCACCCCAGCAGAAGCCCCCAGCAGCACAGCGCTGAGGTCGTCGTTCGACGGTACGAGGGAGAGGAGCCGGCAGACCACCCGGTCGCCGCACGGGCCAGCACGCTTCGGAACCTTTGGATTGCTTGCATGACGCCTCCTGGCGTATGTAAGCCGCCGCATCTGCCGGCACCGCTGAGACGGCGCCGGCAGATGGATCCAGATCCTCCACGGGGGTGCCCATCGCGAGCCGCACGTCACCGCCGCCTGATGCACAGCGGGCGCCGGCTGCACGTTCCCCCGGGAGGGATGGGCGGCCCGCCGGTTGGATACAGAAAAGTAATCCAGAGCAGTGAAATCGGTGACAAGCCTTCCGACCAGATTTTCACCCGCTTGGCGCAGTGTCCGGCCATCTCCCGCAATCCGGAAAAATGGCCTGTGCCATAGCGTGCGACCGACGCTGATCAGCGAAAACAGACCTTTCTGCGCGGGATTTGCGTGCTTATTCCTCACCCGGCAAGATCGCGACTTCCCTGCCCGCGGTCCAAGAGACGGAGCGGCCACGGATGGACGAATTCCCCACCTTCTGCCGTTCGGAATTGCTCATCCCGGCCGGGACGCACCGCGCGAAGCGTCCAGCCGGGGCCCGGCGGCTGGGCACGATCGAGGCCTCCCACCGGAGTGGACGCCCTCTCCGCTCTCGGGGAAGTGAAGTTCTGGAGTCGCGCCCCACGTGGCGCACGGCGATCCGCGGCCTGGGCGGTCCGCGCGCTGTTTCACGGTCCGGCCGGGTCGATCAGTCTCACGGCCCTGTCAGAGTCCTCAGCAGCCCGGTACCGGCCGAGTCACCGACCTACGCGTGCGACCACGGCGAGCAGCGGTCTCCGGGCCGTTGACGTGGCTGTACCCGGCTTTCGCCGCAGTCTCCGCAGGCCGACCCAGGACAGCCCCTCGGTCCCATCCAAGTCGCGACCGCCATAAGCCGGTTCACCGACGGGCCCTGCCACACCAACGGTGGTCGCTGCCGCAGTGAGGACCCGCAGCCCTGTCGCCCGGCGGTGCGGGCCTAAGCCGGCGGCCTTGTGCGCGTCCCCGTCCCCGCTCTCCTTCACCCGCACGGCACGGACCGTCTTGACGCTCTGGGAATCCAGCGCGCGGGCGCCCGGCTCGGGGATCACGCCCGATCTCGCGCCAAGCGCCTCGGAGGGCCGTTGAGCTTGGCGAACGTCCCCGTCCTTCGGCCAGGCGGCGAAGTATCCGTAGACGCTCTCCCACGGAGCGACGTCGTGCGGGAGGTAGCACCGGGGACGCCGGTGCGGTCGTCGTACCGGATCGCTTCCATGATGCGACGAAGGTCGTACCCGGCGATCGCGTCGCTCGTGTCGCGCGATCAGGCGGCCACCCCGTTCTTCCGGGCCGGCCGAGGAATCGGGCGCCGGGTGCGGTGGGACGGGATCTGCCCGGACGAGACCGATTGACGGTCCCGCCCGGGCAGACGGCCTCGTCGGCCACGCGGTTCAGGTGGTCAGTCGCCTGACTCCTGACTCAGATCCCCGGGCTCGCGAGGTACTGGAACGGGGTCGCGGCGGTCACGCTGCCGGCCGTGTTGGTGACCGTGATGTTGGCGGGCCCGGGGGCACCGTCGAGGGTGGGCGGCGCGACGGCGGTGATGGTGGTGTCGCTGATGACCACGAACGGGGCCGACTGGCCGCCGAAGGTGACCGACTGGGTGCTGCTCAGGGAGGTGCCGGTGATGGTCACCGCGGTGCCGCCGGAGGCCGGGCCCGAGCCGGGGGTGAACGCAGTCACGGTGGGCACGTCCACGTAGGTGTAGGTGAAGCCGTTGTTGGTTCCGCCCGCGGTGGTCACGCTCACCCCGACCGATCCGACCGCCGCGCCCGCGGGCACGGTGACGGTGATCACACCGTCGCTGACGACGGTCGGCGTGGCGGTGTTGGTACCGAAGTGCACGGCGGTAGCGGTCGACAGCCCCGAGCCGGTGATGGTGATGACGTTGCCACCCGCCAGCGGCCCGGAGGTGTCGCTGAGCGCGGCCTTGAACGGCGCGCCGACGTAGTAGAAGTTCAGCGGGTTGCTGCTACCGCCCGGGGTGGTCACGACCACCTGGACCACTCCGCTGCCGGAGGGCGAGGTGACGGTGACCGAGGTGGCCGTGTTGGCGGTGATGGTGGCCAGCTTGGCGCCGAAGTGCACGGCCGTGGCTCCAGCGAGGTTGCTGCCGGTGATGGTCACCGTGGTTCCGCCGCCGGTCGATCCCTGGTTGGGGGAGATGGGCACGACTGCCTCCTTGAACGAGGTGAGGTGAACCGCGCACCGTGCGTGCTCAGGAAGGGTCACAGGCCACGCACGGTGCGGGTCGGACCAGGCCCCGGCGAGGGCGAAAAGACGGCCGAGGCGGTGAACCGGGCGCCGGCGGCCGGTCCACGGGTGTGGCCGGGCCGCTTTCCGGGCGTGAGGGCGAGACGGTCCTGGATGACTGTCGCCGGTCGCGGTGGCGGGCGGATCGTTCACGCCCCTGCCAGGAGAGCCCACGGCGCCACCGGTAGTGACCGGCCATACGGCAGGCCGACGCCCCACTCCCCCGGAGAGGATGGGCGACCCACCGGATTGGACGCTCCCAGTAACCCATTAAGGTGACAAGCGGGCAAGGTACTTGACGTCACATCACCCGATTGGCGGCACGTGTCGGCTGGCAGTGTGGCCCGTCTCCGGCGACCGCTCTCACCTCTCTCCGGTGGAGCCAGGGCACCCTCCCGGTCGGTTGAACAAGGCCCGGGCCGCCGTCCGCGGCGACGACCAGGTCCCGGCCGCCCGCCGCCCGTACTTCACCGCCACCCCGCGCACGGCCTCGGAGCTGCTGCCCGGCGCCGAGCGCCCGGAGCGGCTGTGGGCGCAGGCTGGCCGGCACCGACCGGCTGCGCGAGCGCCGAGCCGCGTTCGCCGAGGCCGTCGGCCGCGCCCGCCGATAGCGGACCTCGCCCGAATACAGCTGCGCGAGAGTGTGGTCGAGCCGTACGCGGGCGATGCGCAGCCGGCGACCAGGACACTGACCGTCGTGCGCGTGATGCGAGATGACCGCGCGGCAGGACCTCCGCTCCGAGGGTGCGGACGCCCACCTGCTGAAGGACGTCCTGGTGGCTGTGCCGTCGGCGGCGGGGTCCCCAGTCGAGTTGGAAATCTCGCGCAGCCGACGTTCCGAGCCTCCGGCTCCTGGCTCCTCGTCCGCGTACGTGGCCGCGATCGCCGCCGGCATGGACACGGGTGGTTCGGGTCCCGTCGGCACGGGCGGCGCTGGTGCCCGAGCACGCGGATCTCCACCCGGGAGCGCAGGGCGCGCTCCTCCTGGCCGGACCGGCGGGGCTGTCCGAGGGTTGCCCCCTGGCGGCCGCGTGCGCTTCTGGTGTGCGGCGCGGAACCGTACGAAGTGTCAACCGTCGCTGACACCGGGCGTGGTCAGCGCCGAGCATGGGAGCAGACGGGGGGCGCGCGGGTGAGCATGCACACCGGCATATGCCAGCGACATTCACTGAGCGGCGGTACCGGCAGGGCGGCCGTCGGGGATCCGTGCCCATGCGAACCCCGGCACGCTGAGCACAGTTTTGTGACGTGCGGCCTGACGCATGTTTGGCCTGAAATTCCGGGGAGAACCGCGATTGCTCTCGCGCCCACAGAGGTCTATGCCAGTCGTCTTCCATTGCATACTTGTGAAAATTGTTAAGAACTCAACGGCTGAGATCCGGCCACTGTTTGGCCGATCTCCGCGTGCGACTTGACATGGGGCGCATGGGGTCTTTGCCAATTGATGGCCGGGTGATTCGCTCACTCAAATTGCACAGCAATCGGTGATGTCTTGCAGAAACCTTTCTTCTCCCACTCGCGGGATTCGTGTATATTTCCTGGCTTCCCATGGGCCCCACGAGGGGGCTGTAAGTCATATCGAAGCTAGCTAGGAGTGGAATGCTGACCGGAGAGGAATACATCAACATCTGCGCCCTCCGATCCCGAGGGTTGTCGATCGCCGCAATCGCCCGTCTCCTCGGCCGCGACCGCAAGACCGTTAGCTCCTATCTGAGCGGGAAGCGCACAGTCGGAGTCCGCAGCTCCGGCAGGGACGAGTTCGAGCGGTTCATCCCCTACTGCCGCCGGCGGTTGCAGGACGATGCCCACTTTCAGGCATCCATGCTGTTCGCCGAACTCATCGATCTCGGCTACACCGGCGGCTACTCGACCTTCACCCGCGCTCTGCGGACCCATCAGCTGCGTCCCCGGTGCCCGCTGTGCCGGCGCCCCCCTCGCACCCGTCCCGGCCGGCCGGACAACGGGGAGGAAGTGCACTTCCGCTGGTTCGTCCTCTCCGACCCCCCGACGGACTGGGGCAGCACTCATGCGTGCATCCTGGTGGGACGCCTGACCCACTCCCAGCGCTGGAGCGCGGTGCTCGCAGAGCAGATCGATCTCGGCCATCTGGTCGACTCCGTCGACCGGATCCTGCGCCAGTTCGGCGGAACCGGCTGGCGTTGGTGCTTCGACCGGACGCAGCCGATCCCCTGCCCGGGAGGCGGCAAATTGACCACGGCGCTGGGCAAGGTTGCGAAGCACTACGGTGTTGTCGCGGATCTCAGTCCGGCGCGGCAGGACGCCGGCGACCAGGCGATCGGGCAAGCACTCGTCCTGTGGTGGCAGACCATCGGTGCGGACACCAGCCTGCTGGAGGCGCAGGAGAGCCTCGGCAGGCTGGCCAGGCTCATGGACGCTCGCCGGGCCGCGGCGAGCAGCGGCCACGACGGGTACACCGTGCCCGCCGCGCCGGTCCTGCTCGACCTTCCCCACGACCCGTACCCTGCCAAGGTCAGCGTGGCTCGCGAGGTCTCGGCCAACAGCATGGTGTCCTACCGGGGCAACCTCTACGCGGTTCCACGGCATCTGCACGGTCACACCGTGGAAGTGCGCCGAAGGCTCGGTGATCCCCTTCTGGCGATCGCGACTCCTCGTGGAAGGGTGATCGTTCATCATTCATTGGCGCCCGACGGTGCCAGCCTGTCGGTCATCGGCCACCGGCACGGGATCGGCCTCGAACGCCCGCTCCCGGTATCGAGGCCGGCCTGCCACAGCAAGATGTACAGCCCGCCGTCCGCCGAAGCGCTCGCGGCGGCCGAAGCGCTCCGGCAGGACGCCTGTCAGGAGGACGGATTAGAGTCCGGTCAACAGGCTGACGGTTCGCCGGGGCGCCCCGGCCGATCCTGGTGGTGGACGGGGGTTCTCGATCGGATCCTGAAAGAACCGACCGAGGGCAACGGACCCGTCGGTTCAGAGACCGTGATCCACCTCGCAATGCATCGATAACATGATCCGATGCCCTACCGGCGAAGCCACACCAACCTGGCGAGGCACCTGAACCGGACATCACCCCGTCCTGCGTGTGGTCGGCGGCGGCTGACCCGAGCCGGGTAATTTCACAGACCAGCGACAAGTGAAACGCCGGAAATCGCTAACCGAATTCCCCATCCCGCCCTTCCAGGCCATGGATGCCGGTCTTCCCTATAGTGACTCGGATGGAGTAGCGCCAACTTGTATGAAGACTACTGAATTCGCCTTCGATTGCCGGAACGTCAATTCTTCGCATCGCTCTGCCGGTCTGAGCGCCCTGCCGCCCGCCCTTGGCGGTGAATTACGTTCCGTTCATGCTGGCGTCCCACCAGCATGAACGCTTCTTCTCGGAGGGGATTCGGATGACCCGTTCTCGCCTTGCCGCCGGCGTCGTCGTCGTAGCCGTCGCATCCGGCGTCGCCCTCGCCATCGCCCCCGCGGCGCGGGCCGCGGAAGCTCCCAGGCTCCAGGTGTCGACGTGTGCCGCCGATCTCACGGCCGCGCTCGACAGCAACGCGGCCGCCATCGACGCCGACTCCGTCGGCGACCCCGCCGACGCTCGCACCTACAACCTCCGCACCCTCGTCATCCTGGCCGGAGCGGGGCTCACCTGCTTCTGCCAGCCGGCCCAGGTCCACGCGGACATCATCGCCGCAGCGACCGACGGCATCCATGCGGCGATGTCCAACGCGATCGGCGATTCCGCCGCTGCGCTGAACAGTGAGGACGCCGTGGCGGCCGAGTTGACGGACGCCCTGGAGGTTGTCCGGTATGCCGAGGTGTGAGGTCTCACGGTACGCGGTGCTCGTTGTCGACCTGCTCGGGTGTGGGCCCGCACCACCGGATCCGACGGCAACCCCTGGTTCACCGAGAACTCCGCGAGCCGGATCGGAACGGTAACGCCCTGACAGAGCCGGCAGTGTGAGCAGACACCCAGTGGACGGGCGCCGATCGATCGGTGCGGGCGCCAGCGGCGCCCGCAGCCGGGCTGGTGCCGGGGCCAACGCGAGGGCGTCGGCACCAAGCCACCCGTCCCGCCAGGCGCGTAGTGCCTACCGGGGAACCGGCCTACGAGGCAGGCCCGCGCTGACCCGCACGGTGTTCTCCCCAAATCCCCGGGTACGCCGAGCGCGTTCTCCAGGTGGCACGCCAAGACGCCGACATCCTGCTCGCCTCCCAGGGCGTCGCACCCCTGGGCAGCCTCCCGTGGAACCGCTCGCGTTCCTCGAGACCGGGCCGCCACCGGTGTTCGTCGGCTTCGGCGGCAGCGTGCTCGACGACGCCGAGTGACTCATCAAGATCACCACCGCGGCACTGCGCCGGGTCCACCGCTGGGCCGGCACACCGCCGCAGGAGCGCGATCAGGAGTCCCGGCGGTCCCGGTGTCCTTCGTGCGCTTCAGTTCCACAGCCACGTTCGGGCCGGATGACTCGTCTCATCGGGGTCAGCCCCGCGGTCGTCGCCCTGCGCGGGCTGTCGGCCCGCTCCCCGGCGGACGCCGTCACCAGCGCACTCGCCAACCCCGCGTACCGCCGCAACGCGCACATGGCACAGTGACCGGCAAGGAAGGACGGCGCGAGAGCGGTGACCTCCGCGGTCGCGCGTGGTCGAGGAGGCGCGATGACACCCCCGAAGCAGTCGGGCCGGACGACCAGCCACGGACGGCAACACCCTCCGGGCGAAGCCCCTCACACCTGATTCCGGACAAGCCTGTCACCGCTGGAGCAAATGGTGCAGATCCCGCTGTTTCGCGCAGTCTGCGAACATGGCATTTTCGCTCAGACCCGTGAGCAGATCGAGGACAGCGGCAAGCGGCTGATATTCCGCGCGGATGGCCGGGCGCTCACCACTGGCCTTCAAATGCTCCCAAAGCGCGTGGAAGTAGTCCTCGAGCTCCAGACGCGCGTCGAACTGCGCGCTGAGCCGTTCGGGATCGAGGCGACGCAGGGCGTCGCGGTCGAGCTGCGTCACGGAGTTGATGATGCTGTTGAGGACTTCACGGCTCTCGGTGCTTGAGCTGGGCATGGGTTCTCCTCACGATGTGCGCGGTGGATGATTGAAGTTCGACGCTCGATCTGCCGTCCGGCCTGGTCGGATCGCGGGCGCCCGCACGCCGGTGGACGCAACCGGTGGCGGGTGGTGTCAGGGAGCACCGCGTCGCGCCCCGGAGCACCGCCTGCCGGCCGGGCACCGGCAACTGCGGCGCGTGGCCGGCGACCGCCCCTGAACAGTCACCACGCGGCAGTGCTCCGACCGGACAGCGGGACGGCAGCCCACACCGAGCAGCCGCCGTCCGTGTTCAGCCGCATCCCCCACTCCTGCGAGTAGCCCGCAACGAGCGCCAGGCCTCTGCCGTGGTCCTCGTCCGGCGTGGCGCGGTGCAGCCGCGGCACCGTGGAAGTCCTTCCCTGATCACGGACCTCCAGCAGGAGCCGGTCCGCGGTCCGGCGCAACCAACCGGTGATGTGTGCACTGTTGGAGTGCTCGAGGGCATTGGTGACCAGTTCGGAGATCACGAGCAAGGCCGCGTCCCGGGCATGGCCGGCCCGAACGTCCTCGGCGTCCAGCCACAGCCCTGCCAGCCGCCGGGAGATCGGTACCGCGCGACCGAGAGATGGCAGCCTGAAGGTCAGCGGACGGCCCCTGACCCAGTGGCTCAGGACATCCTCGGTGAGAACTCCCGTCGGCCGTCCATTGATCTCTGCGGTGGTCAGTGGAATCTCCTCCTCGGTGAGCGGCGGGGTCGCTTCTCGGCTCACGAGCCGAAGCGGCTGCCGGTACGACTGCTCGCGGCTTCGCGGCTCAGGCCGCGCCCGGTGCATGAGGACCATTCCCTCCGGCGAGCAGGCGCCGGGCTGGTCGAAGTAAATCAGAAATAGATTATCCGCGGGGAGCGACTGTTCCAAAAAAAGGGGGCGTGTTTACGTAATGCAGGCGCCTAGTGTGAAGGTAAGAAGAGTTGTTCGTGCCACTGGGCATCCGGCGGAATGAACTTGGCTTGTATCGTTCACTCGAGTCCGGGTTTCGCTGCGAATGGCGGACGGCCAGGGCCATTGATCCTGGTCTTCGATGGACTATTCGGGCAAGTTTTCTTGCAGGTGTCCGAGGGTGGCCGGCGACTCGCTCATGGAATTCCGCACCGACCTGGCCGAAATCAGCCGTTCCGCTTGTGCGCGTTATGGCCGGGACGGCGTCCGGCCCGCGACCGCCTTCCGGGCCGGTCCCTCCCAAACGGCTGGCCGACGAGGAGGAGCCGGGGGCCGTGCGGCCAGTCGGCCGGACGTTGCGTCGACGGGGCGCCCAGCGGACTGCTCGCGCCGTGGGCTTCGACCAGCCCGATTGCGGGATCGACCGTCCTGATTCACCGCCGAGCTCCGGATGACCGCGTGAACCACGGTCACCGTTGAGAATCGCCTCGCTCAGGCGCCTCAGGATGACGACTCCGCGGCCTTCGCCGCGGACGACGTCGTCCGCTGCGGCATCGAAGGTCCTCAGCGACCGGTCGGGGACGGCATGTGCATCCTCGAGAACGATTTCGCCGTCCGGTCGCTGACTGTCAGTGTGATCCCGGAGCGCCGGCGCGGCGCCTTACTCGCGTCCGCCGCGTGCCTGACAGGCAGCCGGATGCCGAGGGCGGAACCCGGCCAGCAGCCTACGCATGCCCGCGTCTGCCCGCCCGGAGAGAGAGCCGCTGCCGGCTGTTGCGGAGGCGGCATGTGAGCCGCTGTGGGCCGGTGCGAAAAGAATCGCACCGGCCCGCGGATCCAATTCCTCAACCGGGGGATGGCGACACGCCTCTTCAATGATGAGACGCTAGCCAGAAGCGCTGGTAGACACGGCAGCTGCTTATCCCCGGAGAGGATGGGTGACCCCACCCGGTTCGGATGCATCTAGTTACCCATCGAGCCGGAATAGCCGCAATCCCCTGACCGGTCGATTCACCCGTATGGTCGAGCGTACCGGAAATACAAACGCCTGTGTGACCGGACCGGAAGCCCCTCCTGCCAGGCAATTTTCATATCCTGGACTGCTCGCTCGGAAAATTGGACGGCATGTTCGATGCGGCTTGGTAGATGGTTGCCGATAGGCGGTGATCGGCATCGTGGCCGATGGCTCGCAGGGTTCTCACTGCGCGGTTCGTCGATCAATCACGATGTCGGCTCTCGGCCCGCCGGCCGATCTGCCCGCGACGACTTCGGAGTCGCTCCTCGACGCGATCCTCCGGGTCGAGCGCACCGGACCTTTCCTGATGCCCCGGGGAAATTCTCGGGCACGAGCTGACATAGCCCGGGTCGGGTCGCGGACTCTTCTGGTCACAAGTGGGTTCCGTAATATTAACACTGACGTGAACAGCCGAGTCTTTGATCGCCCTGGAAACCGCGACCTCAAGCTCGGACAGCACCGGAGCGGGCAGCGGATGTGCAGGAGGATTTCATCCTCAGTAAGTGCTGCCAATACCCCTTCCGGGCGCCAATGGATCGGCGCAGCGATGCCCGTTGGCGGTGAACGGACTGAGTTCCAGACAAACGCGGGCGGCCTACCATTCGTGGCACACCCGGGACGGCGCCCGCGACGGGCCTGCAATCGGCGATGTCCAGGGCGGACTCCCACGGCAGGCTCCGGCCTCCGGTCCGGTCGCGGGGACGCCCGCGCGGGTCCCCGCGCCCGGTCGGCCCTTGGCACCAGGGGGGCAGCCGGCGGACCACCGGGAAGGCAGACATGACGAGGGGTGCCACGGTGGCGTCTCGCAGGTCCCGATCTCGCAGGTTCCGGTCGCGCTGGGGCGACCACGCGGGTCTTCCCCGCATCAGGTCGGCCCTCCCGCCGTGGAGCAGGAACAGACGCCGCGACGGCCTCCAGCGGCACGTCGCGGAGCCCGGTGCCGTGCCCGCGCGCCTGGTCGGCTCTTCCTCGACCGGTGCCCTCCTGACGGGCGGCCTCGGTGATGCCCTGGCGAGGCTGACCGGCAAAGGCGGTGCGGGCCGCCGCCAGATCCTCGCCGGCCCGGGCGCGGGCTTGTTCCCGCTCAAGTCGGCGAGCGGCAAGCCGCCGGCGAAGGACGGTTCCCTCCGACTCTTCGCCCTCTGTCGCCATCCGGTCCGAGAGTCCGCTCGGGGCGGCTGTTGGCGTACTCCGTCGGTGAACGGGCACGGGCCGCGCCGCGGGCGGGTCTCCCGGGGGCGGCGCGTCCCGCTGGTGACCGGATAGCTCCCACTGCTCCCGAAGCCGACGGCAGGCGGCAGCGGCGGCGGCGGGACCGCAGGATCGGCAGGTTTCCGGGTCCTCGGCGTCGCGGACGACCAGCGGCCCGCGGCAGAGTGCGCACTCGGGGCTTCGGACCGGCCTGCTCCCTGTGACCGTCTCGCTTGCCCGGTCGACGACCCTGATCAGCCAGGGAAGCGGGGAGACCACCGAAGACCACGGCACAGCGCCGACCGGCTCCCTGCGGCGCGCGAACTCCCACGCCGACTCGAGAGCTTCGAGAATCACGGCGCCATGGACCTCAGGGGATGCGCTGTAGTCGGCGAATGTTGCGACAATGTGCTGAGCGAGGAGGTCGAGCTGTCGCTCGGTCAGCCGGTCCACCAGCTGCCTCGGCAGGCGCCCAAGAGCCGACGACGCGGCTTGCTGTCCCCATCGCCTCTGCTCGTTGGTCATCGACTGGATCATCTTCTGGTCGGTTCGCCGTCTGCCGTGCCCTGCCGGGCCTGCTTCGCCCCCCGTGGCTCCCACCGCGCGTCCTCGCGCGCGCGGGCGCACGGTTTCCGGTTCGCGCGACGAACAACCACCCACGACGGCCGGCATGTTCAGCACGTCATGTTGGGGGGATCGTGTTTCTGTCACCGGACCGGGGGGGCTCAGTGTCACCGAACCGGGGGGGCCGGCTGTCACCGAACCGGGGGCCTCCCGGCACACGCCGGGCGAGGCGCCGCGATGGGAGTCCGGTCCGGAGCCGAAGACCTCGACACCGCCGCCTGCGGGCCCGTCCGCGGACTGCAGCGCGGGAACGGGCCCGCTCGGGAGAGACTCGCTCTGCCCGCTCGGTACGCGGACGGGCATGGGGTGGACGACGTATCTGTATCCCCTCTTCTCGCCCTGTCTTCTGCTCACCCAGCCCTGGACCAGGAGTTCGGCCACCGCTTCGCGGGCCGTGTCCTCCTTTATCCTGCACTCGCGTGCGATTCGCGCGACGGGAGTCGACTCGGTGAACCGCTGCCGCAGGGAGAGCAACGCATAAACCTTGAACCGAGTACCGGCCAGATGCGCCCGGGCATATGAGCCGACGCACACGGCCAGCTCATCGTCGGCCAGTGGGCGAACACACCGGTTCATGGTTCGGGTCGCAGGATTTCGAGACACGCGAACCAGATTCTTGGCCTTCGCCTTGGCGATTAGGCGGTTCACACCACCCCGGGACAGCCCCAGCTGTCTCCCGATCGTCTCGTCAGCGGCGAAGCACAATCCTGACTTCCAGCCGTAGTCCTGAACTAGCGTCACTACCCGGATCAGGTCACCGGTCAAGTCCCTGTCACTGAGCCACGCCGCCGGGAACCGGGTAGCGGGCAGGCGAGCCTGCCCGGCCGCACGCGCCTGCCCGGGAACCCAGGAGGGTTCCGTGTGCACGGCGCCCGAGAATCGCGGACTCACGGAGCACCGCCGAAAGTGCGACGCTCGCTCACTTCCCTGGCCGGTCCGGCCGGCCGCCCCAAAGCCGTCGAGGCGACTTTTCCTGCGGTCGGCTCCATTTGAGCGGTGACCACTCGTGCTCGAGAGCCCGTTTGGGGAGGTCCTTGGAGGTTTCGCTCATTGCGGACTCCGTGCCCTCCTCCTAGACGGATGGAGCGACGACCCGGGACACGGGCAGGGGCTAGTTGGCAGATTTTGATTCTGTGATGCAAAATGGCATTGCCTACTTACGGACGTGTGAGGAGGCAACAGCCCGTCAGGACACCGGTTCTCGCAGGATCCCAGGTGTGCAGACGGGCCGAGGCAGCGGTGGATTCCGTCGTCGACTCGGGCATGTGCTCAGTGACGGCGGAAGCAAAGCGTTCAGACGCCGAGGCATGTGCTTGGCGCAAAGACGGTGAAGGTCCGGTGGTGCGGACCGAGCCGTCTCGTTGCTGCTAGGTCATGTCAAGACCTCCCCGTAGGGGAGCAGGGGTGGTTGAAGAAGGCCGAACGAACAATGAGAAGCGATCATGAGCGGTCGCTTCTGCCAAGCGCGGTTTCGCGTCCAGATGCCTGAGGGGTGATCTGGAACAGCGATGTCGCGTCGACTGCCCCTGGAGCCGTCCGGACCTGCCAGAGTCCGGGCGGCTGATCCATGACTGGGCCATGGCTTGACCAAGAGTACCCGGTCCATCACAGAGTGTGAATACTCTCGTACACGACTCATCTTTGGAGCCCACTGCAACTGCTTGCGGGAAAGTTCGTTCGAATCGGCCGACGGGCGGCTCGAACGCTCCCGTTCCCGTCGCCGGGGAAGGTTTCGGGCGGGACGGTCGAAACCCGCGGTCAGCCGAGGATTCCGCGGTCGCGATGGGGCGCGGCCACCAGTCGTCCACGGGCTGGCCCGGAGGCTGCCGGTTGATCACCAAGTGGGCGCAGCCGCGTCGATCGCCACCACGGCTCAAGCCGACGGCCATGGTGCGGTATCAAACGGTCCTGTCATTGGTCATCCAAATGAGACACACGACTGACCTGCCGCTCAGACAACCTGAGCTTCCGTAAATCGGCCGGCTGAAGGACAGAGGTCGCAACGGGTGCATCCGCCCGGAGCCTGGCGACCTGCGGCTCCGCGCGCCGGCGCGCCGTGCTGGGGAGAATCGCAGAGTATCTGGCACTCTTCGCGGCCACCACGCCTGGAAAGTGGGGAAGCCGAGCGAGCGGAGATGGTAGCGCTCGCTTCGATCGCTCCCCTTCAAAGCCAGCCGCAGGACTGCCGCCCGCCTGAACGAGGAGCTCGGTGACCTGCGTAAAAGCTCTGAGCGCGGGCGACATGAGCATATTTCAGGACACCCGGATGCCGTACATTTCTCGGTGATTAGCCCATCGTTGTCGGGGCATGAGTCCAACAGCCAAGCCGCCTCTTCCATTGCTGCTGGAGCGAGACAGGATCTGTAGTGCCGGTGATAACTGGCTATTCGTTCCGGGTCGGAGGAATGCCGTGGGTGATCTGGAAGTTGGTTATCTCGTAAAGAATGGCGAACGCGTGGCGCTGACGCATTGCTCACGCCAGCTGGCCGAACTCTTCCGCGTCCTGCGTCGGCTCGAGTTTGAATTCTCGATGCGGCTGTACCGATCAGAGAAAGACTGATTGAGGCCGCCAGCCGAGAGCCGCAATAACGCGAACAGGAGGGATGCTTTGTACGAGTCAACGAACACCGCGTTCAACCCCTACTGCACAGCCGGATTCATCCCCGATGACGGAGTGATACACAACCACGCCCTCTGGCCGCCCGCCGGGCAGCTGTCCGCCGACCTGTCTTACCCGGTCGTCGATGGCTGGGCCGATCCAGGCCTGCAGTCGTACCCTTCGGATGGGGAAGCGCTCGAAGGGGGAGCCGGCCTGCAGGCCATGGGCTTCCGCCCCCAGCTAATCGCTGACCGCCGGGAGCGTCACGCACGCCCGGCGCGCCGCCGGTCCGACATCGTGGGATCCGTCATCGGATTCCTGACTGCAACGATCGTCACCGCGGTGTGCATCCTCGGATGGATAATCTCCTATCACCCTCTGCAGGACGTGGCCCTTTCCCAGCTGCCGAGGGATCTGTCCCGGTACTGGCCGGTCGTCGTCTACGGGCCGTGGATAGCCGCTTCCCTCTCCGTTCTGCGGGCCGCTCTGGGAGGACACAAGGTGGCGAATTCCTGGACGGTCATCCTGGTGTTCGCAGGTATCGCCAGTCTCCTGTGTATCGTCGACACGCCCAGCACAATGCCTGAGGCCGTGGTCGCGGGCCTTCCGCCGGTGACAGCTGTGGTGTCCTTGCAGCAGATGGTGCGCCAGCTGCTTGTAACCCGACAAATGCGCCAGGAACATCCTCGGCAGAAACCCTCACACCGGGCATCTCGCTAGCGCGTCAACATCACAGCTTGCTCGCTTCCGGCGGTCAGGCCCCCACCTGACAACCACACGGAAACCTCAGTAGTCGGTGGCAGTAGTTACTGTAAGCAGTCCTCACCGTCCTACACAGTGGAACCAGTGGGATTGGGCGGTGGCTGGACCACCAGCGCATCGAGGGCCTGTTGGGCGCGGCCCAGTTTGTCCTTACCTGCGCGGCGTAGACCCGCCTTGGCGTACTTCTCGACCATGGTGGTGGACTTCCAATCCTCGGTGATGACCATGATCTCGGCTGGGCTGTAGCCTTGGGCCGCGAGGTCGGCCGGAACGCTGGCGCGCAGACCGTGGCTGGTGGCCTCTTTCGCGTCGAAGGCGGGGGTTCGCGAGACCATCCGCTTGAAGGCGCGGTTCACCGCGTGGCCGGTCATGTCGGTTCCGGAGGCGGGGACAGACATGAGCTGGCCCCATCGGGTGATGCCACGAAGTAGTGGCAACTGCGTTTCCCCTTGGTCGAGTTCGGCGAGCAGTGAATGTAGGTGCGCACGACGATGATCGCTACCGGGTCGCGGATGACGTACTCGCGGCCGGTGGACCAGTGGTCGTTTTTGCTGGTGCGCTTGCCGATGACCATCTGCTCGGTGCCGTCCCCGAGGTGTTCGAAGGCGATGGAGTCGATGCGGTAGGCGGCCTGTTCGGAGCGGCGGGCCCGGGTGCGGTAGCCGAGGTGCAGGATCGTCAGGTCGCGCCACCGGGCGAGCGGGCCGCCGGCGGTCGTGCCCTGCTGGAAATGAGCGATGCGGGCGGCGTCGACGGGCGGGCTCGACTTCGGGGTGCGCCGGGCACGGGCGTGCTCGCCGGCCTGCTTGCGGATCAGTTCGGCGGTCGCCTTCTTCGGCGGCCAGTTCTTGTACCCCGCACGGGCGTTGGCATCGCGGATCGCGGCCATCGCCAGCCGAAGGGAGCTCACCGGCGCACCTGTGCCGTCGCGCCCGTCGCGCCCGTCGCGGCGCCGTAGGTGGGAGATGTAGGACACCATGTTCGCCTCGCTGGTGCGCGGTCCCGGATGGCGGCTGTTGTCGGCGCACCAGCGGGCGAAGTAGCGCCACTGTTCGGCGTAGGTCTGGCTGGTGCGGGCCGGCCGGGCGGAAGCCAGGTCGTCGGCCGCGTCCTCAGTCAACGTCTCGTTCGGGTCGACCCGGTCGAGCTCGAACGGCACGAGTACCTGACTGTCGTCGATGCAACACAGAGACTGATGCAGAATTGGCGCCTGTAGCGCTTCTCCTTGTCTTCAACGCGTCTGCTGTGGTTATTTGTGTTCAGGCGACTGAGCTGCAAAGGTGTGCGCCATGAAGATCACGATCACCGTGGAGAACCCGACCCCCGAGGCGCTCGAGAAGCTGCTCGCTCTCGCTGCCATGCCCGCCGCCGTCGTAACCGCGGAGCCCGACGACCACTGGACGCCGAAGCGGGCCCGCTCGTACTACGACCGCCTGCCGCCCCGCGCACAGCAGATCCTGCTCCAGGTCGTCCACGGCGAAGGCGAGTGCGCCGCAGAGGAGTTGAAGGCAAATGGCCGAAACCTTCGGGGATCTACCGGCGCGTTCCGCCGGGTGCTCTCGGAGGGCAAGCGGACCGGCCTCTGGCCCGACGCGCTTCCGGTGCCGCTGGTCTCCCACATTGTCGGAGGGCAGCTCAAGAAGCTCGAGATGCCAGGGCGCGGCACAGGGCAGTACGCACTCACGGCCTTCGAAGAGGGCCTGCGTGATCTGCGGACTGGCGGCTGACCAGGCGATCCGCGCGACTTCTGCGGGTGGGGTGCGACGACCGGGCGACTGACGCATATCCGAGAGCTCGGTCAGTACGGCAAACTGCCCGCCGGCCCGGCCGCCGGGCAGGCGAGAGTGTGTGGGTAAGACCCTTTCCAAGAGGCCGAGTTGGGGCAAGGGGGTCAGGAAACGCGTACCGCCACGCCGTACAAGCCGAGCCCGTTCTCGGCCGCGGCGCGCCACAGCCGCAGCGTGCCGCCAAGGACAGACTCCTCTCGGGGTGGGGGTAGTGCAGGAGGAGGAGGTTGCCGCACCAGCCCGGGAGGAGGGCGCGGGCCGGGCCGATGGCAGGGAAGAACGATGCGACCGCGTATTCCTTCGATTTGCCGAGGCGAAGATGCCCTCGTCCGGCTGATCCCTCCACACGTCGTCGATCACGCAGAAGTTCGGATCGACGATGCCGTCGCACATGTCGTCAACGTTGATCCCTGGTGCAGTGAGTTGCCGGAACAACTCAAACGCCGCCTCGTCGGCCACTGCGTTCCATGAACCTCTTTACCAGGTGCGGTAGTTGGGCGACCGATCCTGCTGCTACTGATCCCATCGCTGCTGGGCAAATGGCTTGGACCGATCCGTCTCCATCGCGGGCAGCAACCGGGAGCCAGATCGGAGATGACGGATTCGGCGTGGCTGTTGATTGTCCAAGCACTGGTGAAGCCCATGTACTGGACGCCAGTACCCGCCGCCGCGGCCGGATGACGAGGGCGCGGTCTGCGCGACCCTGGTGCCGGGGGCCGAGCGGGCCGTGTTGTACATCCACGGGTACAACGACTACTTCTTCCAGACCAATCTGGCCGACCACTACGCCGCGCTCGGGTTCTCGTTCTACGCCCTGGACCTGCGCAGTTACGGGCGTTCCCTCCGCTCGCACCAGTCGCCGAACTTCGTTCGCGACCTGGCCGAGTACGATGAGGAGATCGACGAGGCGGTCCGGATCATCCGGAAGGTGGACGGGCACCGGCAGCTGCTGCTGAACGGGCACTCCGCCGGTGGTCTGGTCGGCGCGCTGTGGGCGGGGCGTCGGGCCGGGCAGGGGGTGGTGGACGGGGTGTTCCTGAACAGTCCGTTCCTGTCGATGCCCGCCGGGGCCGCCGTGCGCACCGCGGGCGGGCCGGTGGTGACGGCGCTCGGGCGGCTGACGCCGACCCGGGTCCTGCCGTCCTCGCTGAACCCGCACTACACCCACAGCCTGCACAAGGACCACAAGGGCGAGTGGGACTTCGACCTCCGGCTCAAGCCCGCCGAGGGCTTCCCGCTGTACGCAGGCTGGCTGGCCGCGATCCACCAGGGGCACCGGCAGGTGCGGCAGGGGCTGGGGATCGATGTGCCGGTGCTGCTGATGGCCTCGACGAGGTCGATCTCCACCACCAAGTGGCACAACGCCCTGCACCACGCCGACGCCGTGCTGCGCGCCGACGACATCGCCGCGCAGGCGCCGCGGCTGGGCCGGCACGCGACCTCGCCGACCCGACGCACCTGGAGTTCGAGTACACCCGCAGGCTCGGCCACCTCGCCGACGCCCTCGCCCCCACCGGCCGTCCGCTGGACGTGCTGCACCTGGGCGGCGGAGCGCTCACCATGCCGCGCTACCTGGCCACCACCCGGCCGGGCTCGCGGAAGCGGGTGGTGGAGGTGGACGGGCCGCTGCTCGAGCTGGTCGCGGAACACCTGCCCTGGCAGGGCCCCGGCGTGGACATCACCGCGACGGTCGGCGACGCCCGGGCGGCCCTGGCCGCCGTCCCGGCCGCATCGCAGGACCTGGTGATCGCGGACGTGTTCCACGGCTCCCGCACCCCGGCGCACCTGACCTCGGTGGAGTTCCTGTGGCTGGCCGCGAGCGCGCTGCGCCCCGGCGGCTGCTACGCCGCCAACCTGGCGGACGGCCCGCCGCTGGCCTTCGCCAAGGCCCAGGCGGCGACGGTGCGGGCGGTGTTCCCGTACGTCTGCCTGGTGGCGGAGGCCCCGGTGCCGCGCGGGCGCCGGTACGGCAACATCCTGCTGGCCGGTTCGACGGCGCCGCTGCCGGTGGCGGAGCTGACCCGCCTGCTGGCGGGTGACATCTTCCCGGCCCGGCTCACCGAGGGCGAGGAGCTGGCGGCCCTGGTCGGCCGGAGCGCCCCGGTCACGGACGCGTCCGCCGCCGACTCCCCGCCGCCACCGGACGGCGCCTTCAGCGTCGGTTGAGGCCCCGCCGCCGACGTGGTGGTGCAGCCGGGGAGCCGGCCCGGACAGCTCGTCCGAGCCGGCTCCCCACTGTCGTGCGACCTGTCACCTGTGACGGCAGGCCTGGCGTCAGAGCCAGGCGCCGTTCTGCACCGTCTTCACGTACGCGCCGTTCTTCATGGCGATGGCCATCCCGCCCCACATGCCGGGGGTGTAGGCGGACGAGGCGCCCCAGGTGTTGTCGTACTGGCCTACTGGCCGACACTGGATGTCCTGGGTGTAGACGTTGCCCAGGGAGTTGTACTGGAGCCAGACACAGATCTGGTCGACGGCGCCGCCACAGTTGTTACCGCCGCCCTGGACCCATACCTTGCCGTCGAGGCTGTGGTAGGGCTGGCCGACGTAGAGGTCGCACGACGCCAGGGACGGCGACTGGGACGCGGCCGGGGCGGCGACGGCCGTACCGGCCGTGCCGAGCCCCGCGATGACGACTGCGGCCGCGCCAGCAGCGGCGAACTTCCGCATACCGAACATGGTTTTCTCCCCGAGTTTGGCGGGGGCCACGTGAGCCCCACGAGATGCCTCATTGATCGTGCTTCTCGCGAGTTCTCGTCGTCAACGTCGGTAAAAGGAACGTGAGTTGTCGGTTCCAGCTGAAAGGGAATCGGACCCGCCGCTTCCATGGCCGTGGGCCGGAGAATCCGGCACCGCGCGGGCACGAACATGCCAGGATCGCGGCGACGGGGTCGAAAGTTCGATCCGAATCGGCCAAACAATTGGCCGACGCGCGGTGGCCGCCGCGGCCTCGTTCTCCCGGCTCAGGCCGCGCTGTCGACGTTGTCCAGCACCGCGCGGAGGAGCCCCGGGAACCGCTCGTCGAACTCGTCGCTGCGCAGCCGGGCGCTCTGCTGCTGCCCCTGGTGGGTGCGGAGGATCAGGCCGCACTCGCGCAGCACCCGGAAGTGGTGCGAGGCGTTCGACTTGCTGATTCCCAGGGCGTTGTAGATCACCGAGCACTCGGTCTCGCCCTGGCGGGCCAGCAGGTCGACGATCCGCAGTCGCAGCGGATCGCTGAGAGGACGTTCGGCTGGCTCATGCGCTCTCGCCGCCTCGCCCGCGACTTCGAGACCCGCGCCGACAGGGCCCAGGCCGTGTCCGCGATCGTACCGGCGCAGTCCGCCAGCACGTCGTCGCAGTCATGGTGCCCGGCCGCGCGGTCGAGGATTTGCCTTGCCAGGCCGCGCGCGTGAGTGGTCTCACCTGACGGCTGACCCCCGCAGGCGCGGGGAGCCGTCCTGCCGGGTGGGTGCGCGGTCAGCCGTTGGCGGAGGTGCCGGGGCTGTCGCCGCGTTTGACACAGGGGGCCAGGACAGTCAGGTCCAGGGTGTCTGGCGCCGTTTCGCGGTCACCGACCACGAGCGAGGCGGTGAACTTGTTCGCGTCGTTGGACAGGTCCAGTCGCTTGTCGTCGCTTCGTTCGACGGAGAAGCCGTCCTGCTTCAGCCGCTGCTGCACCGCCTCGAAGACGCCCTGGACCTTCGGCCCGGGGATCCCGCGCAGTTTGTAGGAGATGTACGGCATGTACCGCGATGGCGAGTTGGCCGGCCCGGACTCGCACTCGTCCTTGTCTACCAGTGGGTCGGGGATCTTCACGGTGTCCTTGTCCGGGAGCACCGCGAGCGCGGCGGAATCGTAGGCCTTGACCTTCTCCTCGGCCTGTCCGAGGTTCATCGACGGGGGGAGAGGGCGAGGATGCCCGCGGGCAGCAGGCCCAGGACGGCGGCGCGAACGGACCGGCCGCGGCCGGTCCGTTCGCGCCGCCGTCCTGGGCCTGCTGCCCGCGGGCATCCTCGCCCTCTCCCCCCGTCGATGAACCTCGGACAGGCCGAGGAGAAGGTCAAGGCCTACGATTCCGCCGCGCTCGCGGTGCTCCCGGACAAGGACACCGTGAAGATCCCCGACCCACTGGTAGACAAGGACGAGTGCGAGTCCGGGCCGGCCAACTCGCCATCGCGGTACATGCCGTACATCTCCTACAAACTGCGCGGGATCCCCGGGCCGAAGGTCCAGGGCGTCTTCGAGGCGGTGCAGCAGCGGCTGAAGCAGGACGGCTTCTCCGTCGAACGAAGCGACGACAAGCGACTGGACCTGTCCAACGACGCGAACAAGTTCACCGCCTCGCTCGTGGTCGGTGACCGCGAAACGGCGCCAGACACCCTGGACCTGACTGTCCTGGCCCCCTGTGTCAAACGCGGCGACAGCCCCGGCACCTCCGCCAACGGCTGACCGCGCACCCACCCGGCAGGACGGCTCCCCGCGCCTGCGGGGGTCAGCCGTCAGGTGAGACCACTCACGCGCGCGGCCTGGCAAGGCAAATCCTCGACCGCGCGGCCGGGCACCATGACTGCGACGACGTGCTGGCGGACTGCGCCGGTACGATCGCGGACACGGCCTGGGCCCTGTCGGCGCGGGTCTCGAAGTCGCGGGCGAGGCGGCGAGAGCGCATGAGCCAGCCGAACGTCCTCTCAGCGATCCGCTGCGACTGCGGATCGTCGACCTGCTGGCCCGCCAGGGCGAGACCGAGTGCTCGGTGATCTACAACGCCCTGGGAATCAGCAAGTCGAACGCCTCGCACCACTTCCGGGTGCTGCGCGAGTGCGGCCTGATCCTCCGCACCCACCAGGGGCAGCAGCAGAGCGCCCGGCTGCGCAGCGACGAGTTCGACGAGCGGTTCCCGGGGCTCCTCCGCGCGGTGCTGGACAACGTCGACAGCGCGGCCTGAGCCGGGAGAACGAGGCCGCGGCGGCCACCGCGCGTCGGCCAATTGTTTGGCCGATTCGGATCGAACTTTCGACCCCGTCGCCGCGATCCTGGCATGTTCGTGCCCGCGCGGTGCCGGATTCTCCGGCCCACGGCCATGGAAGCGGCGGGTCCGATTCCCTTTCAGCTGGAACCGACAACTCACGTTCCTTTTACCGACGTTGACGACGAGAACTCGCGAGAAGCACGATCAATGAGGCATCTCGTGGGGCTCACGTGGCCCCCGCCAAACTCGGGGAGAAAACCATGTTCGGTATGCGGAAGTTCGCCGCTGCTGGCGCGGCCGCAGTCGTCATCGCGGGGCTCGGCACGGCCGGTACGGCCGTCGCCGCCCCGGCCGCGTCCCAGTCGCCGTCCCTGGCGTCGTGCGACCTCTACGTCGGCCAGCCCTACCACAGCCTCGACGGCAAGGTATGGGTCCAGGGCGGCGGTAACAACTGTGGCGGCGCCGTCGACCAGATCTGTGTCTGGCTCCAGTACAACTCCCTGGGCAACGTCTACACCCAGGACATCCAGTGTCGGCCAGTAGGCCAGTACGACAACACCTGGGGCGCCTCGTCCGCCTACACCCCCGGCATGTGGGGCGGGATGGCCATCGCCATGAAGAACGGCGCGTACGTGAAGACGGTGCAGAACGGCGCCTGGCTCTGACGCCAGGCCTGCCGTCACAGGTGACAGGTCGCACGACAGTGGGGAGCCGGCTCGGACGAGCTGTCCGGGCCGGCTCCCCGGCTGCACCACCACGTCGGCGGCGGGGCCTCAACCGACGCTGAAGGCGCCGTCCGGTGGCGGCGGGGAGTCGGCGGCGGACGCGTCCGTGACCGGGGCGCTCCGGCCGACCAGGGCCGCCAGCTCCTCGCCCTCGGTGAGCCGGGCCGGGAAGATGTCACCCGCCAGCAGGCGGGTCAGCTCCGCCACCGGCAGCGGCGCCGTCGAACCGGCCAGCAGGATGTTGCCGTACCGGCGCCCGCGCGGCACCGGGGCCTCCGCCACCAGGCAGACGTACGGGAACACCGCCCGCACCGTCGCCGCCTGGGCCTTGGCGAAGGCCAGCGGCGGGCCGTCCGCCAGGTTGGCGGCGTAGCAGCCGCCGGGGCGCAGCGCGCTCGCGGCCAGCCACAGGAACTCCACCGAGGTCAGGTGCGCCGGGGTGCGGGAGCCGTGGAACACGTCCGCGATCACCAGGTCCTGCGATGCGGCCGGGACGGCGGCCAGGGCCGCCCGGGCGTCGCCGACCGTCGCGGTGATGTCCACGCCGGGGCCCTGCCAGGGCAGGTGTTCCGCGACCAGCTCGAGCAGCGGCCCGTCCACCTCCACCACCCGCTTCCGCGAGCCCGGCCGGGTGGTGGCCAGGTAGCGCGGCATGGTGAGCGCTCCGCCGCCCAGGTGCAGCACGTCCAGCGGACGGCCGGTGGGGGCGAGGGCGTCGGCGAGGTGGCCGAGCCTGCGGGTGTACTCGAACTCCAGGTGCGTCGGGTCGGCGAGGTCGCGTGCCGGCCCAGCCGCGGCGCCTGCGCGGCGATGTCGTCGGCGCGCAGCACGGCGTCGGCGTGGTGCAGGGCGTTGTGCCACTTGGTGGTGGAGATCGACCTCGTCGAGGCCATCAGCAGCACCGGCACATCGATCCCCAGCCCCTGCCGCACCTGCCGGTGCCCCTGGTGGATCGCGGCCAGCCAGCCTGCGTACAGCGGGAAGCCCTCGGCGGGCTTGAGCCGGAGGTCGAAGTCCCACTCGCCCTTGTGGTCCTTGTGCAGGCTGTGGGTGTAGTGCGGGTTCAGCGAGGACGGCAGGACCCGGGTCGGCGTCAGCCGCCCGAGCGCCGTCACCACCGGCCCGCCCGCGGTGCGCACGGCGGCCCCGGCGGGCATCGACAGGAACGGACTGTTCAGGAACACCCCGTCCACCACCCCCTGCCCGGCCCGACGCCCCGCCCACAGCGCGCCGACCAGACCACCGGCGGAGTGCCCGTTCAGCAGCAGCTGCCGGTGCCCGTCCACCTTCCGGATGATCCGGACCGCCTCGTCGATCTCCTCATCGTACTCGGCCAGGTCGCGAACGAAGTTCGGCGACTGGTGCGAGCGGAGGGAACGCCCGTAACTGCGCAGGTCCAGGGCGTAGAACGAGAACCCGAGCGCGGCGTAGTGGTCGGCCAGATTGGTCTGGAAGAAGTAGTCGTTGTACCCGTGGATGTACAACACGGCCCGCTCGGCCCCCGGCACCAGGGTCGCGCAGACCGCGCCCTCGTCATCCGGCCGCGGCGGCGGGTACTGGCGTCCAGTACATGGGCTTCACCAGTGCTTGGACAATCAACAGCCACGCCGAATCCGTCATCTCCGATCTGGCTCCCGGTTGCTGCCCGCGATGGAGACGGATCGGTCCAAGCCATTTGCCCAGCAGCGATGGGATCAGTAGCAGCAGGATCGGTCG
Organism: Kitasatospora sp. NPDC056531; assembly: GCF_042794375.1. Lineage (NCBI taxonomy): Bacteria > Bacillati > Actinomycetota > Actinomycetes > Kitasatosporales > Streptomycetaceae > Kitasatospora > Kitasatospora sp. NPDC056531. Next base: position 18,213 of record NZ_JBHTTU010000057.1, on the reverse strand, counting down.
CCCAACTACCGCACCTGGTAAAGAGGTTCATGGAACGCAGTGGCCGACGAGGCGGCGTTTGAGTTGTTCCGGCAACTCACTGCACCAGGGATCAACGTTGACGACATGTGCGACGGCATCGTCGATCCGAACTTCTGCGTGATCGACGACGTGTGGAGGGATCAGCCGGACGAGGGCATCTTCGCCTCGGCAAATCGAAGGAATACGCGGTCGCATCGTTCTTCCCTGCCATCGGCCCGGCCCGCGCCCTCCTCCCGGGCTGGTGCGGCAACCTCCTCCTCCTGCACTACCCCCACCCCGAGAGGAGTCTGTCCTTGGCGGCACGCTGCGGCTGTGGCGCGCCGCGGCCGAGAACGGGCTCGGCTTGTACGGCGTGGCGGTACGCGTTTCCTGACCCCCTTGCCCCAACTCGGCCTCTTGGAAAGGGTCTTACCCACACACTCTCGCCTGCCCGGCGGCCGGGCCGGCGGGCAGTTTGCCGTACTGACCGAGCTCTCGGATATGCGTCAGTCGCCCGGTCGTCGCACCCCACCCGCAGAAGTCGCGCGGATCGCCTGGTCAGCCGCCAGTCCGCAGATCACGCAGGCCCTCTTCGAAGGCCGTGAGTGCGTACTGCCCTGTGCCGCGCCCTGGCATCTCGAGCTTCTTGAGCTGCCCTCCGACAATGTGGGAGACCAGCGGCACCGGAAGCGCGTCGGGCCAGAGGCCGGTCCGCTTGCCCTCCGAGAGCACCCGGCGGAACGCGCCGGTAGATCCCCGAAGGTTTCGGCCATTTGCCTTCAACTCCTCTGCGGCGCACTCGCCTTCGCCGTGGACGACCTGGAGCAGGATCTGCTGTGCGCGGGGCGGCAGGCGGTCGTAGTACGAGCGGGCCCGCTTCGGCGTCCAGTGGTCGTCGGGCTCCGCGGTTACGACGGCGGCGGGCATGGCAGCGAGAGCGAGCAGCTTCTCGAGCGCCTCGGGGGTCGGGTTCTCCACGGTGATCGTGATCTTCATGGCGCACACCTTTGCAGCTCAGTCGCCTGAACACAAATAACCACAGCAGACGCGTTGAAGACAAGGAGAAGCGCTACAGGCGCCAATTCTGCATCAGTCTCTGTGTTGCATCGACGACAGTCAGGTACTCGTGCCGTTCGAGCTCGACCGGGTCGACCCGAACGAGACGTTGACTGAGGACGCGGCCGACGACCTGGCTTCCGCCCGGCCGGCCCGCACCAGCCAGACCTACGCCGAACAGTGGCGCTACTTCGCCCGCTGGTGCGCCGACAACAGCCGCCATCCGGGACCGCGCACCAGCGAGGCGAACATGGTGTCCTACATCTCCCACCTACGGCGCCGCGACGGGCGCGACGGGCGCGACGGCACAGGTGCGCCGGTGAGCTCCCTTCGGCTGGCGATGGCCGCGATCCGCGATGCCAACGCCCGTGCGGGGTACAAGAACTGGCCGCCGAAGAAGGCGACCGCCGAACTGATCCGCAAGCAGGCCGGCGAGCACGCCCGTGCCCGGCGCACCCCGAAGTCGAGCCCGCCCGTCGACGCCGCCCGCATCGCTCATTTCCAGCAGGGCACGACCGCCGGCGGCCCGCTCGCCCGGTGGCGCGACCTGACGATCCTGCACCTCGGCTACCGCACCCGGGCCCGCCGCTCCGAACAGGCCGCCTACCGCATCGACTCCATCGCCTTCGAACACCTCGGGGACGGCACCGAGCAGATGGTCATCGGCAAGCGCACCAGCAAAAACGACCACTGGTCCACCGGCCGCGAGTACGTCATCCGCGACCCGGTAGCGATCATCGTCGTGCGCACCTACATTCACTGCTCGCCGAACTCGACCAAGGGGAAACGCAGTTGCCACTACTTCGTGGCATCACCCGATGGGGCCAGCTCATGTCTGTCCCCGCCTCCGGAACCGACATGACCGGCCACGCGGTGAACCGCGCCTTCAAGCGGATGGTCTCGCGAACCCCCGCCTTCGACGCGAAAGAGGCCACCAGCCACGGTCTGCGCGCCAGCGTTCCGGCCGACCTCGCGGCCCAAGGCTACAGCCCAGCCGAGATCATGGTCATCACCGAGGATTGGAAGTCCACCACCATGGTCGAGAAGTACGCCAAGGCGGGTCTACGCCGCGCAGGTAAGGACAAACTGGGCCGCGCCCAACAGGCCCTCGATGCGCTGGTGGTCCAGCCACCGCCCAATCCCACTGGTTCCACTGTGTAGGACGGTGAGGACTGCTTACAGTAACTACTGCCACCGACTACTGAGGTTTCCGTGTGGTTGTCAGGTGGGGGCCTGACCGCCGGAAGCGAGCAAGCTGTGATGTTGACGCGCTAGCGAGATGCCCGGTGTGAGGGTTTCTGCCGAGGATGTTCCTGGCGCATTTGTCGGGTTACAAGCAGCTGGCGCACCATCTGCTGCAAGGACACCACAGCTGTCACCGGCGGAAGGCCCGCGACCACGGCCTCAGGCATTGTGCTGGGCGTGTCGACGATACACAGGAGACTGGCGATACCTGCGAACACCAGGATGACCGTCCAGGAATTCGCCACCTTGTGTCCTCCCAGAGCGGCCCGCAGAACGGAGAGGGAAGCGGCTATCCACGGCCCGTAGACGACGACCGGCCAGTACCGGGACAGATCCCTCGGCAGCTGGGAAAGGGCCACGTCCTGCAGAGGGTGATAGGAGATTATCCATCCGAGGATGCACACCGCGGTGACGATCGTTGCAGTCAGGAATCCGATGACGGATCCCACGATGTCGGACCGGCGGCGCGCCGGGCGTGCGTGACGCTCCCGGCGGTCAGCGATTAGCTGGGGGCGGAAGCCCATGGCCTGCAGGCCGGCTCCCCCTTCGAGCGCTTCCCCATCCGAAGGGTACGACTGCAGGCCTGGATCGGCCCAGCCATCGACGACCGGGTAAGACAGGTCGGCGGACAGCTGCCCGGCGGGCGGCCAGAGGGCGTGGTTGTGTATCACTCCGTCATCGGGGATGAATCCGGCTGTGCAGTAGGGGTTGAACGCGGTGTTCGTTGACTCGTACAAAGCATCCCTCCTGTTCGCGTTATTGCGGCTCTCGGCTGGCGGCCTCAATCAGTCTTTCTCTGATCGGTACAGCCGCATCGAGAATTCAAACTCGAGCCGACGCAGGACGCGGAAGAGTTCGGCCAGCTGGCGTGAGCAATGCGTCAGCGCCACGCGTTCGCCATTCTTTACGAGATAACCAACTTCCAGATCACCCACGGCATTCCTCCGACCCGGAACGAATAGCCAGTTATCACCGGCACTACAGATCCTGTCTCGCTCCAGCAGCAATGGAAGAGGCGGCTTGGCTGTTGGACTCATGCCCCGACAACGATGGGCTAATCACCGAGAAATGTACGGCATCCGGGTGTCCTGAAATATGCTCATGTCGCCCGCGCTCAGAGCTTTTACGCAGGTCACCGAGCTCCTCGTTCAGGCGGGCGGCAGTCCTGCGGCTGGCTTTGAAGGGGAGCGATCGAAGCGAGCGCTACCATCTCCGCTCGCTCGGCTTCCCCACTTTCCAGGCGTGGTGGCCGCGAAGAGTGCCAGATACTCTGCGATTCTCCCCAGCACGGCGCGCCGGCGCGCGGAGCCGCAGGTCGCCAGGCTCCGGGCGGATGCACCCGTTGCGACCTCTGTCCTTCAGCCGGCCGATTTACGGAAGCTCAGGTTGTCTGAGCGGCAGGTCAGTCGTGTGTCTCATTTGGATGACCAATGACAGGACCGTTTGATACCGCACCATGGCCGTCGGCTTGAGCCGTGGTGGCGATCGACGCGGCTGCGCCCACTTGGTGATCAACCGGCAGCCTCCGGGCCAGCCCGTGGACGACTGGTGGCCGCGCCCCATCGCGACCGCGGAATCCTCGGCTGACCGCGGGTTTCGACCGTCCCGCCCGAAACCTTCCCCGGCGACGGGAACGGGAGCGTTCGAGCCGCCCGTCGGCCGATTCGAACGAACTTTCCCGCAAGCAGTTGCAGTGGGCTCCAAAGATGAGTCGTGTACGAGAGTATTCACACTCTGTGATGGACCGGGTACTCTTGGTCAAGCCATGGCCCAGTCATGGATCAGCCGCCCGGACTCTGGCAGGTCCGGACGGCTCCAGGGGCAGTCGACGCGACATCGCTGTTCCAGATCACCCCTCAGGCATCTGGACGCGAAACCGCGCTTGGCAGAAGCGACCGCTCATGATCGCTTCTCATTGTTCGTTCGGCCTTCTTCAACCACCCCTGCTCCCCTACGGGGAGGTCTTGACATGACCTAGCAGCAACGAGACGGCTCGGTCCGCACCACCGGACCTTCACCGTCTTTGCGCCAAGCACATGCCTCGGCGTCTGAACGCTTTGCTTCCGCCGTCACTGAGCACATGCCCGAGTCGACGACGGAATCCACCGCTGCCTCGGCCCGTCTGCACACCTGGGATCCTGCGAGAACCGGTGTCCTGACGGGCTGTTGCCTCCTCACACGTCCGTAAGTAGGCAATGCCATTTTGCATCACAGAATCAAAATCTGCCAACTAGCCCCTGCCCGTGTCCCGGGTCGTCGCTCCATCCGTCTAGGAGGAGGGCACGGAGTCCGCAATGAGCGAAACCTCCAAGGACCTCCCCAAACGGGCTCTCGAGCACGAGTGGTCACCGCTCAAATGGAGCCGACCGCAGGAAAAGTCGCCTCGACGGCTTTGGGGCGGCCGGCCGGACCGGCCAGGGAAGTGAGCGAGCGTCGCACTTTCGGCGGTGCTCCGTGAGTCCGCGATTCTCGGGCGCCGTGCACACGGAACCCTCCTGGGTTCCCGGGCAGGCGCGTGCGGCCGGGCAGGCTCGCCTGCCCGCTACCCGGTTCCCGGCGGCGTGGCTCAGTGACAGGGACTTGACCGGTGACCTGATCCGGGTAGTGACGCTAGTTCAGGACTACGGCTGGAAGTCAGGATTGTGCTTCGCCGCTGACGAGACGATCGGGAGACAGCTGGGGCTGTCCCGGGGTGGTGTGAACCGCCTAATCGCCAAGGCGAAGGCCAAGAATCTGGTTCGCGTGTCTCGAAATCCTGCGACCCGAACCATGAACCGGTGTGTTCGCCCACTGGCCGACGATGAGCTGGCCGTGTGCGTCGGCTCATATGCCCGGGCGCATCTGGCCGGTACTCGGTTCAAGGTTTATGCGTTGCTCTCCCTGCGGCAGCGGTTCACCGAGTCGACTCCCGTCGCGCGAATCGCACGCGAGTGCAGGATAAAGGAGGACACGGCCCGCGAAGCGGTGGCCGAACTCCTGGTCCAGGGCTGGGTGAGCAGAAGACAGGGCGAGAAGAGGGGATACAGATACGTCGTCCACCCCATGCCCGTCCGCGTACCGAGCGGGCAGAGCGAGTCTCTCCCGAGCGGGCCCGTTCCCGCGCTGCAGTCCGCGGACGGGCCCGCAGGCGGCGGTGTCGAGGTCTTCGGCTCCGGACCGGACTCCCATCGCGGCGCCTCGCCCGGCGTGTGCCGGGAGGCCCCCGGTTCGGTGACAGCCGGCCCCCCCGGTTCGGTGACACTGAGCCCCCCCGGTCCGGTGACAGAAACACGATCCCCCCAACATGACGTGCTGAACATGCCGGCCGTCGTGGGTGGTTGTTCGTCGCGCGAACCGGAAACCGTGCGCCCGCGCGCGCGAGGACGCGCGGTGGGAGCCACGGGGGGCGAAGCAGGCCCGGCAGGGCACGGCAGACGGCGAACCGACCAGAAGATGATCCAGTCGATGACCAACGAGCAGAGGCGATGGGGACAGCAAGCCGCGTCGTCGGCTCTTGGGCGCCTGCCGAGGCAGCTGGTGGACCGGCTGACCGAGCGACAGCTCGACCTCCTCGCTCAGCACATTGTCGCAACATTCGCCGACTACAGCGCATCCCCTGAGGTCCATGGCGCCGTGATTCTCGAAGCTCTCGAGTCGGCGTGGGAGTTCGCGCGCCGCAGGGAGCCGGTCGGCGCTGTGCCGTGGTCTTCGGTGGTCTCCCCGCTTCCCTGGCTGATCAGGGTCGTCGACCGGGCAAGCGAGACGGTCACAGGGAGCAGGCCGGTCCGAAGCCCCGAGTGCGCACTCTGCCGCGGGCCGCTGGTCGTCCGCGACGCCGAGGACCCGGAAACCTGCCGATCCTGCGGTCCCGCCGCCGCCGCTGCCGCCTGCCGTCGGCTTCGGGAGCAGTGGGAGCTATCCGGTCACCAGCGGGACGCGCCGCCCCCGGGAGACCCGCCCGCGGCGCGGCCCGTGCCCGTTCACCGACGGAGTACGCCAACAGCCGCCCCGAGCGGACTCTCGGACCGGATGGCGACAGAGGGCGAAGAGTCGGAGGGAACCGTCCTTCGCCGGCGGCTTGCCGCTCGCCGACTTGAGCGGGAACAAGCCCGCGCCCGGGCCGGCGAGGATCTGGCGGCGGCCCGCACCGCCTTTGCCGGTCAGCCTCGCCAGGGCATCACCGAGGCCGCCCGTCAGGAGGGCACCGGTCGAGGAAGAGCCGACCAGGCGCGCGGGCACGGCACCGGGCTCCGCGACGTGCCGCTGGAGGCCGTCGCGGCGTCTGTTCCTGCTCCACGGCGGGAGGGCCGACCTGATGCGGGGAAGACCCGCGTGGTCGCCCCAGCGCGACCGGAACCTGCGAGATCGGGACCTGCGAGACGCCACCGTGGCACCCCTCGTCATGTCTGCCTTCCCGGTGGTCCGCCGGCTGCCCCCCTGGTGCCAAGGGCCGACCGGGCGCGGGGACCCGCGCGGGCGTCCCCGCGACCGGACCGGAGGCCGGAGCCTGCCGTGGGAGTCCGCCCTGGACATCGCCGATTGCAGGCCCGTCGCGGGCGCCGTCCCGGGTGTGCCACGAATGGTAGGCCGCCCGCGTTTGTCTGGAACTCAGTCCGTTCACCGCCAACGGGCATCGCTGCGCCGATCCATTGGCGCCCGGAAGGGGTATTGGCAGCACTTACTGAGGATGAAATCCTCCTGCACATCCGCTGCCCGCTCCGGTGCTGTCCGAGCTTGAGGTCGCGGTTTCCAGGGCGATCAAAGACTCGGCTGTTCACGTCAGTGTTAATATTACGGAACCCACTTGTGACCAGAAGAGTCCGCGACCCGACCCGGGCTATGTCAGCTCGTGCCCGAGAATTTCCCCGGGGCATCAGGAAAGGTCCGGTGCGCTCGACCCGGAGGATCGCGTCGAGGAGCGACTCCGAAGTCGTCGCGGGCAGATCGGCCGGCGGGCCGAGAGCCGACATCGTGATTGATCGACGAACCGCGCAGTGAGAACCCTGCGAGCCATCGGCCACGATGCCGATCACCGCCTATCGGCAACCATCTACCAAGCCGCATCGAACATGCCGTCCAATTTTCCGAGCGAGCAGTCCAGGATATGAAAATTGCCTGGCAGGAGGGGCTTCCGGTCCGGTCACACAGGCGTTTGTATTTCCGGTACGCTCGACCATACGGGTGAATCGACCGGTCAGGGGATTGCGGCTATTCCGGCTCGATGGGTAACTAGATGCATCCGAACCGGGTGGGGTCACCCATCCTCTCCGGGGATAAGCAGCTGCCGTGTCTACCAGCGCTTCTGGCTAGCGTCTCATCATTGAAGAGGCGTGTCGCCATCCCCCGGTTGAGGAATTGGATCCGCGGGCCGGTGCGATTCTTTTCGCACCGGCCCACAGCGGCTCACATGCCGCCTCCGCAACAGCCGGCAGCGGCTCTCTCTCCGGGCGGGCAGACGCGGGCATGCGTAGGCTGCTGGCCGGGTTCCGCCCTCGGCATCCGGCTGCCTGTCAGGCACGCGGCGGACGCGAGTAAGGCGCCGCGCCGGCGCTCCGGGATCACACTGACAGTCAGCGACCGGACGGCGAAATCGTTCTCGAGGATGCACATGCCGTCCCCGACCGGTCGCTGAGGACCTTCGATGCCGCAGCGGACGACGTCGTCCGCGGCGAAGGCCGCGGAGTCGTCATCCTGAGGCGCCTGAGCGAGGCGATTCTCAACGGTGACCGTGGTTCACGCGGTCATCCGGAGCTCGGCGGTGAATCAGGACGGTCGATCCCGCAATCGGGCTGGTCGAAGCCCACGGCGCGAGCAGTCCGCTGGGCGCCCCGTCGACGCAACGTCCGGCCGACTGGCCGCACGGCCCCCGGCTCCTCCTCGTCGGCCAGCCGTTTGGGAGGGACCGGCCCGGAAGGCGGTCGCGGGCCGGACGCCGTCCCGGCCATAACGCGCACAAGCGGAACGGCTGATTTCGGCCAGGTCGGTGCGGAATTCCATGAGCGAGTCGCCGGCCACCCTCGGACACCTGCAAGAAAACTTGCCCGAATAGTCCATCGAAGACCAGGATCAATGGCCCTGGCCGTCCGCCATTCGCAGCGAAACCCGGACTCGAGTGAACGATACAAGCCAAGTTCATTCCGCCGGATGCCCAGTGGCACGAACAACTCTTCTTACCTTCACACTAGGCGCCTGCATTACGTAAACACGCCCCCTTTTTTTGGAACAGTCGCTCCCCGCGGATAATCTATTTCTGATTTACTTCGACCAGCCCGGCGCCTGCTCGCCGGAGGGAATGGTCCTCATGCACCGGGCGCGGCCTGAGCCGCGAAGCCGCGAGCAGTCGTACCGGCAGCCGCTTCGGCTCGTGAGCCGAGAAGCGACCCCGCCGCTCACCGAGGAGGAGATTCCACTGACCACCGCAGAGATCAATGGACGGCCGACGGGAGTTCTCACCGAGGATGTCCTGAGCCACTGGGTCAGGGGCCGTCCGCTGACCTTCAGGCTGCCATCTCTCGGTCGCGCGGTACCGATCTCCCGGCGGCTGGCAGGGCTGTGGCTGGACGCCGAGGACGTTCGGGCCGGCCATGCCCGGGACGCGGCCTTGCTCGTGATCTCCGAACTGGTCACCAATGCCCTCGAGCACTCCAACAGTGCACACATCACCGGTTGGTTGCGCCGGACCGCGGACCGGCTCCTGCTGGAGGTCCGTGATCAGGGAAGGACTTCCACGGTGCCGCGGCTGCACCGCGCCACGCCGGACGAGGACCACGGCAGAGGCCTGGCGCTCGTTGCGGGCTACTCGCAGGAGTGGGGGATGCGGCTGAACACGGACGGCGGCTGCTCGGTGTGGGCTGCCGTCCCGCTGTCCGGTCGGAGCACTGCCGCGTGGTGACTGTTCAGGGGCGGTCGCCGGCCACGCGCCGCAGTTGCCGGTGCCCGGCCGGCAGGCGGTGCTCCGGGGCGCGACGCGGTGCTCCCTGACACCACCCGCCACCGGTTGCGTCCACCGGCGTGCGGGCGCCCGCGATCCGACCAGGCCGGACGGCAGATCGAGCGTCGAACTTCAATCATCCACCGCGCACATCGTGAGGAGAACCCATGCCCAGCTCAAGCACCGAGAGCCGTGAAGTCCTCAACAGCATCATCAACTCCGTGACGCAGCTCGACCGCGACGCCCTGCGTCGCCTCGATCCCGAACGGCTCAGCGCGCAGTTCGACGCGCGTCTGGAGCTCGAGGACTACTTCCACGCGCTTTGGGAGCATTTGAAGGCCAGTGGTGAGCGCCCGGCCATCCGCGCGGAATATCAGCCGCTTGCCGCTGTCCTCGATCTGCTCACGGGTCTGAGCGAAAATGCCATGTTCGCAGACTGCGCGAAACAGCGGGATCTGCACCATTTGCTCCAGCGGTGACAGGCTTGTCCGGAATCAGGTGTGAGGGGCTTCGCCCGGAGGGTGTTGCCGTCCGTGGCTGGTCGTCCGGCCCGACTGCTTCGGGGGTGTCATCGCGCCTCCTCGACCACGCGCGACCGCGGAGGTCACCGCTCTCGCGCCGTCCTTCCTTGCCGGTCACTGTGCCATGTGCGCGTTGCGGCGGTACGCGGGGTTGGCGAGTGCGCTGGTGACGGCGTCCGCCGGGGAGCGGGCCGACAGCCCGCGCAGGGCGACGACCGCGGGGCTGACCCCGATGAGACGAGTCATCCGGCCCGAACGTGGCTGTGGAACTGAAGCGCACGAAGGACACCGGGACCGCCGGGACTCCTGATCGCGCTCCTGCGGCGGTGTGCCGGCCCAGCGGTGGACCCGGCGCAGTGCCGCGGTGGTGATCTTGATGAGTCACTCGGCGTCGTCGAGCACGCTGCCGCCGAAGCCGACGAACACCGGTGGCGGCCCGGTCTCGAGGAACGCGAGCGGTTCCACGGGAGGCTGCCCAGGGGTGCGACGCCCTGGGAGGCGAGCAGGATGTCGGCGTCTTGGCGTGCCACCTGGAGAACGCGCTCGGCGTACCCGGGGATTTGGGGAGAACACCGTGCGGGTCAGCGCGGGCCTGCCTCGTAGGCCGGTTCCCCGGTAGGCACTACGCGCCTGGCGGGACGGGTGGCTTGGTGCCGACGCCCTCGCGTTGGCCCCGGCACCAGCCCGGCTGCGGGCGCCGCTGGCGCCCGCACCGATCGATCGGCGCCCGTCCACTGGGTGTCTGCTCACACTGCCGGCTCTGTCAGGGCGTTACCGTTCCGATCCGGCTCGCGGAGTTCTCGGTGAACCAGGGGTTGCCGTCGGATCCGGTGGTGCGGGCCCACACCCGAGCAGGTCGACAACGAGCACCGCGTACCGTGAGACCTCACACCTCGGCATACCGGACAACCTCCAGGGCGTCCGTCAACTCGGCCGCCACGGCGTCCTCACTGTTCAGCGCAGCGGCGGAATCGCCGATCGCGTTGGACATCGCCGCATGGATGCCGTCGGTCGCTGCGGCGATGATGTCCGCGTGGACCTGGGCCGGCTGGCAGAAGCAGGTGAGCCCCGCTCCGGCCAGGATGACGAGGGTGCGGAGGTTGTAGGTGCGAGCGTCGGCGGGGTCGCCGACGGAGTCGGCGTCGATGGCGGCCGCGTTGCTGTCGAGCGCGGCCGTGAGATCGGCGGCACACGTCGACACCTGGAGCCTGGGAGCTTCCGCGGCCCGCGCCGCGGGGGCGATGGCGAGGGCGACGCCGGATGCGACGGCTACGACGACGACGCCGGCGGCAAGGCGAGAACGGGTCATCCGAATCCCCTCCGAGAAGAAGCGTTCATGCTGGTGGGACGCCAGCATGAACGGAACGTAATTCACCGCCAAGGGCGGGCGGCAGGGCGCTCAGACCGGCAGAGCGATGCGAAGAATTGACGTTCCGGCAATCGAAGGCGAATTCAGTAGTCTTCATACAAGTTGGCGCTACTCCATCCGAGTCACTATAGGGAAGACCGGCATCCATGGCCTGGAAGGGCGGGATGGGGAATTCGGTTAGCGATTTCCGGCGTTTCACTTGTCGCTGGTCTGTGAAATTACCCGGCTCGGGTCAGCCGCCGCCGACCACACGCAGGACGGGGTGATGTCCGGTTCAGGTGCCTCGCCAGGTTGGTGTGGCTTCGCCGGTAGGGCATCGGATCATGTTATCGATGCATTGCGAGGTGGATCACGGTCTCTGAACCGACGGGTCCGTTGCCCTCGGTCGGTTCTTTCAGGATCCGATCGAGAACCCCCGTCCACCACCAGGATCGGCCGGGGCGCCCCGGCGAACCGTCAGCCTGTTGACCGGACTCTAATCCGTCCTCCTGACAGGCGTCCTGCCGGAGCGCTTCGGCCGCCGCGAGCGCTTCGGCGGACGGCGGGCTGTACATCTTGCTGTGGCAGGCCGGCCTCGATACCGGGAGCGGGCGTTCGAGGCCGATCCCGTGCCGGTGGCCGATGACCGACAGGCTGGCACCGTCGGGCGCCAATGAATGATGAACGATCACCCTTCCACGAGGAGTCGCGATCGCCAGAAGGGGATCACCGAGCCTTCGGCGCACTTCCACGGTGTGACCGTGCAGATGCCGTGGAACCGCGTAGAGGTTGCCCCGGTAGGACACCATGCTGTTGGCCGAGACCTCGCGAGCCACGCTGACCTTGGCAGGGTACGGGTCGTGGGGAAGGTCGAGCAGGACCGGCGCGGCGGGCACGGTGTACCCGTCGTGGCCGCTGCTCGCCGCGGCCCGGCGAGCGTCCATGAGCCTGGCCAGCCTGCCGAGGCTCTCCTGCGCCTCCAGCAGGCTGGTGTCCGCACCGATGGTCTGCCACCACAGGACGAGTGCTTGCCCGATCGCCTGGTCGCCGGCGTCCTGCCGCGCCGGACTGAGATCCGCGACAACACCGTAGTGCTTCGCAACCTTGCCCAGCGCCGTGGTCAATTTGCCGCCTCCCGGGCAGGGGATCGGCTGCGTCCGGTCGAAGCACCAACGCCAGCCGGTTCCGCCGAACTGGCGCAGGATCCGGTCGACGGAGTCGACCAGATGGCCGAGATCGATCTGCTCTGCGAGCACCGCGCTCCAGCGCTGGGAGTGGGTCAGGCGTCCCACCAGGATGCACGCATGAGTGCTGCCCCAGTCCGTCGGGGGGTCGGAGAGGACGAACCAGCGGAAGTGCACTTCCTCCCCGTTGTCCGGCCGGCCGGGACGGGTGCGAGGGGGGCGCCGGCACAGCGGGCACCGGGGACGCAGCTGATGGGTCCGCAGAGCGCGGGTGAAGGTCGAGTAGCCGCCGGTGTAGCCGAGATCGATGAGTTCGGCGAACAGCATGGATGCCTGAAAGTGGGCATCGTCCTGCAACCGCCGGCGGCAGTAGGGGATGAACCGCTCGAACTCGTCCCTGCCGGAGCTGCGGACTCCGACTGTGCGCTTCCCGCTCAGATAGGAGCTAACGGTCTTGCGGTCGCGGCCGAGGAGACGGGCGATTGCGGCGATCGACAACCCTCGGGATCGGAGGGCGCAGATGTTGATGTATTCCTCTCCGGTCAGCATTCCACTCCTAGCTAGCTTCGATATGACTTACAGCCCCCTCGTGGGGCCCATGGGAAGCCAGGAAATATACACGAATCCCGCGAGTGGGAGAAGAAAGGTTTCTGCAAGACATCACCGATTGCTGTGCAATTTGAGTGAGCGAATCACCCGGCCATCAATTGGCAAAGACCCCATGCGCCCCATGTCAAGTCGCACGCGGAGATCGGCCAAACAGTGGCCGGATCTCAGCCGTTGAGTTCTTAACAATTTTCACAAGTATGCAATGGAAGACGACTGGCATAGACCTCTGTGGGCGCGAGAGCAATCGCGGTTCTCCCCGGAATTTCAGGCCAAACATGCGTCAGGCCGCACGTCACAAAACTGTGCTCAGCGTGCCGGGGTTCGCATGGGCACGGATCCCCGACGGCCGCCCTGCCGGTACCGCCGCTCAGTGAATGTCGCTGGCATATGCCGGTGTGCATGCTCACCCGCGCGCCCCCCGTCTGCTCCCATGCTCGGCGCTGACCACGCCCGGTGTCAGCGACGGTTGACACTTCGTACGGTTCCGCGCCGCACACCAGAAGCGCACGCGGCCGCCAGGGGGCAACCCTCGGACAGCCCCGCCGGTCCGGCCAGGAGGAGCGCGCCCTGCGCTCCCGGGTGGAGATCCGCGTGCTCGGGCACCAGCGCCGCCCGTGCCGACGGGACCCGAACCACCCGTGTCCATGCCGGCGGCGATCGCGGCCACGTACGCGGACGAGGAGCCAGGAGCCGGAGGCTCGGAACGTCGGCTGCGCGAGATTTCCAACTCGACTGGGGACCCCGCCGCCGACGGCACAGCCACCAGGACGTCCTTCAGCAGGTGGGCGTCCGCACCCTCGGAGCGGAGGTCCTGCCGCGCGGTCATCTCGCATCACGCGCACGACGGTCAGTGTCCTGGTCGCCGGCTGCGCATCGCCCGCGTACGGCTCGACCACACTCTCGCGCAGCTGTATTCGGGCGAGGTCCGCTATCGGCGGGCGCGGCCGACGGCCTCGGCGAACGCGGCTCGGCGCTCGCGCAGCCGGTCGGTGCCGGCCAGCCTGCGCCCACAGCCGCTCCGGGCGCTCGGCGCCGGGCAGCAGCTCCGAGGCCGTGCGCGGGGTGGCGGTGAAGTACGGGCGGCGGGCGGCCGGGACCTGGTCGTCGCCGCGGACGGCGGCCCGGGCCTTGTTCAACCGACCGGGAGGGTGCCCTGGCTCCACCGGAGAGAGGTGAGAGCGGTCGCCGGAGACGGGCCACACTGCCAGCCGACACGTGCCGCCAATCGGGTGATGTGACGTCAAGTACCTTGCCCGCTTGTCACCTTAATGGGTTACTGGGAGCGTCCAATCCGGTGGGTCGCCCATCCTCTCCGGGGGAGTGGGGCGTCGGCCTGCCGTATGGCCGGTCACTACCGGTGGCGCCGTGGGCTCTCCTGGCAGGGGCGTGAACGATCCGCCCGCCACCGCGACCGGCGACAGTCATCCAGGACCGTCTCGCCCTCACGCCCGGAAAGCGGCCCGGCCACACCCGTGGACCGGCCGCCGGCGCCCGGTTCACCGCCTCGGCCGTCTTTTCGCCCTCGCCGGGGCCTGGTCCGACCCGCACCGTGCGTGGCCTGTGACCCTTCCTGAGCACGCACGGTGCGCGGTTCACCTCACCTCGTTCAAGGAGGCAGTCGTGCCCATCTCCCCCAACCAGGGATCGACCGGCGGCGGAACCACGGTGACCATCACCGGCAGCAACCTCGCTGGAGCCACGGCCGTGCACTTCGGCGCCAAGCTGGCCACCATCACCGCCAACACGGCCACCTCGGTCACCGTCACCTCGCCCTCCGGCAGCGGAGTGGTCCAGGTGGTCGTGACCACCCCGGGCGGTAGCAGCAACCCGCTGAACTTCTACTACGTCGGCGCGCCGTTCAAGGCCGCGCTCAGCGACACCTCCGGGCCGCTGGCGGGTGGCAACGTCATCACCATCACCGGCTCGGGGCTGTCGACCGCTACCGCCGTGCACTTCGGTACCAACACCGCCACGCCGACCGTCGTCAGCGACGGTGTGATCACCGTCACCGTGCCCGCGGGCGCGGCGGTCGGATCGGTCGGGGTGAGCGTGACCACCGCGGGCGGAACCAACAACGGCTTCACCTACACCTACGTGGACGTGCCCACCGTGACTGCGTTCACCCCCGGCTCGGGCCCGGCCTCCGGCGGCACCGCGGTGACCATCACCGGCACCTCCCTGAGCAGCACCCAGTCGGTCACCTTCGGCGGCCAGTCGGCCCCGTTCGTGGTCATCAGCGACACCACCATCACCGCCGTCGCGCCGCCCACCCTCGACGGTGCCCCCGGGCCCGCCAACATCACGGTCACCAACACGGCCGGCAGCGTGACCGCCGCGACCCCGTTCCAGTACCTCGCGAGCCCGGGGATCTGAGTCAGGAGTCAGGCGACTGACCACCTGAACCGCGTGGCCGACGAGGCCGTCTGCCCGGGCGGGACCGTCAATCGGTCTCGTCCGGGCAGATCCCGTCCCACCGCACCCGGCGCCCGATTCCTCGGCCGGCCCGGAAGAACGGGGTGGCCGCCTGATCGCGCGACACGAGCGACGCGATCGCCGGGTACGACCTTCGTCGCATCATGGAAGCGATCCGGTACGACGACCGCACCGGCGTCCCCGGTGCTACCTCCCGCACGACGTCGCTCCGTGGGAGAGCGTCTACGGATACTTCGCCGCCTGGCCGAAGGACGGGGACGTTCGCCAAGCTCAACGGCCCTCCGAGGCGCTTGGCGCGAGATCGGGCGTGATCCCCGAGCCGGGCGCCCGCGCGCTGGATTCCCAGAGCGTCAAGACGGTCCGTGCCGTGCGGGTGAAGGAGAGCGGGGACGGGGACGCGCACAAGGCCGCCGGCTTAGGCCCGCACCGCCGGGCGACAGGGCTGCGGGTCCTCACTGCGGCAGCGACCACCGTTGGTGTGGCAGGGCCCGTCGGTGAACCGGCTTATGGCGGTCGCGACTTGGATGGGACCGAGGGGCTGTCCTGGGTCGGCCTGCGGAGACTGCGGCGAAAGCCGGGTACAGCCACGTCAACGGCCCGGAGACCGCTGCTCGCCGTGGTCGCACGCGTAGGTCGGTGACTCGGCCGGTACCGGGCTGCTGAGGACTCTGACAGGGCCGTGAGACTGATCGACCCGGCCGGACCGTGAAACAGCGCGCGGACCGCCCAGGCCGCGGATCGCCGTGCGCCACGTGGGGCGCGACTCCAGAACTTCACTTCCCCGAGAGCGGAGAGGGCGTCCACTCCGGTGGGAGGCCTCGATCGTGCCCAGCCGCCGGGCCCCGGCTGGACGCTTCGCGCGGTGCGTCCCGGCCGGGATGAGCAATTCCGAACGGCAGAAGGTGGGGAATTCGTCCATCCGTGGCCGCTCCGTCTCTTGGACCGCGGGCAGGGAAGTCGCGATCTTGCCGGGTGAGGAATAAGCACGCAAATCCCGCGCAGAAAGGTCTGTTTTCGCTGATCAGCGTCGGTCGCACGCTATGGCACAGGCCATTTTTCCGGATTGCGGGAGATGGCCGGACACTGCGCCAAGCGGGTGAAAATCTGGTCGGAAGGCTTGTCACCGATTTCACTGCTCTGGATTACTTTTCTGTATCCAACCGGCGGGCCGCCCATCCCTCCCGGGGGAACGTGCAGCCGGCGCCCGCTGTGCATCAGGCGGCGGTGACGTGCGGCTCGCGATGGGCACCCCCGTGGAGGATCTGGATCCATCTGCCGGCGCCGTCTCAGCGGTGCCGGCAGATGCGGCGGCTTACATACGCCAGGAGGCGTCATGCAAGCAATCCAAAGGTTCCGAAGCGTGCTGGCCCGTGCGGCGACCGGGTGGTCTGCCGGCTCCTCTCCCTCGTACCGTCGAACGACGACCTCAGCGCTGTGCTGCTGGGGGCTTCTGCTGGGGTGGTACGTACCCACGGTGTTGGCAGGGAGTCAATCCGTGCGCGAACCGTCGACGACGGAAAGCGTGACCGCAGCCGCCTACGACCAGGTTTCCGAGCGGGACTCCTGCAGGATGCGCTCGAGCGAGTCCGTCCGTGGTAAACACAGGCGGCGCCGAGGGCGGATCGGCCGAGGACGGCGTTTCGGCCGCACAGACGGGCCTCCCGGCTCCAGCGACCCGGGCAAACGGCCGTGAACTCCTTCACAGGAACGAACAGGCCCTTTCGTGTCAGCCCACGTCGATCAACGACATTGCCGGCTACATGTCATGGCGTCAGACCATGTCGTACCTAGACCGCCTACGGGCCGGACAACGAAAGCGTCGGTCGGACAGGCGCTGTCGGGCCGGCCGCTCGGGCCCGATTCCGAGGCCCGCCGGTGAGGTTTCCCGGAATGAATCCGGCGACCTCTCCGAATCTGACCGGGATGCGCCCGCGTCGCTCGCGGACGTCTCGGACGCCGGGCCGATGGTCGTCACCGTACCCGGGACCGCCGATGCCCAGCACACCCACCACTGGTAGGACCCAGCGAGCGCACTCACCTGCGTCTCGCCGCCCGGACTCCGATGACCGACGGCCCACGCTCGCGCTCGACACGGCGGTCGGGAGTCGACACAAGCCCCGGTTCGGGCGGGGCTGTCCCACAGCCCAGCGGCTCACCACCCCTGACGAGCCCCGGTCGATGTTCCCTCCGTCGACCGGGGCTCCCCGTCTCGGCGCCCGTCGCGTCCCTGCGCAAATAGCCGACGCTGCAGGCGCCTTGCACACGCACGACATCCTTCGACTCGGAGACTGTACAACCCATGGGGGTAAGTCATGGTTGATCACAACATTCCGGTGCTTGCTTCGGTCAGTCCGGTGTCGGGGGCGGCGGGGTCGGTGGTGACGCTGACGGGCAGCGGGTTCACGGGGGCGACGGCGGTGCAGTTCGATGCCGTCGCCGCCTCGTCGTTCACGGTGGTCTCGGACTCACAGATCACCGCGACGGTACCGGCGGGCTCGGGCACGGTGCAGGTGACCGTGGTGGCGTCGTGGTGGGGGGCGACCAGTAACGGTGTCGCGTTCACGTACATGGTCGCCGCTCCGGTGATTGCCTCGGTCAGTCCGGTGTCGGGGGCGGCGGGGTCGGTGGTGACGCTGACGGGCAGCGGGTTCACGGGGGCGACGGCGGTGCGGTTCGGTGCCGTCGCCGTTACGGCGTTCTTGGTGCTGTCGGACACGCGGATCACTGCGACGGTGCCGGTGGGCTCGGGCACGGTGCAGGTGACGGTGACCACCCCCGGCGGCACCAGCAACGGTGTCGCGTTCACGTACATGGTCGCCGCTCCGGTGATTGCTTCGGTCAGTCCGGTGTCGGGGGCGGCGGGGTCGGTGGTGACGCTGACGGGCAGCGGGTTCACGGGGGCGACGG
>NZ_JBHTTU010000056.1:28785-44039 GCF_042794375.1 Kitasatospora sp. NPDC056531 | reverse complement strand
GCTCGCCGCCGCGCCCGCCGCGCCCCCGGCCCCCAAGGCCGCCGCCGCTGCCCCCGCGCCCGCCGCCCCGGCCGGCCCCGAGCTGGTCCAGCTGCGTGGCCCGGCGAAGGCCGTCGCCACCAACATGGACGCCTCGCTGGAGGTGCCGACCGCGACCTCGGTCCGCGCCGTCCCGGCGAAGCTGTTGATCGACAACCGCATCGTCATCAACAACCACCTGCAGCGCGCGCGCGGCGGCAAGGTCTCCTTCACCCACCTGATCGGTTACGCCCTGGTCCAGGCCATCAAGGCCGCCCCGGGCATGAACCACAGCTACAAGGTGGAGGACGGCAAGGCCTTCCTGGTCAAGCCCGAGCACGTCAACCTGGGCCTGGCCATCGACCTGGTCAAGCCGAACGGCGACCGCCAGCTCGTCGTCGCGGCCATCAAGAAGGCCGAGACCCTCGACTTCTTCGGCTTCTGGCAGGCCTACGAGGACATCGTCCGCCGGGCCCGCGCCAACAAGCTGACCATGGACGACTTCACCGGCGTCACGGTCTCGCTGACCAACCCCGGCGGCATCGGCACCGTGCACTCCGTGCCGCGCCTGATGCAGAACCAGGGCACCATCGTCGGTGTCGGCGCCATGGAGTACCCGGCCGAGTTCCAGGGCTCCGCCCCGGAGACCCTGGCCCGCCTCGGCGTCTCCAAGATCATGACGCTGACCTCGACCTACGACCACCGCGTCATCCAGGGCGCGGCGTCCGGCGAGTTCCTGCGCGAGATCCACCGCCTGCTGCTCGGCGAGAACGGCTTCTACGACGAGATCTTCGAGTCGCTGCGGATCCCGTACGAGCCGGTCCGCTGGGCCACCGACGTCGCCACCACCCACGAGGACGAGGTCAACAAGACCGCCCGCGTGATGGAGCTGATCCACGCGTACCGCGTGCGCGGCCACCTGATGGCCGACACCGACCCGCTGGAGTACAAGCAGCGCAAGCACCCCGACCTGGACGTCACCACGCACGGCCTCACCCTGTGGGACCTGGAGCGCGAGTTCGCGGTCGGCGGCTTCGGCGGCCAGAAGATGATGAAGCTCCGCGACATCCTCGGCCTGCTGCGCAACACCTACTGCCGCACCGTCGGCATCGAGTACATGCACATCCAGGACCCGACGCAGCGCAAGTGGCTGCAGGAGCGCCTGGAGAAGCCGTACGCGAAGCCCGAGCGCGAGGAGCAGCTGCGGATCCTCCGCCGCCTGAACTCCGCCGAGGCCTTCGAGACCTTCCTGCAGACCAAGTACGTCGGTCAGAAGCGCTTCTCGCTGGAGGGCGGTGAGTCGCTGATCGCGCTGCTGGACGCGACCATCGACTCCGCCGCCGAGCACCGCCTCGACGAGGCCGTCATCGGCATGGCCCACCGCGGCCGCCTGAACGTGCTGGCCAACATCGTCGGCAAGCCGTACGGCAAGATCTTCGGCGAGTTCGAGGGCAACCTCGACCCGAAGTCGATGCACGGCTCCGGCGACGTCAAGTACCACCTCGGCTCCGAGGGCACCTTCACCGGCCTGGACGGCGAGCAGATCAAGGTCTCGCTGGCCGCCAACCCCTCCCACCTGGAGACGGTCGACCCGGTCGTCGAGGGCATCGCCCGCGCCAAGCAGGACATCCTGGACCAGGGCGGCACCACCTTCCCGGTGCTGCCGATCCAGATCCACGGTGACGCGGCCTTCGCCGGCCAGGGCGTCGTCGCGGAGACCCTGAACATGTCGCAGCTGCGCGGCTACCGCACCGGCGGCACCGTGCACATCGTGGTGAACAACCAGGTCGGCTTCACCGCCGCCCCGGCGTCCTCGCGCTCCTCGATGTACTGCACCGACGTGGCCCGCATGATCGAGGCCCCGATCTTCCACGTGAACGGCGACGACCCGGAGGCCGTGGTCCGCGTCGCGCGGCTCGCCTTCGAGTTCCGCCAGGCGTTCCACAAGGACGTCGTGATCGACCTCATCTGCTACCGCCGCCGCGGTCACAACGAGGCCGACAACCCGTCGTTCACCCAGCCGCTGATGTACGACCTGATCGACAAGAAGCGCTCGGTGCGCAAGCTGTACACCGAGGGCCTGATCGGTCGCGGCGACATCACCATGGAAGAGGCGGAGCAGGCGCTCCAGGACTTCCAGGGCCAGCTCGAGAAGGTCTTCGCCGAGGTCCGCGACGCGGCCCAGGCACCGACCGGCACCACCACCGGCAAGCCGGTCGCCGACTTCCCGGTCAACATCCAGACCGGCATCTCCCAGGAGATGGTCAAGCGGATCGCCGCCTCGCAGGTCAACCACCCGGACTGGCTGACCGTCCACCCGCGCCTGCTGCCGCAGCTGCAGCGCCGCGCCGCCTCGGTCGAGGACAACACCATCGACTGGGCGATGGGCGAGACCCTCGCCATCGGCTCGCTGCTCATGGAGGGCCACCCGGTCCGCCTGGCCGGCCAGGACAGCCGCCGCGGCACCTTCGGCCAGCGGCACGCCGTCCTGATCGACCGCAAGACCGGCGAGGACTACACCCCGCTGCAGTACCTCACCGAGGACCAGGCCCGCTACACCGTCTACGACAGCCTGCTGTCGGAGTACGCGGCCATGGGCTTCGAGTACGGCTACTCGCTGACCCGCCCGAACGCGCTGGTCATGTGGGAGGCGCAGTTCGGCGACTTCGTCAACGGCGCGCAGACCATGGTGGACGAGTACATCGCCTCCGCCGAGCAGAAGTGGGGCCAGCACTCCGGCGTCACCCTGCTGCTGCCGCACGGCTACGAGGGCCAGGGCCCGGACCACTCGTCCGCCCGCCCGGAGCGCTTCCTCCAGCTGTGTGCGCAGGACAACATGACGGTCGCCATGCCGACCCTGCCGTCGAACTACTTCCACCTGCTGCGCTGGCAGGCGCACAACCCGCACCACAAGCCGCTGATCGTCTTCACCCCGAAGTCGATGCTGCGCCTGAAGGCCGCGGCGAGTGCGACCGAGGAGTTCCTGTCCGGCTCGTTCCGCCCGGTCATCGGCGACACCACCGTCGACCCGGCGCAGGTCCGCAAGGTGATCATCACCTCCGGCAAGTTCTACTACGACCTGGCGGCGGCCCGCGCCGAGCGCGGCGTCACCGACACCGCGATCGTCCGCATGGAGCGGCTCTACCCGCTGCCGGTGGCCGAGCTCCAGGAGGAGCTGGCCCGCTACGGCGACAACGTCCAGTTCGTCTGGGCGCAGGAGGAGCCGGCCAACCAGGGTGCCTGGCCGTTCATCGCGATGAACCTGGTCGACCACCTGCAGGTCGTCATCGGCCGCAGCGGCGGCGAAGCCCGTCTGCGCCGCGTCGCCCGCACCACGGCCTCGTCCCCGGCGGTCGGCTCGGCCAAGCGGCACGCCGCCGAGCAGCAGGCGCTGATCGAGGAGGTCTTCGCGCTCTGACGCGCTGAGGCCCCGCACCACCGCTGACGCCCGCGGCCCCCGACTCCCGACCAGGGAGACGGGGGCCGCGGGCGTTCCTGTTCACGTCAAGGTCGCAGCTCTGCAACCAAACGGGGACCGGCCCGCACGACTTCCTGACGGATCGATAGGTTATGCCTCGCCAGGTCGGCGCCCGGCGCCCGTCATCGCGCCCGCGGCCCCGGCCGAACGACCTCACCGCACTCCCAGGGGGATCACCGCATGACCGCCGACACGCCGCACCCCGGCAAGCTCCCTCCGGTCTTCCAGCCGCTCCTCCCCGACGACCCCCGCGAAGTCGGCGGCTACCGGCTGTTCGCCCGGCTCGGCGCCGGCGGCATGGGCCGGGTCTACCTCTCGTACACCCCGGGCGGGCGCCCGGTGGCGCTCAAGGTGGTCCGTCCCGAGTTCGCCGAGGACGACGAGTTCCGCCGCCGGTTCGCCCAGGAGGTCAGCAACGCCCAACGGATCCACGGGCTGTACACCGCGCAGGTGATCGACTCCGGCGGCCTGGACTCGGACGCCCCCTGGCTGGTCACCGCCTACGTGCCGGGCCCGTCCCTGCAGCAGGTGGTGCGGGAGAACGGCGCGCTGCCGGTCCGCACCGTGCTGCTGCTGATGGGCGGCATCGCCGAGGCGCTGCAGGCGATACACAGCGTCGAGGTGGTCCACCGCGACCTCAAGCCCGCCAACGTGCTGGTCGCCGGGGACGGCCCGCGGGTGATCGACTTCGGCATCGCCCGGGCCGCCGACGCCACCGCGCTGACCGGCACCGGCTACCGGATCGGCTCCCCCGCCTTCATGGCCCCCGAGCAGGCCCAGGGCCGCGCCGTCACCCCGGCCACCGACGTGTTCGCGCTCGGCGCCCTGGCCGCGTACGTGGCCGGCGGCACCGCGCCGTTCGGCGACGGGCCGGACACCGCGGTGCTCTACCGGGTGGTGCACGAGGAGCCGGACCTGGAGGCCGTCCCGGCGGACCTGCGGGAGCTGATCCAGCGCTGCCTGGCGAAGTCCCCGGAGGACCGCCCCAAGCCCGCCGAGATCATCCAGGCCGCCCGCAACCACCCGGAGGTCGGCGGCCAGCTGCGGTTCGGCGAGGACTGGCTGCCCCGGCAGGTCAACACCGAGATCACCCGCCGCTCCGACCTGCCCAGGACGCCGCCGACCCCGCTGCCGGCCGCGCCCACCGCCCCGCCGGCCCCGGCCGCTCCCCCGCAGCCGGCCGGCACGCCGACCCACCCGGCCACCGCGGCGGTGCCCCCGCCGTCGCAGCAGCCCGCCACGCCCCCGCCGGGCTTCGCCCCGCCGCCGCTCGGCGCGTACGGCCCGCCGCAGCCGCCCACCGAGACGCCGACCGCCCCGGTACTGCCCGCCCCACCGACCGCCCGGCTCCAGCCGGAACCGCCGTCCTTCGACACCCCGCCGCCCGGCCCGGTGGTCACCGCCGCCGCTCCGGCACCCGAGCCGGAGCCCCGGCGCAAGGGCGGGGTGTCCTGGAAGGCGCTGCTCACCGTCGCCCTGGTGATGGCGGTCGGCGGCACCGCGGGCGGCGTCGTGCTGATGAAGAAGCTGGACGACGGCAAGAAGGGCACCAGCAGCACCGGCGCCGCGGCCCAGCCGGGCGCGAGCACCCAGACCAGCCCGAACCCGGCGCCCACCCAGGGCGACTCCCTCCCCAGCGCGACCACCGCCGCCAACCCGCCGGTGACGGCCGCGCCCTCGAAGTCCGGCCCGGGCTCCGTCTCCGCCCCCGCCCGGCCGGTCGGCTACACCCTGCTGCTGGACAAGAAGGCGCTCTCGGTCCCGGCCGCCGAGTACTCCTCCGACGCGTACCGGATCGACCTGAACGCGGGCACCGTGGTGCCGCGCAGCGGCTCCAGCGACCTGAAGTGGGGCCTCGGCGTCACCAACACCGGCAGTGGCAGCAAGGCCAACTCCTTCGAGAGCACGGGGGACGAGAAGTCCGACTTCGCCGTGATCACCGAAACCACGGTGACGGCCGAGCAGTGCGCCGCCGTGATCGACTCCCGGCCGGACACCGACCTGACCTACAACCGGGTCGCGCCCGGCCGCCTGCTCTGCATCCGCGACCGGGAGACCCGCAACATCGCCATCGCCGCGATCACCACGGCCGACCCGACCACGGGTGCCGCCTCGGTGACCCTCAGCACCTGGCGGGCCGGCTGACCGGCCCGGTCTATCCTGACCAGGTCAATCCCCATCGGACCGGAGCGAACCGTGTACTTCACCGACCGAGGCATCGAGGAGCTGGAGAACCGGCGCGGCGACGAGGAGGTCACCTTCGAGTGGCTGGCCGAGCGCCTGCGCGAGTTCGTCGACCTCAACCCGGACTTCGAGATCCCGGTCGAGCGGCTGGCCACCTGGCTGGCCCGGCTCGACGACGAGGACGACGACGAGTGACCCGGTGACCGCCGGACGAAGGGCCTGGGAGGCAACCGCCTCCCAGGCCCTTCGCGTGTCCCCGTGAGGGAGGTCTCGGGGTCGGCTCCGGGTTTCCTCCGGGGCGGGTTCGGGGCGGAACCGCTTGCTTTTCCCCGCACGCGATATATCGTCTTTAGCAGAGAACGCGATACATCGCGATCCGCGAACGGGAGGCGGCAGAGATGAGCCAGTGGACGATCGAGGGGCCGGGCAGGACCACCTTCGAGGACGCGGTCCGCGCGCTGCACGTGCGCGTCATCGACGGCTCGGTGAACGTGGTCGCGGCCGAGGGCCCGGCCCGGCTGGAGGTCACCGAACTCAAGGGCGAGCCCCTGCACGTGACCCTGGTGGACGGCGTCCTGACGGTCACCTACAAGGACATCAACAGCTGGAGCGAGTTCGGCGACTGGATCAAGTCGGTCGGCTCGGTCCGCAACTTCTTCGACTCCTTCAAGCGCAAGCGCTCCGTCGCGGTCACCCTGACCGTCCCGGCCGGCACCGACGTCAAGCTCGGCACCGTCTCCGCCGACGCCAGCGTCACCGGCATCGACGGCCACGTCTCGGTGCAGAGCGCCAGCGGCGACACCACCCTGGCCGCTCTGACCGGCCGGATCGACGCCAGCACCGTCACCGGCGACGTGGACGCCCAGGCGGTGGGCGGCCGGCTCAAGGTCAACAGCGTCTCCGGACAGCTCACCGTGATCGCCGGCACCGCCGACAAGGTCCAGGCCAACACCGTCACCGGCGCCGTCACCCTCGACCTCGACGTGGCGGGCGAGACCGACGTCAAGGTCAACACCGTCAGCGGCGCGGTCGTGGTCCGCATCCCCTCGCTGGCCGACGCCACCGTCGAGGCCGGTTCCACCCGCGGCGAGGTCTCCAGCACCTTCGACGAGCTCAAGATGAGCAGCACCTGGGGCGCCAAGAAGATCTCCGGCCAGCTCGGCGAGGGCCGCGGCAGCCTCAACGTCACCACCGTCTCCGGCGCGGTCACCGTGCTGCGCCGCCCCGAGCCCGAGGACGACGCCCCGGCGGTGGTCAAGGAGCTCCCGGCCGCCCCCGGCTCCGACGCGCCCGCCGGGCCCGACCTCACCAAGGAGGCCTGAGATGAGCCCCGTGTTCGGCCACGGCCGGCTCCGGCTCTACCTGCTGAAGTTGCTGGACGAGGCCCCGCGGCACGGCTACGAGGTGATCCGCCTGCTGGAGGAGCGCTTCCAGGGCCTGTACGCGCCCTCCGCCGGCACGGTCTACCCGCGCCTGGCCAAGCTGGAGCAGGAGGGCCTGGTCAGCCACAGCACCGAGGGCGGCCGCAAGGTCTACCGGCTGACCGACGCCGGGCGTGCGGAACTCGAAGCCCGGCAGGGCGAGTTGGACGAGCTGGAGCTGGAGATCCACGACTCCGTGGCGCAGCTCGCCGGGGCGATCCGGGAGGACGTCCGGGACAGCGCCAAGGACCTGCGCGAGGAGCTGTGGCAGGCCGCCAAGCAGGCCCCCCGGCCGGACCGCACCGGGGACGGCGGCGACCCGTGGGCCGGGCCCTGGGGCGACAACGAGTCCTGGCAGCGCGCCAAGGAGGAGTTCGCCCAGTTCAAGCGGCAGGCCAAGGAGCAGGCCAAGCGCGCCCGGGAGCAGGAGAAGGCCGCCAAGGCCAAAGCGAAGGCCGCCGAGGAAGAGGCCCGTCGGCTGCGCGAGCAGGCCAAGGCCTCCCGCACCGCCGCCCAGCAGGAGGCGCTGCGGATCAAGCGCCGGGTCGAGCAGCAGGTGCGCGAGCACGCCGCGAAGGGCGACTGGCCGACCGGGCTGGCCGAGGGCCTGTCCGAGCTGACCAAGGGCCTGGCCGGGCTGGCCGACGCGGCCCGCTGGGGCCAGCCCGCGGACGAGCCGGCCGAGAAGATCACGGTGACCCGGATCGACCTGGACAAGGACGGCGCCACCGCCTCCGCCGACCTGCCGCCGTGGGCGCGCACCGACCCGGCCGAGGACCCGGCCCGCGAACTGGAGCGGCTGCTCGACCGCTTCCGCGACCAGGTCCGCGACGCGGCCCGGGACGGCGGGGTGAGCGCCGACGAGCTGGCCGAGGCCCGCTCGGTGCTGGGCACGGCCGGCGAGCGGCTGAAGCGGCTGCTCGGCTGAGCCGCCGGCCCCGGCAAGTCGCCGGCCCTGACGGCTCCGGCCCGGTGCCCCGTTCGAGGGGCACCGGGCCCGCCGCGCTCAGGGCTCCGTGAATCAGGGGTTGAGCACGATCTTGCCGAAGACGTCGCCCTTGGCCAGCCGGGCGAAGCCCTCCCGGGCCTCGGACAGCGGCAGCACCGAGTCGATCACCGGACGGACGCCGGTGGTCGCGCACAACGACAGCAGCCCGGCCAGCTCCTCCTTGGTGCCCATGGTCGAGCCGACCACCTTGAGCTCCAGGAAGAAGATCCGGTTGAGCTCGGTGGCACTCGGGTTGGGGCCGGAGGTGGCACCCGAGATGACGATGGTGCCGCCCGGGCGCAGCGACTTCACCGAGTGCGACCAGGTCGCGGCGCCGACCGTCTCCATCACCGCGTCCACCCGGGCGGGCAGCCGGGCGCCGCTCTCGAAGGCCGCGTCCGCGCCGAGCTCGACCGCCCGACGGCGCTTGGCCTCGTCCCGGCCGGTGACCCACACCCGCAGGCCGGCCGCCTTGCCGAGGACGATCAGCGCGGTCGCCACCCCGCCCCCGGCTCCCTGCACCAGGACGGTGTCGCCGGGCTTGACCCCGGCGTTGGTGAACAGCATCCGGTAGGCCGTCAGCCAGGCCGTGGGCAGGCAGGCGGCCTCCTCGAAGCTCAGCTCGGCGGGCTTGGGCAGCAGGTTCCAGGTGGGCACGGCCACCTGCTGGGCAAAGGTGCCCTGGTAGCGCTCGGTCAGGATGGACCGGGGCTCGTTCGGGCCCACCCCGTGGCCGGTCTGGCCGATCACCGAGTGGATGACCACCTCGTTGCCGTCCTCGTCGACCCCGGCGGCGTCGCACCCGAGGATCATCGGCAGCTTCTCGGCGGGCAGGCCGACCCCGCGCAGCGACCACAGGTCGTGGTGGTTGAGGCTGGCGGCCTTGACCGTGACCACGCTCCACCCGGGGCGGGCCTGCGGCTCGGGGAGTTCACCCAACTCCAGCCCGCTGAGCGGGTCGTCGGCGTCGATACGTGCGGCGTAGGCAGCAAACATGTCCCGGACGATAGCCGGGACGGCCGAGGCCGGGAACCACGCGTGGGTGTGACGCGTGTCCCGGCCTCAGGCTGTGACTGCCCTTGACTCCCCCGCCCGCCTCCGGGCGCTCCGGCCCGCCGGCTCGGGGGGCGAGTGGCTCCCCCATCCGGGAGCGGGGTCCGTCAGATCGTCAGATCCGCGCCACGCCCTCGGCGCGGGCGGCCTCGGCCACCGCCTTGCTGACCGCCGGGGCGACCCGCTCGTCGAACGGCGAGGGGATGACCTTCTGCGGCGTCAGCTCGTCGGCCACCACGCCGGCCAGCGCCTTGGCGGCGGCCAGCTTCATGCCCTCGGTGATCCGCGAGGCCCGCACCTGCAGGGCGCCGGCGAAGATGCCCGGGAAGGCCAGCACGTTGTTGATCTGGTTCGGGAAGTCGCTGCGCCCGGTGGCGACGACCGCCGCGTACTTGTGCGCGACCTCGGGGTGGATCTCCGGGTTGGGGTTGGCCATCGCGAAGATGAACGCGCCCTCGGCCATGGTCGCCACGACCTCCTCCGGCACGGTGCCGCCGGAGACGCCGATGAACACGTCGGCGCCGGCCAGCGCGTCGGCCAGCGAGCCCTTGAGGCCGGTGCGGTTGGTCAGCTCGGCGATCTCGGCCTTGACGTCCGTCAGGTCGCCGCGGCCCTCGTACACCACGCCCTTGCGGTCGCACACGGCCACGTCGCCGATGCCCGCCGCCAGCAGCATCTTGGCGATGGCGATGCCGGCCGCGCCGGCACCGGAGATGACGGCCCGCAGCGAGCCGATCTCACGGCCGGTCACCTCGGCCGCGTTCCACAGGGCCGCGGTGGTGACGATCGCGGTGCCGTGCTGGTCGTCGTGGAAGACCGGGATGTCCAGGGCCTCCTGGAGCCGGCGCTCGATCTCGAAGCAGCGGGGGGCGGAGATGTCCTCCAGGTTGACGCCGCCGAAGGACGGCGCCAGCCGGACCACGGTCTCGACGATCTCGTCGACCCCGGTGCAGGCGAGCGCGATCGGCACCGCATCCACGCCGCCGAACTGCTTGAACAGGATGGCCTTGCCCTCCATCACCGGGAGCGAGGCCTCCGGGCCGATGTCCCCCAGGCCCAGCACCGCGGTGCCGTCGGTGACCACCGCGACGGTGTTGGACTTCCAGGTGTAGTCGTTGACCAGCTCCGGCTGCTCGGCGATGGCCGTGCAGACCCGGGCGACACCGGGGGTGTAGGCGAGGGACAGGTCGTCCGCGTCGCGCACCGGCACGGTCGCCCGGATCTCCATCTTGCCGCCGCGGTGGAGCGCGAAAACGGCGTCGACCGGATCGTCGGTGTCCTGGGTGCTGCTGTGAATGATCTCCGCTGCCACGATGACCTCTTCGTCATTGATTGGCGAGGTGCGCGGCCGACAGGACGACCCGTCCGGAAACCGGAAACCGGGTACGCCGAAGCGGACCCGGGGTCAGGGTCGGGGCGCCCGTCGGGTGGCGCCCTCGGATGAGGGTTTTATGGGGTCTTGTGTTGTCCGCGTTGTGCTACCGGGCCGAGCGTAAGTCGGACAAAGGCATCGCACCTATGCCTTTTCGTCCTCGTCACGTGACGTTCATCGCCGCTGTCGCATCAGCTGGGGCCCGGCGTCGGAAGCGACGGGCTCCGGCGGCGGCAACGGCGTAAACGCACGCACACCCGCAGGAATGAACGCAGACCCGGAGGGGAGTCGGCACCCCGGATACGGAGCCACGTGATGACTTCCGGTCCCGGGCACCCCGAGCCTGTCGGGGCTCGTCGGTCTGGTTCGAGCGTTCGGGGGTCACCCGGTACCGAATTCTGACACACCCGCTGCCGGGCCCGGCAGGGTGGGATGTCAGGATCGCTTGTCCGCTATTGGGCGGATACCGCCTTGACACCCCGGCGACCACGCGCCCCACCCACAGGAGCAGCCCTCATGCGTCATGTCCCCCAGGTCCGCCGTCCGGCCGTCGCCGGAGCCGCACTGGCCGTCGCCGGCGCCCTGCTGCTCACCGGCTGCGGCGGCGACGGGCCGGCCGCCGCGAGCGACCCGGTCAAGGACATCCGCGCCAAGCTGCCCAAGGCCCAGCGCTCGGCCGGGGTGCTGCGCATCGGCATGGACGTCAACCTCGAGCCGGTGGAGTTCCGCGGTCAGGACGGCAAGCCGGCCGGCCTCGACCCGGAGCTCGCCGCGGCCCTCGGCCGGATCCTCGACGTGCGGATCGAAATCGTGGACACCCCCTTCGACAAGCTGCTGCCGAACCTGCAGGGCAAGCAGTTCGACGTGGCGATGTCCGCGATCAGCGACATCCGCCAGCGCCGCGAGGGCCTGGACGAGAACGGCAAGCAGGTCAACCCGGGCGTGGACTTCGTGGACTACTTCATCGCCGGCGCCTCGATCGTCGTCCCGAAGGGCAACCCCAAGGGGATCAAGACCCTCGACGACCTGTGCGGCAAGACCATCTCCCTCCAGCAGGGCACCACCCAGGACGACATCGCCACCCGGCAAGTGGCCGTCTGCGCCCGCACCGGTCGCCAGCTGACCGTGCACAGGTTCGACAGCGACGCCAAGGCGCTGGCCGAGATCGCCTCCGGCGCCGCCGCGGCCGGCGTGAACGACTTCCCGGTGGCCGCCTACGCGGCGAAGACCACCGACGGCGGCAACCGCTTCGAGTTGACCGGCGCGCAGTCCACCTCCAACCCGTACGGGATCGCGGTGCGCAAGACGGACACCGACCTGCGGGACACCCTCTCCAAGGCGGTCGACCAGCTGATCCGCAGCGGCGAGTACGACAAGATCCTCGGCAAGTGGAACGTGAGCGCCGGCGCGGCGCAGAACGCGGTCGTCAACGGGGGCATCTGAGCGGCGGCCGGGCCCGGCCGGGGCGGGCGGCCCCCGGCGGGCCTCCGGGCGGACTGCGGAGGGATCTGCATACTTATACACAGGGTGACAGGGGCACGCGATTCGTCCGAATAGCGGACAGTGCGAGCCCTTGTTATCCGATTTTGATCTGAATGAGGGCCACCTGACCGTCATCAGATGGCAGGATTCCCCCCATCTCGGATCGAGCCGACCCCTGGTCGAGGCGGTTCCGGTCAACGTCCACCTCGGCGGAGGGTGGCGGAAGCAGTACCCCGCACCACCCTGGGCGGCGCCCTGCGCCCAGGACACTGCACCACCCGGCATGCCCGTACGACGACGTACAGCGACATACCCATCCGTACGGCTCCGTACGGCCAGCTGCCCGGTGCGCCGCTCCCGCGGCGTACTCCGCCCGATTTCTCTCCCCAGGAGGAGATCCCCCTCATGACCGCCCGTACCCAGCGCACCCGCCTCTTCGCGGCCGGCGTGGCCGCCGTGTCCGTGTCCCTCGTGCTGAGCGCGTGCAGCAGCAGCAAGAGCGAAGGCAGCGGTGCGCCCAACGCCAGTGCGACCGTCAATGAGGTCAAGGCCGACGACAAGCTGGTCGCCCTCGTCCCGGCCGACATCAAGTCGGCCGGCAAGCTCGTGGTCGGCGCCGACGCCTCGTACGCGCCGGACGAGTTCAAGGACGACAGCGGCAAGGTCATCGGCATGGACGTCGACCTCGCCAACGCCATCGCCGCCAAGCTCGGCCTGAAGGCCGAGGTCCAGGACTCCGGCTTCACCGCGATCATCCCCGGCATCCAGTCGAACAAGTTCCAGCTCGGCATGTCGTCCTTCACGGACAACAAGGAGCGCGAGCAGGTCGTCGACATGGTCACCTACTTCAACTCCGGCAGCGCCATCGCGGTCAAGAAGGGCAACCCGGAGAAGATCGACCCGAAGGACCTCTGCGGCAAGAAGGTCGCCGTCCAGACCGGCACCACCCAGGCCGACGAGATCAAGGACACCCGCAACCCGGACTGCGCCAAGGCGGGCAAGCCGGGCGTCCAGAACGACGGCGACAAGTTCGACCTCCAGACGGACGTCACCAACGCCGTGGTCTCCGGCCGCGACCAGGCGATGATGGCGGACTCCCAGGTCGTCGACTACGCGATCAAGCAGGCGGGCGGGCAGCTGGAGAAGCTCGGCGACACCTACGGTGTGGCCCCCTACGGCGTCGCCCTGGCCAAGGGCTCCAAGCTCACCCCGGCCATCCAGGGCGCCGTCCAGTCGCTGATCGACGACGGCACCTACAAGCAGATCCTCGCCAAGTGGGGCGTCGAGGCCGGCGCCATCGACAAGTCGACCGTCAACGGCGCCGTCAGCTGACCCCTCGTACGCTTCATCTCTCCCCCGAGGCCACACCGTGAACTCTTTGGACAAGGGGACGGCTGGGCAGGGACGGCCTGAGACCATCAAGGCCGTCCCGGTTCGCCACCCCGGACGCTGGGCGGGCGCAGTCGTCATCGCCCTGCTCGCGGCGATGCTGCTGAGCGCCCTCTTCACCAACCCCGCATTCAAGTGGGACATCGTCGGGCAGTACCTGTTCCACGACAGCATCGTGCACGGCATGGTCGTGACGCTGGAGCTGACCGCCCTCTCCATGCTCATGGGTGTGGTCGGCGGCATCATCCTCGCGGTGATGCGCCTGTCCCCGAACCCGCTGCTCGCCGGCACCGCCTGGGTCTACATCTGGGTCTTCCGCGGCACCCCGGTGCTGGTGCAGCTGGTGATCTGGAACTTCCTCGGCCTGATCTGGGCCAAGCTGTCGATCGGCGTCCCGTGGGGACCGGAGTTCTGGTCGGAGCAGACCAACGTCCTGATCCCGACCTTCGTCGCCGCGCTGCTGGGCCTCGGTCTCAACGAGGCCGCCTACATGGCGGAGATCGTCCGCGGCGGCATCCAGTCGGTGGACGAGGGCCAGACCGAGGCCGCGCACGCGCTCGGCATGAGCCGGTTCCAGACCATGCGGCGGGTCGTCCTGCCGCAGGCCATGCGGGTGATCATCCCGCCGACCGGCAACGAGACCATCTCGATGCTCAAGACCACCTCGCTGGTCTCCGTGATCTCCCTGGAGGAGATCTTCCGGGCCGGCCAGGTCATCTACTCTCGGAACTACCAGAACATCCCGCTGCTGATCGTCGTCAGCCTCTGGTACCTGTTCTTCACCTCCGTGCTGACCATCGGCCAGTACTACATCGAGCGCTACTACGCCCGCGGCTCCAACCGCACCCTCCCACCCACCCCGCTGCAGCGGCTGCGGGGCCTGTTCGCCGGGAGGCCCACCCCGAAGACGACCGCCGACGTCGTCCCGGGGCTTGAGGGAGGTGGTCACGTATGACCGATCTGACCAAGACGCCCGCCGACTCCGTCGCGGCCGCCGAGCCCATGGTCCGCGCCGAAGCGGTGCACAAGTCCTACGGCCTGGTCGAGGTCCTCAAGGGCATCGACCTGGAGGTCAAGCAGCGCGAGGTGTTCTGCCTGATCGGACCGTCCGGCTCCGGCAAGTCGACCTTCCTGCGGTGCATCAACCACCTGGAGAAGATCAACGGCGGCCGCCTCTGGGTGGACGGCGAGCTGGTCGGCTACCGGCAGAAGGGCGACAAGCTCCACGAGCTCAAGGACCGCGAGGTCGCCCTGAAGCGCCGCGACATCGGCATGGTGTTCCAGCGCTTCAACCTGTTCCCGCACATGACCGCCATAGAGAACATCATCGAGGCGCCGGTCCAGGTCAAGGGCGAGAGTAAGGCCGACGCCCGCGAGCGCGGCATGGCCCTGCTGCAGCGGGTCGGACTCGCCGACAAGGCGAAGAACTACCCCTCGCAGCTCTCCGGCGGCCAGCAGCAGCGCGTGGCGATCGCCCGCGCGCTGGCCATGAAGCCCAAGCTGATGCTCTTCGACGAGCCCACGTCGGCGCTCGACCCGGAGCTGGTCGGCGACGTCCTGGACGTCATGCGCGGCCTCGCCGAGGACGGCATGACCATGGTGGTCGTCACCCACGAGATGGGCTTCGCCCGCGAGGTGGGCGACGCGCTGGTGTTCATGGACGGCGGTGTGGTGGTCGAGTCCGGCAACCCCCGCGAGGTGCTCACCAACCCGCAGCACGAGCGGACCAGGGCCTTCCTCTCCAAGGTGCTCTGAGACGGCTGGGTCGGGGGCCGCCCCCTTGCGGGAGTCCCCCCCCGGCCCCCCAGCGTCCGGCGGTTCCTAACACGCGATGGTTTTTCCGTTCCCGTCTGTGGAACCGACCTTCGA
>NZ_JBHTTU010000056.1:15742-28775 GCF_042794375.1 Kitasatospora sp. NPDC056531 | reverse complement strand
CTCCCGCTCTCCCCCCCCCCATCTCCTCCCCCCCCCCCTCCTCTCCTCTCTTCCCTCTTCCTTCTCCGTCCTCCTCCTTCCCCCCCTCCCCCCCCCCCCCCCCCCGACCCCGGTCACCGCGGCGTCAGGCGGTCACGAGCACGCGATGATCTGCCGGTCGCGGTCGGCGAACTGGATCGCGAAGTACCCGTAGCCGTAGCCCGGCACGTTCTGGCAGCCGCTCTCGCGTCCCGAGGACGGGAGGCGCACCCGGAAGCTGTGCGCGTCGGCGCACTTGTTCCGAACCGTGTAGATGATGCTCGCCTCGTCCCCTCCGGCGTTCACTCCGGCACGGACCCCGCAGAACCCCGGATCCGCCGAGGCCGTCGTGGCGGGAGCCGCGACCGAGACGGTCAACGCCAGCCCGGCCGTGACCGCGCCGACGGCCGGCGTCCGGCCGATCGCCATGCTTCGCACCCTCATGTACCGTCCGTTCTCCCAGTGGGTCTGTTCAGTGCGTTCACGGATGTGCGGCGGCTAGCAGGTGCGGACCTCCCACCACGTCGTCTCGCCCATGTACGTGTACGAGTAGCTCTCGTACGGGTCGATGGTCGCGCAGAACGTGGACCTGCCGATCTCCGGGAAGTAGACCTTGAACGCGTGGGCCTCACCGCACTTGTTGCGGACGCGGTACGCGTACAGCGCGGCGCTGGGGACGATCGCAGTCGCCTGTCCCGGGGTTATCGACACAACGGAGCCCGACTGCAGAGCCCGACACAATCCCTCACTCCGTAATAGGCTGGAAGCATCCAGCCCGTTACCGATCCCTTTGGAAGGACCGCCGTGGAGCTCGCCTCGTACGCCGATCTCGCCGTTCGGCTGGTGAACACCGAGGAACCCGAGCGCGGCACCGACACGCTGACCTCGGTGGACGCGGTGCGCACCCTGTTCTCCGACTCCTCCCGGGCCGCCGCGCTGGCCGACGAGTCCGACGTGCCCCGACTGCGGGGCGTGCGGACCAGGCTGCGCGGGGTGTTCGAGGCCGCCGCCGAGGGGGACGAGGTCCGGGCCGTCGACCTGCTGAACAGCCTGCTGATGGAGTACCCCGTCAGCCCGCTGGTGTCCGGGCACGACCACCTGGACGACGCCGGCCGGCCGCGCTGGCACCTGCACCTGGCCGACAACTCGCCGACCGCCACCGCCCACTTCAGCGCGGTCGCCTGCATGGGCCTGGCCGTCCACCTCACCGAACTGGGCGCCGACCGGCTCGGCATCTGCCAGGCCGCGCCCTGCCGCAACGCCTACCTGGACACCTCGACCAACCGCTCCCGCCGCTACTGCTCGGACCGCTGCGCGACCCGCGCCAACGTGGCGGCCTACCGGGCCCGCAAGCGCCAGGAGGCCGAGGCGGCGCTCAGCGCCGGGCAGTAGGCCTCAGAGCCCTTCGACGAAGACCCCGAGACGGCGGGCCAGGCCCGGCACCCGGGCCAGCCGGGGGCTGAGCAGCAGCCGCTCCAGCCGGCGGCCCGGCGCCAGCCAGGCCGGGCTCGGGCGCAGCCGCAGCAGCACCCGGCCGAGCACCAGGTCGTCCGGGACCGGGCCGTAGCTGCGGCTGTCGCTGTCCACCGGCCGGTTGTCGGACAGCAGCCACCAGCCCTTCGGGCGGCGCTCGGCCGCCCGCTTCACCACCAGCAGGTCCTGCTGGAGGGGGTGCCGGAACAGCACCACCGCGCCCGGCCGGATCGGCGCGCCGTAGCGGACCAGCAGCTGGTCGCCCTCGCGCAGGGTCGGGACCATCGACGGGCCCGCCACGTCGACCAGCCCGAACGGCACCACGCCACCCCCCGCACCGCCCTGCGGCTCCGCGCTCCGCGCCACGACTCCTCCTCCTGGACCAACCGCACCCAGTCTGCCGCACGGACCGTCATCCGTTCGATGTCCGGATTACCCCGGTTCCGGGTCCGCCTTTCGCCCTAGGCCCACCGCCCGATCGCGAAACCCGGGGGGCGGAAGGGTAATCTCGGGCGCGGGAAGACGATCTAAGGAAGGACTCCCATGTTCTCTCGTCTGTTTGCACCGCGTGCCACCGCTCACGCCCACTGCGACCTGCCCTGCGGCGTCTACGACCCGGCGCAGGCCAAGCTTGAGGCCGAGTCGGTCAAGGCCACCCAGGAGAAGTACCAGGCCAACGAGGACCCGCACTTCCGCGCCCGCGCCATCATCATCAAGGAGCAGCGCGCCGAGGCCGTCAAGCACCACATCTCGGTGCTGTGGAGCGACTACTTCAAGGCCCCGCACTTCGAGAAGTACCCCCAGCTGCACCAGCTGATCAACGACACCCTGAAGGCCGCCTCGGCCGCCAAGGCGTCCACCGACCCGGCCACCGGCCAGGCCCTGCTGGACCTGATCGCCGAGGTCGACAAGATCTTCTGGGAGACCAAGCAGGCCTGAGCCTGACGCGTCGCCACCCGGCCGCCCCCGTCCGCCCGTCGGACGGGGGCGGTCGTGCGTTCACGCCCGATCCATGCCAGGTAAGGGTTGCCTGGCCTGAGTGGCTGTTATGCTGCCAGGGCGTCCGAGGGGGAAGTCCGGTGTGAATCCGGCGCTGACCCGCAACGGTGAGCGCGGCCCCGGGGGCACCCCCCGCGTCCGCGCCAGCCCGATCGCCCTCGGCCGCTGAACTCCCGACAACTCGCCGTGGACTGCGAGGGGAAGGCGCCCGGGCACGCCCCCGGCCGGCGCCCGCCCCGGCACGCCCACGGCCCGAGGCAAGGCGCGATCCTCTCGTGGACAGCAGTTCGCCCGCTCGCCGAATACCCACGCTCCCACTCGCCGTCGGCCTCGCCGCCGCCCTGCTGCTCTCCCTGGTCTCCGGGGTCGCGCTCGGCGCCTCCGGAATCGAACTCCCCCGCGTCCTGCGGCTCCTGGGCGCCGGACTGACGGGCGGCCGGCTGGACGCGAGCGAGGCGGCCGGGTACGCCATCGTCTGGGAGATCCGGCTGCCGCGCACCGTCCTGGCCGCCGTGGTCGGCGCCGGACTCGCCGCCACCGGCGTCGCCGTCCAGGCGCTGGTGCGCAACGCGCTCGCCGACCCCTTCGTCCTCGGCATCTCCTCCGGCGCGGCCGTCGGCGCCAACGCCGTCCTGTTGTTCGGCGCCTTCGCCTCGCTCGGGGTGTGGGCGATCTCCGCCTCCGCCTTCGGCTCCGCGCTGGTCGCCATGACGCTGGTCTACCTCGCCGCCCGCACCGCGTACGGCCTCACCCCGCTGCGCCTGGTGCTCACCGGCACCGCCCTGTCCTACGGCTTCTCCGCCGCCACCACCCTGATGGTCTTCGCCGCCGACCGCGGCGAGGCCGCCCGGGACGCGATGATGTGGCTGCTCGGCAGCCTCGGCGGCGCCACTTGGGGCTCGGTGCCGATCGCCGCCTGCACCGTCCTGGCCGGACTGGCCTACCTCGGCTGCGCCGCCGGGCGGTTGGACGCGCTCGCCATGGGCGACGAGACCTCCGCCTCGCTCGGCGTGGACCCTGACCGGCTGCGCCGCGAACTGTTCACGGTGACCGCCGCCGTCACCGGCACCGTGGTCGCGGTCAGCGGGGCGATCGGCTTCGTCGGGCTGCTGATGCCGCACCTGGCCCGGATGCTGGTCGGCGCCGGACACCGCCGGGTGCTGCTGATCGCCCCGCTCGCCGGGGCGCTCCTGCTGGTCTGGGTGGACATCGCCTCGCGCACCCTGCTGGCACCCGCCGAACTGCCCGTCGGGGTGTTCACCGCGGTCCTCGGGGTGCCCGCCTTCCTACTGCTGATGCGCCGTCGCGGCACCGCCCTCGGGGGTGCCCGATGACGGCCCTGACCGATGTGACGGACGCCGAGGACCTCGCCGTCGACGCCGTCTCGGTGGAACTGGCCGGCACCCGGCTGGTCCACGAGGTGCACCTGAAGGCCGCCGCCGGCCAGGTGGTCGGCCTGGTCGGACCGAACGGCAGCGGCAAGTCGACCCTGCTGCGCTGCGTCTACCGGGTGCTGCGGCCGGCCGGCGGGGCCGTCCGGCTGGACGGCGACGACCTGCACGCGCTCACCGCGCGCCAGGCGGCCCGGCGGGTGGCCGCGCTGACCCAGGAGCACTCCGTCGGGTTCGACTTCACGGTGGCCGAGGTGGTCGCCATGGGCCGGCTGCCGCACCGCCGCGGCATGGGCGGCCCGACCGACGAGGACCGGCGGCGCTGCACCGAGGCGCTGCACCGGGTCCGGGCCGGGCACCTCGCCGAGCGCGGCTTCCTGAGCCTTTCCGGGGGCGAGCGGCAACGGGTGCTGATCGCCCGCGCGCTGGTCCAGGAACCCCGGCTGCTGGTGCTGGACGAACCCACCAACCACCTGGACATCGCCCACCAGTTGGAGGTGCTGGCCCTGGCCCGGGAGGCCGGGCCGACGGTGCTCACCGCGCTGCACGACCTCAACCTGGCGGCGGGCCACTGCGACCTGCTGTACGTGCTGCGGGCCGGCCGGATCGTGGCCTCCGGGACGCCCCACGAGGTGCTCCGACCCGCCCTGCTGGCCGAGGTGTTCGGCGTCCGGGCCACCCCGGTCCGGCACCCGGACACCGGCGCCCTCCAGCTGCTGTTCGACCGCCTCCCCTGAACCACCCGAAGACCGCTCCGATCCGAAAGAAGTGACATGCGCACCAAGGCCGTTGCCACCGCCGCCCTGCTCACCCTCGGACTCACCGCGTGCGGCGCGGAGATCGCCCCCACCGCGGCCACCACCGCCTCCGCCCACTACCCGGTGACCGTGGACGACTGCGGGGAGAGGCTCACCTTCGCGCAGAAGCCCGCCCGGGTGGTGACCAACGACGTCAACACGGCCGAGCTGATGTTCTCCCTCGGCCTCGCCGACCGGATGGCCGGCTACGTGATGCCCGACGACAAGGGCCGGGTCGACAAGGTGGCCTGGCAGGACGGCTACCAGCAGACCACCTGGCTCTCCAAGAAGGTGCTCACCAAGGAGATCGCGCTGGACGCCGGGGCCGACCTGGTCTTCGCCGGCTGGCACTACGGCTTCGACGAGGGCAGCGGGGTCACCCCTCAGGCGTTCAAGGCGCTCGGCGTCGACTCCTACGTGCTCAGCGAGTCCTGCCGTCGCGGCAGGGGCACCGAGCGCGGGGTGATGGACCCGCTGGAGGCGCTCTACACCGACCTCGCCAACCTCGGCGAGATCTTCGACGTCAGGGACCGCGCCGACCGGCTGGTCTCCGACTTCAAGGCGAAGATCGCCGCCGTCCCGCAGCCGGAGCACCGCCCGTCCGTCTTCCTGTACGACAGCGGGCAGGACAAGCCTTACACCGCCGGGAAGTTCGCCGCCGCCAACCAGATCATCGACAAGGCCGGCGGGGCCAACATCATGGGCGACCTCGCCGACACCTGGGTCACCGCGGGCTGGGAGAGCGTGGTGCGGCGCGACCCCGAGGTGATCGTGATCAACGACTACGCGACCCCGGGCGCCGAGGAGAAGCGGAAGTTCCTCAAGTCGTTCCCGCCGCTGGCGGGCGTCTCCGCGGTCAAGAACGACCGGATCGTGGTCATGGGCTACGTCGACCTGGTCGAGAGCCCCCGCAACCCGGCCGCGATCAGCACCCTGGCCGACTACCTGTGCACCGTCCCGGCCCGCTGACCGGCCCGGATCGAGCCGCTTCCGATCGGGTCCGCCGGGCGTACGCTCAGAGGTACGAGCCGACGGACCCGACCGGAGGAGCGAGATCATGACCACCATGGCGGCGCCGTCCGCCTTCGACACCCGGGCCCTGCGCGAGGGCATCGAGCGCTGCGACTCCGAGGCCCTGCTGGCCCTGTACGCCGAGGACGCCGAACTGCGCGTGGTCGACCGCAAGACCCAGCCCAGCCACCCCCTGGTGATGCACGGACGGGACGAGATCGGCGCCATGCTGAACGACGTCTACGGCCGCGAGATGACCCACAAGCTGGAACAGGTGGTGGTCCAGGGCGACCACGTCGCCTTCCTGGAGTCCTGCCGCTACCCCGACGGCGTGCGGGTGCTGATGTCCTCGATGGCCGACCTGCGGGACGGCCGGATCGTCGACCAGACCTCGATCCAGGCCTGGGACGAGAGCGGGCCCGAGCAGTAGGCTCGCGGCATGATCCGCACCGCCGTCGTCACCGACGTCCCCGTCGTCCTGGCCATGATCCGCGAGCTCGCGGACTACGAGCAGGCCCCACAGGAGGCGGTGGCCACCGAGGAGCAGCTGCGGGAGGCGCTGTTCGGCGCCAACCCGGCGCTGTTCGGCCTGATCGCCGAGGACGACACCACTGGCGAGCCGGTCGGCTTCGCGGTCTGGTTCCTCAACTTCTCGACCTGGCGCGGCACCCACGGGATCTACCTGGAGGACCTCTACGTCCGCCCGGAGGCCCGCGGCGGCGGCCACGGCAAGGCGCTCCTGCTGGAGCTCGCGCGGATCGCCGTCGAGCGCGGCTACGCGCGGGTGGAGTGGTCGGTGCTCGACTGGAACCAGCCCTCGATCGACTTCTACAAGTCGCTCGGCGCAGTGCCGATGGACGAGTGGACCGTCTACCGGCTCACCGGCGAGGCACTGACCGCCGCCGGCAGTCGTTGAGAGTTGTTGAGAAGTCGCTGAACCGACCTGCGAGTAAGGGCAAAGCCCCTGCCACCCAGCGTCGCAATGCCTTACCATGAGTGACTCTCGCACCGGGGCGCGAAGCACCCGCGACGATGGCGGACCAGCGGCATCGACGCCCCTCCGTGGGGTAGCAACAGCGGTAGTAACAGCGGTAGCAAGGCCCCCCGGCGGGGGTACCAAGCAAGCACAGCGCGTCACCCAGGAGGCAAGGGTGTCCCAGATCGACAGCGATCTCGGAGTTCAGGACTTCGTGGAGGTCCGGCTGCCCGCGGCGGGGGCCTACCTCTCCGTGCTGCGAACAGCGACGGCCGGGCTCGCGGCCCGGTTGGACTTCACCCTCGACGAGATCGAGGACCTGCGGATCGCGGTGGACGAGGCCTGCGCCATCCTGCTCCAGCAGGCGGT
This sequence comes from Kitasatospora sp. NPDC056531, assembly GCF_042794375.1. Classification (NCBI taxonomy): domain Bacteria; kingdom Bacillati; phylum Actinomycetota; class Actinomycetes; order Kitasatosporales; family Streptomycetaceae; genus Kitasatospora; species Kitasatospora sp. NPDC056531. Next base: position 21,741 of record NZ_JBHTTU010000056.1, on the reverse strand, counting down.
GCCCGGCTCCGTGCTGTCCTGCGAGTTCCGCCTGGTCGGCGACTCGCTGAAGGTGACCGTCGCCGCTCCCACCACGGACGGCAGGGCGCCCGAACGGGACACCTTCGCGTGGACGGTGCTCTCCGCGCTGGCCGGCGAGGTCGACTCCTCGGTCGGCGAGGACAACACCGTGTCGATCAGCCTGCACAAGAAGCGCGGCGGGTCCGCCGCCCACTAGCCGGGCACCGAGCAGCACCCTGCAAGGGCCGTCCGTCGTTCCCCCACCGGGGCCCGGCGGGCGGCTCCCGGTACCGCCCTCCACGCGGTACGACCAACGAGACGATGCCGGGGCCGACGGCCCCGGTGCTCCCGGAACGGAACGGGGGAATGGCCGTGAGTGATCTGGACCGTACCGGCCTCGCGACGGCGGGCCCTGCCGTACCGACCCAGGCGAGCGTTCCCGGCCTCGCCGCCAACGACGAAGCGCACCCGAAGGACGCCCACCGGATGAGCCACCCGACCGAGCCGACGTCTGAGCCGACGCCCGCCTCCACGCCTCCGCCGGACCAGGCGGACGGGGCCGCGGAGCTGCACGGCGCCGTGCCCGCCCAGGGCTCGCACCGCACCGGCGCCCCGGACCGGGAGGCCGCCCGCGCGTTGTTCGTCCGACTGTCCGCACTGCCCGAGGGCTCCCCGGAGCGCGTCGAGCTGCGCAACCAGCTGGTGCGGATGCACATCCCGCTGGTCGAGCACCTGGCCCGGCGCTTCCGCAACCGGGGCGAGCCGCTGGACGACCTGACCCAGGTCGCCACCATCGGGCTGATCAAGTCGGTGGACCGCTTCGACCACGAGCGCGGGGTCGAGTTCTCCACCTACGCGACGCCGACCATCGTCGGCGAGATCAAGCGGCACTTCCGCGACAAGGGGTGGGCGGTGCGCGTCCCGCGCCGCCTGCAGGAGCTGCGGCTGTCGCTCACCACGGCGACCAGCGAGCTCTCCCAGCGGCACGGCCGCTCCCCCACGGTGCACGAGCTGGCCGAGCACCTGGGGATCTCCGAGGAGGACGTCCTGGAGGGCCTGGAGTCGGCCAACGCGTACTCCACGCTGTCCCTGGACGTGCCGGACAGCGACGACGAGTCGCCGGCCGTCGCGGACACCCTGGGCGCCACCGACGAGGCACTGGAGGGCGTCGAGTACCGCGAGTCGCTCAAGCCGCTGCTGGCCCAACTGCCGCCCCGCGAGCAGAAGATCCTGGTGTTGCGGTTCTTCCGGAACATGACCCAGTCGCAGATCGCCGCCGAGGTGGGGATCTCCCAGATGCACGTGTCCCGGCTGCTGGCGCGGACCTTGGCCCAGCTGCGGGAGAAGCTCCTGGTGGAGGAGTAGGACTGACGGCCGCCCAGCTCCTTCGAGCGGCCGCTCGGCAGGCTTCGGGCCCCGGCGGCCCTGTGCGCCGGGGCCTGTCTCTTGGGTTCTCGCGGACCCGGCAAGGACCCGAGAGACAGGCCCTTAGCCCTCGTGCTGCGTGTACAGGGCCGCCGTCGACTTCGGGTTCAGCAGCGAGCCGATGCCCACCAGGCCGAGCAGGCCGACCACCGCGCCGACCACGATCATCGCGCCACCGCTCTGGATCATGTAGTACGCGACCGGCAGGCAGATCGAGTTGGTCAGCACGGCCGGGCTGCGACCCCAGCGGCGCTCCTTGAGCAGCGCGCGGGCGGCCAGCATCGGCAGCACGCCGAGCAGCACGATGACCAGGCCGCCGAACTCGTTCAGGGCCAGCTGCTTGGCCTGGCCGGACAGCGCGGACACCATGTCCGAGACGCCGACGACGGCCAGCGCGGCGCCCTCCAGGGCGGTGATGGCGGCGCCCAGGGTGAGCGAAACCGGGCGAGCGGGTGCGGGTGCGGGGGTTTCTGCGGTCACTCCAGCAGGGTAGCCGCCGGTTGGTCCGTACCGACCCGTAGGCTTTCCCCATGCGCGCTCTCCTGGTCGTGAACCACAAGGCCACCACCACCAGTGGCCGGACCAGGGACGTGCTGATCCACGCCCTGCGCAGCGACCTCAAGCTGGAGGTCGCCGAGACGCAGTACCGGGGCCACGCGCGCGACCTGGCCCGTGAGGCGGCGCAGGACGGCACGGTCGACCTGGTGGTGGCGCTGGGCGGTGACGGCACCGTCAACGAGGTGGTGAACGGGCTGCTGGCGCACGGCCCGGGCGAGAAGGTCCCGCGACTGGCCGTGGTGCCGGGCGGTTCGACCAATGTCTTCGCCCGCGCGCTGGGCCTGCCCAACGACCCGGTGGAGGCCACCGGTGCCCTGCTGAACGCGCTGGAGCAGGGGCAGGAGCGGCCCATCGGGCTGGGCAAGGCGATGACCGAGGGCCTGCCGGACCGCTGGTTCACCTTCACCGCCGGCCTCGGCTTCGACGCCGGGGTGGTCGGCCGGGTCGAGGAGCAGCGCCGGGCCGGGCGCAAGTCCACCCACGCCCTCTACGTGGGGCAGGCGATCCGGCACTACTTCACCCAGCGTGAGCATCGCCGCAGGGGCCCGGTGACCCTGGAACTGCCGGGCCACGAGGCCGCGCCGGGCCTGGTCCTGGCGATAGTCAGCAACACCTCGCCGTGGACGTTCCTCGGCAACCGTCCGGTCTACCCCTCGCCGCTCGCCTCCTTCGACACGGATCTGGACGTCTTCGGAATCACCGTGATGACGGCGTTCGGTACGGCTCGAACGATCCGTCAGATCCTGCGGTCGTACGCGCCTTCGAGTGACGGCGCCCCGGCGGCCGGTCCGTCCGGGAAGCACGTCGTCTCCTATCACGACGTCAGACACTTCACCTTGGTTTCGCAGGAACCCGTCCCGTTCCAGGTGGACGGGGACCATCTTGGAGACCGGAGTCGCGTCAGTTTCACAGGCGTACGGCGGGCACTGCGTGTGATTGTGTGACCGGAAGTGGGGTTCACCCTTCTTCTCGAACGCACAAGCCCCCTTCACTCCATAGAAGTACTGGCTGTGAGCTAGGCGACACCGAAGAATCAAAAATTCCTCCCCGAAGGGGGTTGTATCCGAGCCCGAGGTTTGCGAACCTCTACATGGCGATCGGGACACATCGCAGCGACGGCGACTCCGGAACCACAGGAGCACCGACCGCGGGGTGTCCCTCGAATCGCCGAATCCCCCAAGCACAGACCACCCGGGCCCGGCGGGCCTTTGGTCTCTTTTGCTGTTGTGGGATTCGTGAAAGCGTTCACATTCACAAGCCATTCGATTATGCCGATCGGGCCACCCCCGCGGCAGGAGGAGTTGGACGACCATGGACTGGCGCCACCGCGCTGTCTGCCGCGAAGAGGACCCGGAGCTGTTCTTCCCGATCGGGAACACCGGTCCTGCTCTGCTGCAGATCGAGGAAGCCAAGGCCGTGTGCCGCCGCTGCCCGGTGATGGAGCAGTGCCTCCAGTGGGCTCTCGAAACCGGCCAGGACGCCGGCGTCTGGGGCGGTATGAGCGAGGACGAGCGCCGCGCGATGAAGCGCCGTGCCGCCCGCAACCGCGCCCGCACCGCCTGATCAGCCCCGTCTGATCACACGCCGTAGCACCAGCAGTAACCGCCGTACCGATCAACACATGATCAAAGGCTTCCCTGCACCTCCTGGTGAAGCCTTCCGCACAAAGGGCCTTGCCCGGCGAGGTCCTGCGACACCGGACCGTCCAGCCACTTGATACTGCTCACTGAGAGCAATATTGTGGAGCTGAGGCGCTCACCGTGTGCAACGCACAAGCGAGGTGTCGCACCACCCAGAGCCCCCGTTCCGGCCGACTCCCCCCGACGGCCGGAACGGGTTGAGAGGCCCTGTCGACCCACCCCCCCCCGGTCGACAGGGCCTCGTTTCTGTTTCCGCGCCCGTCCCGCAAGGGCTTGCGGAGTGCGCACCCGGCGCTTCCGCCGAGCGCACGCTCCCGCCGCGCGCCCCGATGCAACGAATCCCGGCGGGCCTCAGCGGACCGGGATCTCCAGGATCACCTTGGTGCCGCCGTTCGGGCCGGCCACCATGTCGAAGGTGCCGCCGAGCTCGCCGGTGGCCAGCGTCCGGACGATCTGCAGCCCGAGGTTGCCCGCCGTCTTCGGGTCGAAGCCCTCCGGCATGCCGCGGCCGTCGTCCTGCACCGTGATCAGCAGGTACTCCTCCGGCCGGGCGCCGCCGTTCCAGCTGTCCGACCAGCCCATGCCGGTCGCCGGGGCCCGTCCGCGCAGCGCGCTCACCTCCAGGTTCCCGGAGGCCGTCGGGCCGAAGGCGTGCTCCAGCGCGTTCTGCAGCAGCTCGGTCAGCACCATCGACAGCGGGGTGGCCACCTCCGCGGAGAGGATGCCGAAGCTGCCGGTGCGGCGGGTCGCGACCCGGCCGTCCTGGGACAGCTCCATCACCATCGCCAGCACCCGGTCGGCGATCTCGTCGAAGGCCACCTGCTCGTCCAGCGCCTGGGAGAGCGTCTCGTGCACGATCGCGATCGAGCCGACCCGGCGCACCGCCTCGTCCAGCGCGGCCCGGCCGGACTCCGACTCCATCCGGCGGGACTGCAACCGCAGCAGCGCGGCGACGGTCTGCAGGTTGTTCTTCACCCGGTGGTGGATCTCCCGGATGGTGGCGTCCTTGGTCATCAACTCGCGGTCACGGCGGCGCAGCTCGGTGACGTCCCGGCAGAGCACCAGCGAACCGGTCAGGGCGCCCTTGGGCTTGAGCGGGATCGCGCGCAGGGTCACCACTCCCCCCTGCGCCTCCACCTCGGTCTGCCGCGGCGCCCAACCGCTGGCCAGTTTCACCAGCGCCTCGTGGACGGCCGAGCGGGACGGCGGGACGAGGTCGGCGGTGGCCCGGCCGAGGTGGCTGCCGACCAGGTCGGTGGTGAGGCCGAGCCGGTGGTACGCGGAGAGGGCGTTGGGGCTGGCGTAGGTGACGACACCGTCCGCGTCCAGCCGGATCAGGCCGTCGCCGACCCGGGGCGCGGCGTCCATGTCGGCCTGCTCGACACCGGGGAACGGGAAGCTGCCGGCGGCGATCATCTGGGCCAGGTCGGAGGCGCTCTGCAGGTAGGTGAGCTCCAGCCGGCTGGGGGTGCGGACGGTCAGCAGGTTGGTGTTGCGGGCGATCACCCCGAGCACCTTGCCCTCGCGCCGGACCGGGATGGACTCGACCCGGACCGGGACCTCCTCGCGCCACTCCGGGTCGCCCTCGCGCACGATCCGCCCCTCGTCGAAGGCGGCGTCCAGCAGTGGACGGCGACCGCGCGGGACGAGGTGGCCGACCATGTCGTCATGGTAGGAGGTGGGCCCGGTGTTGGGCCGCATCTGTGCCACCGAGACGTAGCGGATGCCGTCCCAGGTGGGGATCCACAGCACCAGGTCGGCGAAGGAGAGGTCGGAGAGCAGCTGCCACTCCGAGACCAGCATGTGGAGCCATTCCACGTCGGCCCCGGTGAGGGTGGTGTGGCGGCGGACGAGTTCGTTCAGCGAGGGCACATGGCGAGCGTAGCGCCGCCGGTCGGGGCCGGGCGCGGCGGACCGTGCGGTGGCCGTCGCCGACCGTCCGAAGTTGTTTAGACCAATTTTCCGGTCGGCCTAGACAACCCAGATTGGTCTAGTCCACAATGGGAGGGCACCAAGGAGAGGTCCACCGCGCAACTGCCCTGACCGCGCGCGGCCTTCTTCTCGGTCGGACACCACCGAGCGAGGACCCCGCACAGTTCTCGGTCGACCCCGGTGCCCGACGACAGCTCCGGGCTGCGGTGCCGCATGGGTTGAGGGTCCCGTGTCGGCGCCGTGGCCCGTAGTGCTTTCCGGGCACCTCACCGTCAGCGGCGGGACCGTCGGGGCTCCCCCACCGAAACCATGTTCCGCCGCTCAAAGGGCCGGCCCGCTGTCCACAGCCTGTGGACGGGGGTCGGGTTTGTTCTGCTTTGTCCGTCCGTGGGGTTTTGTGGCCCTTTCGGGGGGCCCATGGGGGTTTCGGGTCTTGGCGCGGGG
>NZ_JBHTTU010000056.1:0-15732 GCF_042794375.1 Kitasatospora sp. NPDC056531 | reverse complement strand
GGGTGTGACGGACGCCGAGGGGGAGGGGGAGGGACTTTGGGGCCCCCCAAAAAAAAACCCTGTCCCCCCAACAAAAATCCCCCCCCCCCCCCCCCCCCCAACAACCCCCGGGCCGGTTCGATCCGGCTGCGCCCGTCAGCGGGTCTCGGTGACCTTGGCGAGGGCCCGCGGGGCGTCCGGGTCCTGGCCGCGGGCGATGGTGACCTCGTAGGCCAGATGCTGCAGCGGCATGATCTCCAGGATCGGCTGGACCTCCTCGGGCACGCCGGCCGGCAGCGCGAAGCCCGCCGAGGCGGCGTCCACCTGGGCCTGCTGGCCGATCACCACGAGGTCCGCGCCGCGCCCGCGCAGCCGGTCCAGTACCGGCTGCAGGGCCTCACCGCCCTTGCCGTCCGGGACGATCGCGATGACCGGCGAGACGTTGTCCACCATGGCCAGCGGGCCGTGCAGCAGGTCGGCGCCGGAGAACGGAGTGGCCGGGATGTACGTGGTCTCCATCAGCTTGAGCGCCGCCTCGCGGGCGGTCGGGTAGCCGTAGCCGCGCGAGGTGATGACCAGGCGCTGGGCAAAGCGGTAGCGCTCGGCCAGCGCCTTCACCTCGGCCTGCCGGGACAGCACGCCGGCGGCCAGCGCCGGCAGTTCCCGGGCGGCCGAGCCGTCCCCGCCGCGCAGGCCCTCGACCAGCAGGTAGAGCGCCAGCAGCTCGGCGGTGTAGGTCTTGGTGGCCGGCAGCGCCTTCTCCGGTCCGGCCAGCACGTCGATGTGGAACTCGGAGACCTCGGCCAGCGGGGAGCCTGGGTTGTTGGTGACGGCGAGGGTGATCGCCCCGGCCTCGCGGGCGGCCTTGGTGGAGGCGACCAGGTCCGGCGAGCCGCCGGACTGGCTGACGGTGATGACCAGCACATCGGTGAGGTCCGGCTTGGCGCCGTACGCGGTGGTGGTGGACATCGAGGTCAGGCCGGCCGGCTTGCCGAGCAGGATCTCGATCAGGTACTTGGCGTAGAGCGCCGCGTTGTCGGACGTGCCGCGCGCGGTCAGCAGGACGAAGCGGGGGCTGCGGGCGGCGATCTGGGCCGCGATGTCGCGGATCTTGGGCGCGCCCTCGTCGAGGATGCGCTGGAGGACGGCCGGCTGCTCGGCCATCTCCGCCGCCATGATCCGGCCGGGAACGGAAACAGTCTGCGGGTCGGACATCTGGGTGTGCCTCCGATGAGATGGGTCGACCCCGCCCGGGCAGTCACCCGACGGGGATCTCTACGGCGGCGAGTCCGCACACTCGCTGCGGTCTTCCTGGTCTCCTGGCGCAATCCTACGAGGGCGCCCCGCGCCGGGCACCCCCGGACCGCCCCTGCCCGCGGCGCCTGCCCGCCACCGCGCCCGGCGGCGCGCAGGGGCGTGCGGCAGCGGCCTTCCGGTGTCAGGACGGCTTGTTGATCAGCTGGTCGATCGCGGCGTCGGCGTCCTTGGTGGCCTGGTCCACGGACTTGCCCTTGAGGATCGAGGTCAGCATGTCGGGGATGATCTTCTGCTTCTCCACCGCGCCCCAGCCGGGCGCCAGCGGGGTGAACCAGGCGTCCGGGACGGCGTTGGCCGCGGCGGCGGTGGTGGGCTTGTTCTTCAGCGGGTTCAGCTGGGTGAGGTTGTTCGGCAGGATGCCCTTGTCGGCCAGCGCCTGCTCGGACTTGGTGCTGGTGAACATCCGGATCCAGTCGGTGGCCGGCGCCGCCTGCGGGGACTTGGCGGTGACCGCGAGGTCGGAGCCGCCGATGAAGGTGGGCAGCGGCTTGCCGTCCGGACCGGGCATGGTGGCCACCTTGACGGCGTCCTTGAGGCTCGGGTCGCCGGTGACCGGCGCGGTGACGCTGGCCGCCTCGAAGCCGTTGCCGTAGAAGGAGGCGGCGTGCCCGCGGGCCATCGTCTCGAACTGGTTCTGCTCGTTCACCGTCAGGTCGCCCTTGTTGTACTTGCGCACCAGGTCGGCGAAGTGGCTGATGCCCTGCTGGGACTTGGGGTCGTGCAGGGTGCCGTGCCAGTTGCCGGCGCTGTCGAACTTGGCGATGCTGCCGCCGTACGCGGCCACGTAGCTCATCGCGGCGTACCAGTACGGGCCGGGCAGGTAGAGCGGGGAGAAGGTCCTGTCGGCCTTGTTCTTGTCGGCGATCCGGTCCAGGGCGGACAGCAGGTCGGCCTCGGTCCTGGGGAACTCCGCGCTGCCGGTGGCCTGTTGGAAACCGGTGGAGTTGTAGACGGCGACCCGGGCGCCGGCGTAGTACGGCACGCACCACAGCTTGTCCTGGTAGGTGCAGGTGTTGGCGAGCGCCTTGATCCAGGTGTCGGAGTTCTCGAAGGTGGTGCGGTCCACCGGGGCGAGCGCGCCGGAGAGCACGTACTTCATGGTCTCGGTGTTGCCGAGTTCGACCACGTCGGGGGCGTTGCCGTCGGCGAGGGCCTTGTCGAGCCTGCCGACCTTGTCGGCCCAGCCCTGGTAGGCCAGCTTGAGGCTGACGCCCGGGTACTTCGCCGCGAACTCGTCGTTGACCTGCTGGACGATGTCGGGCCAGTTCTTCTGGGCGTCGTCCATCAGCCAGACGGTGACCGTGCCGGTGGCGGCCTTCGGATCGACGGAGGAGCCCGCGCCGCCTCCCGAGGGTGAACCGGACGAGGAACAGGCCGTCAGTCCGGCCGCCAGGGCCGTGATCCCGAGCGCGGACACGAGCTGACGCTTCTTCACGCCATCCTCCGAGGATGTTCAAGAGCCGGTGATGCCCGCCGGCAGCGTGATCAGCGCCCGCGGCGGAGAGTCCGGGCAGGGGCGGCGCAGAGCTTCGAGGAGGGCGCGGTACCACATCCGGCGACGTTCGAATTCGAACCGGATGCCTGGACTCTGGCCTAGACCAAGTGTGGTGTCAACGGCCAACAACCCCTGTTTCCAAGGCCGTTGCAGAGCCGTTGTACCGCGTGGCGATCAGTCGCCAGGCCGTCACCCTCGGTGGGACTCAAGGCGGGTTCAAGGCCTGCTTGAGGGAGCACGGTCACCTGACGAAAGCGCAGGTCGACACCAGGGGAACGCGACGGGCCCGCCATGCGACACGCGCATGACGAGCCCGTCGGCCGACGCCTCCCGGACACGGCCGGTGACGTCCCGTCGATCGGTTCAGCCGATCGCTCCCGGCTGCCCGGTGAGCACCTCCACGGCCGCCAGCCCGCAGACCCGGGCGGCGCCGTGGGTGGCGATGTGGAGCGCGCCGATCGGCTCGGACTGGGGCAGCCCCATCTCCACCACCGCGGCGTCCGGCCGGGCCGCCACCAGGCGGCCCAGCACGGCGGACATCCACGCGTGGCGGTGGGCGTCCCGGACCACCAGCACCAGGCGGCGGCCCTCGGCGCCGGCCACCAGCTCGGCGACCAGGGCGTCCAGCAGCTCCGGGACGGCCTCGGCGGCCGACACCTCACGGGTGCGGGTGCCGGGGAAGCGGTCCGCCAGCATGCCGGCCACGCCCCACGGGGTGACGTCGCCGACCGCGATGTTCGGCTCGTCCGAGAACGAGGCCACGTACGGGCGCTCGCTCACCGGCAGCACCTCGCGGCCCGGCGCCCGGACCACCCGCAGCGCCCGGCGCGCGGCCCGCAGGCCCACCGCCAGGTCCGGCTCCACCCGCTCGCCCTGGGCCGAGATCCGGCCCCAACTGCCCAGCGTCCGGACCCGTTCGGCGGCGTCCGCCAGCCGCTCCTCGGTGAGCCGGCCGGAGCGCACGCCCGCCACGATGGCGTCGCGCAGCATCAGCACGGTCTCCTCGTCGGCCAGCCCGCCGCCGACGCAGATCGCGTCCGCGCCGGCCGCGAGGGCCAGCACGGTGCCCTCGCCCATGCCGAAGGTGTCGGCGATGGCGCCCATCTCGATCGCGTCGCTGACGATCAGGCCCTGGTAGCCGAGGCCGCCGTCGGCCGGGGCGGCGCGCAGCAGGTCGCGCAGCACGGTCGGGCTCAGGGTGGCCGGCAGCATCGGGTCCAGCGCCGGGATCATGATGTGGGCGGTCATCACGGCCTTGGTGCCGGCCGCGATCGCGGCCTGGAACGGCACCAGGTCGCGGGCGCGCAGCACGTCCAGGTCGACGTCGATGACCGGCAGGCCGTGGTGCGAGTCCACCGCGGTGTCGCCGTGGCCGGGGAAGTGCTTGGAGCAGGCGGCCACGCCCGCCGACTGCAGGCCCTCGACCCAGGCGGCGGTGTGCCGGGCGCACAGCTCGGGGTCGGCGCCGAAGGAGCGGACGCCGATGACCGGGTTGCGCGGGTTGGAGTTGACGTCGGCGGTGGGTGCCCAGTTGTAGTTGACGCCGGCCGCCGCCAGCGCCCGGCCCAGCTCGCGGGCGACGTCCCGGGTCAGCGCCGGGTCGTCGATCGCGCCGAGCGCGAGGTTGCCGGGCCAGGACGAGCCGGAGCCCGCCTCCAGCCGGGTCACGTCGCCGCTCTCCTCGTCGATGGCGATCAGGAGGTCGGGGTTCTCCGCGCGCAGCGCCCGGGTCAGCGCGGAGAGCTGGTCGAGGTCGACCACGTTGCGGTCGAACAGCGCGACCGAGCCGAGCCCGGCGGCCAGGTGGCGGCGCAGCCAGGCCGGCGGCTCGGTGCCGACGAAGCCGGGCTGCAGGACGGCCAGGGCGTCGCGGTGCAGCTGGTCGCTGTCCGGGGCGGTGGGAACGAGGATGCTCACGTTGGCTCAGCCCTTCACGGCGCCGTCGGTCAGACCGCCGACCGCCTTGCGCTGCAGGAAGAAGAACAGGATCAGGATCGGGACCGCGAAGAGCGTCGACGCGGCCATGGTGGCGCCCCAGTCCGTGCCGAAGTTGGTCTGGAAGGACGACAGCCACAGCGGCAGGGTCTGGCTGTCGGGCTTCTTGTTCAGCCACAGGACGAGCGGGAACTCGTTCCACGCGGTGACGAAGCCGAACAGCGAGGTCGACATCAGGCCGGGGGCCAGCAGCGGGAAGATCACCTTCAGGAAGGCCTGGGTGCGGGTGCAGCCGTCCACCATGGCCGACTCCTCCAGCTCCTTCGGCACCGCGGCGATGAAGCCGCGCAGCGTCCAGATGGTGAAGGGCAGCACCATCATCATGTAGAAGGCGGTGAGCGGGACGAGGCTGTTCAGCAGGTCGTTGTCGCGGGAGAGCATGTAGACGCCGATGGTCATGACCTCCCACGGCGCCATCTGGGCCGCCATGACGACCAGCACGAAGGACTTGCGGCCGCGGAACTTCATACGGGCGACGGCGAAGGACGCCAGGGTCGCGATGGCCAGCGAGATGAGCACCGCGCCGATGGTCACCATGAGGCTGTTGGTGACGTACGTCCAGAAGTTGTCGGCGTGCACGGCCCGGTCGAAGTGGGCGAGGGTCGCGTCCAGCGGGAGGAAGACCGGGGTCCGGCTGATGATGTCCTTGTCCTGCTTGAAGGACGTGGAGATCATCCAGTAGACGGGGAAGACGAAGAAGACGAAGAGGACGACCGCGATCACGTTCGGCCAGGTACGTCCGATGAGCGAGCGCCTCACAGCTCGTCCTCCTGCTTCAGGATGATGCGGAAGTAGTACGACATCAGCGCGGCCAGCATCAGGATGGTGAGCACCGCGATCGCGGAGCCCGCACCGAAGCGCTGGGCGCCGATGCCTTCCAGGAAGGCGTGCACCGGCAGCGTGCGGGTCAACCCGTCCGGTCCGCCGTGGTTGATCAGGTAGACCTGGGTGAAGGCCTTGAAGACCCAGATGATCTCCAGGAAGGTCGTGGCCAGGAAGAAGGGCTTCAGGCTGGGGAAGACCACCGCGGTGAAGGTCTTGACGGGGCCTGCGCCGTCCATCCGGGCGGCCTCGTAGAGCTCCTTGGGGATGGTGGTCAGCGCGGCGTACATGTTGATCGCCACGAACGGGATCGACATCCACACGATCAGCAGCACGATCACGAAGAAGGTCGAGTACTCGCCGCTGTACCAGTTGAAGTGGGCCATCGAGTGCCAGCCCAGCTGGTCCAGGAACCAGTCGACGACGCCGAAGTTCTGGTCGAAGAGCCAGGTGTAGACGGTGGTCGCGGCCACCACCGGCATCGCCCAGGCGAGGACCAGCGCGACCGACAGCGCCAGGCGCATCCTCTTGCCGAGGCGGTTGAGCAGCAGACCGGTCAGGGTGCCGCCGACCATGATCAGCACCACGTTGACCGCGGTGAAGCCGATCGTGCGGCCGGTGACCGTCCAGAACTCCGAGTCGGTCAGCTGCTCCTTGTAGTTGTCGAAGCCGTTCCACTCGGTCAGGTGCTGGATGAACTGCCGCTTGTTGAGGTTCTGGAACGACAGCAGGACCGTCTTGAGCAGCGGCCAGCCCAGCAGGCCGATGGTGGCCACGGTGGCCGGCAGCAGCAGCAGGTACGGCGCGAGACGGGCTCCGAGGCCCGGTTCGCCGGTGGTTCTGCCGGCCTTCCCCGGAGTGCTTCCGGCGCCGTCGCCGGCGATCACGCCGGTGGTGGCCGCGGCGGCCTTGCCTGTGTCCGGGGACTGTGTCCGCACCGGGTCCGAATGCACCGCCATCGTTCTCTCTTCCTCACAACCTGACCACGACGGACGGGCGTCGCCCACCGACCCCCCGCCGGGAGCCGGTGCGCGACGCCGCTCAACTGCTTACTGCTTGGTGTTGAGACGCTTCGCGATCTCGTCGTCGGCCTTCTTGGCCGCGGCGGCGTAGTCGCCGGTCAGCGCCGCGGTCAGGAAGTCCTTGATCGGGTTCGGCTCGTTCTCGACGTTGGTCCAGGTCGGGACGTTCGGGGTGACCGCGCCGTTGGCGGAGGCCGGCAGGGCGGCCTTGGCGAAGTCGCCGGCGACCTTGCTGTTGAGCGAGGTCTTGTTCGGGATGGAGCCGGCGGCGGCGAACAGGCCCTCGTTCTTGTCGCTGAGGGCGATCTTCAGGAAGCCCTTGGCGAGCTCGGGGTTCTTGGTCTGCTGGGCGATCGCCAGGTTCGAGCCGCCGAGGAAGACGCTGGACGGCTTGTCCGCGGTCCTGCCGGGGAGCGGGAAGTAGCCGATCTTGTCGGCGGCCATCTCCTCGGGCTTCGGGATCTCCCAGCCGAGGCCGATGATGGTGCCGATGTCGCCCTTGGCGAAGACGTCCTTCTGCTGCGGGGTGGCCTCGTCCTTGTCCTTCGGGGCCGTGGCCGAGTAGCCCTGCAGCTTCTTGTAGGTCTCGAAGGCCTTCTGCGCCTCGGGGGACGACAGGCCACCGGCCCACTTGTCGCCGTCCTTCTTGGCGAACTTGCCGCCCTCGCTGGTCAGCAGGCCGAAGTAGGTGTACCACTCCTGACCCGGCATGTAGAGCGGGTCGGTGACGCCCGGGACGGCCTTGACCTTGTCCAGGTCGGCGTAGAACTCGTCCAGGGTCTTCGGCGCGGCGGTGATGCCGGCCTTGGTCCAGATGTCCTTGTTGTAGGTCACCACGCGGTTGGTGAAGTACCACGGGGCGGCGTACTGCTTGCCCTCGAGGACCGAGGACTCGTTCAGGTTCGCGGCCCAGTCCGCGCCGCCCAGGTCGGTCTTGTCCTTGGTGATGTCGAGCAGGCCGCCGGTGGCCGCGTAGCCCGCCGTCTGGGTGTTTCCGATCTCCAGGACGTCGACCGAACCCTCGGAGAGGGCGGCGGTGACCTTCTGGCCGATGCCGTTCCACTTCTGCGTCTGGATGTCGAGCTTGGCACCCGGGTAGGCGGCGGTGAAGTCCGCCTTGACGCTGTCCTCCCAGCCCTTGGGGGCCGAGCCGTCCATCAGCCACACGGTGAGGGTCTTGCCGTCGAAGTTCTTGGCCGCCGAGGACGAACCGCTCTTGCCGTCGTCGCTCTTGTCGTCCGAGCCGCAAGCCGCGAGACCGACGACCATTGCTGCGACGCCGACCGCCGCGATGAGCTGACGCTTCACGCCATCCTCCTGAGGGATGCCTGGGTTACCCCCGTCGGGCGGCAGCGGCAGACCGCACGAAGCGGGAGAATCGGTGCCGCGGACCCCTGGGGACGGGTGGGGGGATTCATCGTTACCGGCCTAGTGGTGTAGACCAGATGCCTGGAGCTTGGCCTAGACCAATGGGCCTGTCAACGGCTGTTCGACCGATCTCGACCACCCGTTATCAAGCCGACACCGCACATCGTTCATCGCGTGATGAGGTATTCGTTCCGCAGCCATACATGCAACGATGTGACCCGTTAACGATGTGGCGGGGCTGTAAAGGGCCCCGCGAGAAGCGGGAGAACAGGTCCGATGAGCAGCGACGGGGGAACCACCGCCCAGGCCGACGACCCCGAGGTGAAGAACCTCCCGGCGCAGGCCGGCGCCGACCCGACCGCGCGCGTCCCCAAGTACTACGGCCTCAAGCGCCACCTCCTCCAGCTGACCGAGACCCAGCCCGCAGGCACCCCGGTCCCGCCCGAACGGGCGCTCGCCGCCCAGTTCGACACCTCGCGCACCACCGTGCGCCAGGCCCTGCAGGAACTGGTGGTCGAGGGTCGGCTGGAGCGCATCCAGGGCAAGGGCACCTTCGTGGCCAAGCCCAAGGTCGCCCAGGCCCTGCAACTGACCTCCTACACCGAGGACATGCGCGCCCAGGGCCTGGAGCCCACCTCCCGGCTGATCGAGATCGGCTACATCACCGCCGACGACCGGCTCGCCCCGCTGCTCGACATCAAGCCCGGCGGCCGGGTGCTGCGGATCGAGCGGCTGCGGCTGGCCAACGGCGACCCGATGGCCATCGAGGTCGCCCACCTGTCCGCCAAGCGCTTCCCCGCCCTGCGCAAGAACCTCGGCAAGCACACCTCGCTGTACGCGGCGCTGCGCGAGGTGTACGGGGTCACCGTGGCCGAGGCCGAGGAGACCATCGAGACCACCCTGGCCAACCCGCGCGAGGCCGGGCTGCTCGGCTCCGACCTCGGCCTGCCGATGCTCCAGCTCTCCCGGCACTCCTTCGACGCCGAGGGCAACCCGGTGGAGTGGGTCCGCTCGATCTACCGCGGCGACCGCTACAAGTTCATCACCCGGCTGAAGCGGCCGGAGTAACCGCGCGCCCCTGTTGTTCCTCGGGCACCGGCGCACGCGACCCGCGCGCCGGTGCCCGTTCGCGCCACTGCGGCGACGGACTTCGGTCGACCACGTCCGGCTGGTGGGAAGTTCCGTCATTTCCGGTGACATGGATCACCCCATGCTCTAGATTGCGCAGCCGTACTGACTGCTGATCACCGATGGTGCTGCTCGGCGGGCTCACGGGGGTGCGTCGGCGTCTCCGGGAGCTGCGGCGCCGACGGGGAGAACCCTCCGGAGCGGAGCCGAAGATGCCGTCTGACCAAGCCCCCACCGACTCTGTCATGCCCGAGCCAGCCGGGAGTCCAGTCCCGGCGGTGACCCCCGAGCGGGTGCTGGCCGGGATCGCCCTGCTCGTGCCGATCGTCGCGATGCTCTGGGTGTCCTCCTACGACAAGACCGACCCGGCGGTGGCCGGGATGCCCTTCTTCTACTGGTACCAACTGCTCTGGGTGCCGGTGTCGGCGGTCTTCACCGTCGCCGCCTACCTGCTGATCAACCGGGACGAGAAGGCCCGCGCGGCGGCCCGGAACGGCGGTGCGCGATGAAGGACGTCAACGTGCCGGCCCTCGTGGTCTTCGTGCTGTTCTTCGCCCTGGTCACCGCGATGGGCTTCCTGGCCTCGCGCTGGCGCCGCGCGGACAACGCGGCCCACCTGGACGAATGGGGCCTGGGCGGGCGCAGCTTCGGGACCTGGGTGACCTGGTTCCTGCTCGGCGGCGACCTCTACACCGCGTACACCTTCGTGGCCGTCCCGGCGGCGGTGTACGCGACCGGCGCGGCGGGCTTCTTCGCGGTGCCGTACACGATCATCGCCTACCCGCTGGTCTTCCTCTTCCTGCCCCGGCTCTGGTCGGTCTCCCGGGTGCACGGCTACGTCACCCCGGCCGACTTCGTCCGCGGCCGGTACGGCTCGCGGCCGCTGTCCCTGGTCGTCGCGCTGACCGGGATCCTGGCCACCATGCCGTACATCGCCCTCCAACTGGTCGGCATCCAGGCCGTGCTGGACGTGCTCGGCGTCGGCGGCGGCGAGAACGCCAACTGGTTCGTCAAGGACCTGCCGCTGTTCATCGCCTTCGGCGTGCTGGCCGCCTACACCTACTCCTCCGGCCTGCGCGCCCCGGCGCTGATCGCCTTCGTCAAGGACGCCCTGGTCTACATCGTGATCATCGTCGCGGTGATCTACATCCCGATCCGCCTCGGCGGCTACGGGCACATCTTCGACACGGTCGCGGAGCACTTCAAGCAGGCCAAGACCGGCTCGCTGACCGTCCCGGAGAACAAGCAGTGGACGTACGCGACGCTGGGCCTCGGCTCGGCGATGGCGCTGTTCATGTACCCGCACTCGGTGACCGGCGTGCTGGCCTCCAAGTCCCGCAACACCGTGCGCCGCAACATGGCGATCATGCCCGCGTACTCGCTGATGCTCGGCCTGCTGGCGCTGCTGGGCTTCATGGCGATCGCGGCGGGCGTCGGCAGCGGCGTCAAGGGCTACAACTCCCAGCTCTCGGTGCCGCAGCTGTTCGCGAACATGTTCCCGGACTGGTTCACCGGCGTGGCCTTCGCCGCGATCGGCATCGGCGCGCTGGTGCCGGCCGCCATCATGTCCATCGCCGCGGCCAACCTGTTCACCCGCAACGTCTACAAGGAGTGGCTCAAGCCCGCCGCCACCCCGGCCGACGAGACCCGCATCGCCAAGCTGGTCTCGCTGCTGGTCAAGGTCGGCGCGCTGGTCTTCGTGCTCGGCATGGACAAGCAGGCCGCGATCAACCTCCAGCTGCTGGGCGGCCTGTGGATCCTGCAGACCTTCGTGGCCATCGTCGGCGGCCTGTTCACCCGCTGGTTCCACCACTGGGCGCTGTTCGCCGGCTGGGCGGCCGGCATGGTCTACGGCACCTGGAAGGCGTACGGGATCGCCAGCCCGGCCACCAAGCACTTCGGCGGCAACGCGGACAAGATCCCCGGCATCGGCGAGATCGGCTACATCGGCCTGACCGCCTTCGCGCTCAACCTGATCGTCGCGGTGGCGCTCACCCTGGTCCTGCGCGCGGTCAAGGCGCCCGACGGCCCGGACGAGACCAAGCCCTCCGACTACAGCGCCGAGGCCGGCGACGACGAGCTGAAGAACGCGCCGGAGCCCGTAGCGGCGCACTGATTGCCGCTGCGCGCGCCCTGTGATCGTGCCGCCTTCTCCGTGAACACGGGAGAAGGCGGCGCGATCATATGTATGAACAGGCGTGCACGCCGGGCACCACCAGACCGGACCGGCAACCGGCCGGAACCTGATCGACCCACGGGGAGCTCGCGGCATGGCAGAACTCGGCACCACCCTCAACGGCCAGCACCAGTCCACCCAGAGCCCGCACCACCACGTCACCGCCCACCGCCCGGCGTCGGCCACCCGGCTGCCGTCCGTGCTGATCGCCACCCGGCACGGCGAGTCCACCGCCAACGTCGAGTTCCAGCTGGCCGAGGCCGCCGGCGCGCTCAGCGTCCCGATCAGCTGCCGCGACGCCGACATCCCGCTGTCGCTGCAAGGCCAGCGGCAGGCCCAGGCGCTCGGCCGCTGGTGGGCCGCCCTGCCCAGCGCCGACCGCCCGCGCAGCGTCTGGTGCTCGCCGTACACGCGCACCGCCGAGACCACCCGGATCGCCCTCGCCCAGGCCGCCGGGCTCGGCGCCGTTCCCGTCACCCTGGCCGTCCGCTACGACGAGCGGCTGCGCGACCGCGAACTCGGCGTCCTGGAGATGCTGCCGAAGGCCGCCATCGAGACCAAGCACCCCGAGGAGGCGGCCCGGCGGCGCAAGATGGGCGAGCTGTACTACCGCCCGCCCGGCGGCGAGTCCTGGGCCGACGTCGCGCTACGGGTGCGCAGCCTGCTGCGGGACGTCTGCGAGGAGGAGGCCGGGCGGCCCGTCCTGCTGGTCGCCCACGACTGCACGGTGCTGATGCTGCGCTACGCGCTGGACCGGCTCACCGAGCAGCAGCTCACCGCGCTCGGTCCGGTGCACAACTGCTCCACCAGCCTCTGGCGGGCCCAGGAGGGGCGGCTGCGGCCGGACCGCTGGAACACCGTCGACCACCTGGCCGCCGACACCGACTGACGGCCGGTCGGGGATCAGCAGGTGTCGGCGAAGCAGCGCCGGTAGGCCAGCGGCGTGGTGCCCAGCCGGCGCCCGAAGTGGTGGCGCAGCGCGGCCGCGTTGCCGAAGCCGCAGCGCGCGGCGATCACGTCCACCGACTCGGTGGTCGACTCCAGCAGCCGCTGCGCCAGCAGCACCCGCTGCCCGGTCAGCCAGCGGTGCGGGGTGGTGCCGGTCTCCTGCTGGAAGCGCCGGGCGAAGGTGCGCGGCGACATGTGCGCCCGGACGGCCAGCTGCTCGACGGTGGCCTCCTCGTCCAGGTGGTGGCGCATCCAGTCGAGCAGCGGCGCCAGCGAGTCGCCGTCCCCCTGCGGCAGCGGACGGTTCACGAACTGGGCCTGCCCGCCCTCCCGGTGCGGCGCCACCACCATCCGGCGGGCGATCGCCCGGGCCACCTCCGCGCCCTGCACCTTGCGCACCAGGTGCAGACAGGCGTCGATGCCGGCCGCCGTGCCCGCCGAGGTGACCACCGGGTCGTCGTCCACGTACAGCACGTCCGGCTCGACCACCGTCCTCGGGAAGCGCTCGGCCAGCTCCTCGCTGTGCCGCCAGTGGGTGGTCGAGCGGCGGCCGTCCAGCAGCCCGGCGGCGCCCAGCACGAAGGCGCCGCTGCAGATGGACAGCACCCGGCCGCCGTTCGCCACCACCGCGCGCAGGGCCTCCAGCAGCGGCTCCGGGTACCGCTCGCGGATCCCCGAGGCCGTCACCACCGCCAGGTCCGCCGCGGCCAGCCGCTCCGGGCCGTACGGGACGTCCACCGCGAAGCCCGAGTGGGTCGCGTGCGGGCCCGGACGGGCTCCGGCCAGCGCGAAGTCGTACCCGGGCAGGCCGTCCGCGGTGCGGTCCAGGCCGAAGACCTCGCAGGCCACGCCCAGTTCGAAGGGGTGGACCTCCTCCAGCACCACCGCGACCACGTTCTTCAGCATGCCGACCAGCATGCCCCGGCCGGCCGGATGCGGGGAAGGGCCGGGGTGGCAGGATTTCGAGGCAAATGGTCATTCCTGCCACTCGTGGGCACCCGCACCGCCCGGCCACAGTGGTGTCCATGGAACCCGGCACCCTCGCAAGCGCACTCGGCCTGGTCGGCGCCGTCGGCGGCTTCGGCCTGCTCGGCACCCTGATCGGCCGCGAACTCTCCCGCGGCCCCGCCGCCGGCCGCGACAACCACCACCGCCCGGGCGGCTACCCCGCCGACCCCGACCGCCCCGACCGGCTGTACGGCACCATGCCCGCCGCCTCGCTGCGTCCCTCCGCCGACCCGGCCACCCTCCCGGTCCGCTCCACCCCCCGGATCAGCACCCCCCACGGCTCCGGCACACTGGCCCGATGGACTTCCTCATCCGCCAGGCCCTCCCGCGCGACCTCGAAGAGGCCGGCCGGATCACCGTCGAGGCCTTCGTCGGCGACGGCTACACCAAGCCCACGAGCGGCTACGTCGACCTGCTGCGGGACGCCGGACGCCGCTCCCACGAGGCCGAACTCCTGGTCGCCGTCGACACGGCCGACGAACGGGTCCTCGGCTGCGTGACCTTCGCCGTCGGCGGCACCGAGTGGGCCGACATCGCCACCCCCCGGGAGGGCGAGATCCGGATGCTCGCCACCGCCGCCGCCTCCCGCGGCCGCGGCGTCGGCGAGGCCCTGGTGCGCGCCACCGTCGCCCGCAGCCGCGAACTCGGCCTGGCCGGCATGGCCTTCTCCACTCGCCCCGAGATGACCGCCGCCCACCGCGTCTACGAGCGCATCGGCTTCGTGCGCACCCCGGCGCGCGACTGGGCGCCGTACCCGGGGATGGACCTGATGGTCTACACCATGACGTTCTGACCCGCGGTGTCCCCGAGCGCGGAATCTCGAAGCACGGCGTCCTGAACCACGGCGACCCGGCCGCCGGTCACGGTCGCTTGTCGTACCCGGGGGCCACGTAGACGGTGTAGCGGCCGTGCTCGCCGCTCTTCACCACGGTGGCCACCCGGTACCCGGCGGCCTTCAGCGTCGGCTGGACCGCCTTGTCGGTGGCGCCGGTCTGGGTGAAGTCCAGGACCACCACCTTCCACTCGTGCGCCTCGATCCCGGCCTGGATGGCGGGCACCCCGTTCTGCATCTGGCCGGTGGCCGGGTCCCGGCGGAACACCGACACCAGGTCGTGCCACTGCTGCCAGTTGCTCTGCTTGCGCAGGTAGTAGGCGGGGACGTTGTAGTTCTCGACCAGGTAGCGGTCGTCGCCCTTGACGATGTACGGCTCCAGCGCGGCGACGAACTCCTTCGAGTTCGACCACTCGCCGAACATCTCCCGGCCCTGGGCCGCGCCCTCCCAGGCCAGCGGGCCCACCACCAACGCGGCGGCCACGATCCCCGCCGTGACGTGGAAGCGACCCCTCAGCCACAGCACCACGCGGGCCAGGACCGAGCCCACCACGATGCACGAGAACCAGGCGCCGAAGTCCACGTGCTTCTGCAGCGACAGCCAGGTGTGGATGCGGACCTGGTTCACCGGCGCCAACAGACCGGCGACCAGCAGCACCGCGGCCAGCCAGAACTCCGTCCAGGCCGCGCCGCCGCGCCGGCGCGCCCGCACCAGCTGTGCCAGCACCCCGAGCAGCGCCACCACCAGCAGCGGGCCGACCCAGCGGGCGGCCTCCCCGGCCACGTAGGAGTACGCGTCATGGCCCGGGGCGCGCTGGAGCGTGGTGTGGTTGAAGCCGTCGATGTACTGCTGACCGGCCGCCAGGGCCGCGGCGCCGACCGCCGCGGCGAAGGTGAGCAGCACCAGCAGCCCGCGCCGCCAGCGCGCCCAGGAGCGCGCCGAGCCGCCCGTCCCGGCCAGCACCGCGATGCCGCACACCACCGGCACCCACAGCAGCGCGGCGTACTTGGTCGCACCGGCCAGGGCCAGCAGCAGCCCGGAGCCCACCAGGCTCGGGTACCCGCCGCCGGTGGTCAGCCGCACCGCCAGGTAGCCGGCCCAGGCGAGGATCGCCAGCGCCATGGCGTCGTAGGTGGCCAGACCGCCCAGGAACTGCGTCGGGCCGAGCGCGGCGAAGGCCGCCGCCGCGCAGAAGGCCGCGAGCGAGCCGTGCAGCCGCCGGGTGGCCAGGTGGACGGCCACGGTCGCGGAGAGCATGAACGCCAGGCTGAGCAGCCGGGCGCCGTTCAGCCCGCCGGCGAAGTCGGCCAGGGCGACGACCACCGGGTAGATCAGCGGGGAGCCGGAGAAGAAGGTCTCGTACGTCGACACCGCAGTGCCGTGCCGCAGGTGCGCGATCTCCTGGTACCCGGAGTAGATGTAGGTGCCCTCGTCGATGAAGGCGGTGTTACTGACTATCAGGTGGTACGACAGCGCGCCCTGGACCAGCAGCACCGCCAGCAGCGGCAGCCAGTCCGCCCGCAGCGCCGGCCGGGGCGGCTGCGGCACCCGGGGCAGCCCGGGCCTGCGGCGGCGCCGGTCGGTCGGGGACGGCGGTGGCGCCGCCGCGGCCGTACGGTCGCGCTCGAGAAGGGGTAAGAC